>JBCCQN010000010.1:0-88797 GCA_039024315.1 Bacteroidota bacterium
AGGAAACTCGCCAGGTACATTTTCTCTAAGATTCCACTTCAGGATGTCAGCCCAGCTACGATAGGGGGGGAGGGCGATTTTTGGAATCTTATTGCGAGAAAGCGACTCTGTATGCGTTTTGACTCGGATTTCGCGATTTCTTACTTTATAAACAAACTCCTCATCGGAATAGCGTTTTTTCTTTTCGTCCCAATGCTCGAGGATATATTGGTTGGTCTTGTCGAGCTGGAGATTGAGGGTTTCGTAGGTTTCGGCTAAGCGTTCCCTGACAGGGTCCCCCTCCGGCAACATCTTCATGGTCTCCGCCAAGCTTTGCAGCTTAGCCGCTACTGTTGCCTGCTCTTCAGCCCACACATCATAGTCGCGATTGGTCTCAGAGATCTCAGAGAGGTAGCGCGTGCGAGAAGGAGGGATAATGAAGATCTTTTCAGAAGCTTCATCCGAAGCGAGGAAATCTGTTTTGAGATCGGCGCCTGTCTTTTCGGCTACGGTATTCATCACCGAACGGTAGAGTCGGTTCATGCCCGGATCATTGAACTGAGAGGCAATCGTGCCGAAAACGGGTAGATCATCTGGCTCAGTTGGATTCCAGATACCGTGGTTGCGTTTATATTGTTTACGGACGTCACGAATAGCGTCCTGAGAACCGCGCTTATCAAATTTATTGATCGCAATAAGGTCCGCATAGTCCAGCATATCGATTTTTTCAAGCTGAGTAGCGGCTCCATATTCTGGTGTCATCACATACAAGGCAACATCAGAATAATCCACAATCTCTGTATCTGACTGGCCAATACCCGATGTCTCAAGAATGATCAAATCAAACTGAGCGACTTTAAGGATATTGAGCGCTTCTGGAATATGCTTGGAAAGCGCAAGATTAGATTGACGGGTGGCCAAGGAACGCATATAAACATGCGGATGATTGACCGCATTCATGCGAATACGGTCCCCTAATAGGGCTCCACCAGTTTTGCGTTTGGATGGATCGACTGATATGATGGCCAAATGCTTGTCAGGAAAATCTAGCAAGAAGCGTCGTACTAATTCATCAACCAGAGAAGACTTACCCGCGCCTCCAGTACCAGTGATCCCCAAAATCGGGGGTACGGTGAGGTCATTGATGCGCTTATGCACATCAGTCATGATGGGCTCGACCAATTCTGGCTCGTTTTCTACGGCTGAAATCAATCGTCCAATCGCGCGAGGACTGATCTTTTGTTTGACCTGATGAAGGATCGCAGTACCGTTGGTTGAGCTAGTGGGTACATCGCCAAAGGCTTGGCCGATTGCTTCTTGCCAGCGGTTGATATCTAGCTTGCCAGTAGGAAAGTCAGAAGACTCAAGTAGATGGTTGATCATGCCCTGCAATCCCATTTCTCGGCCGTCGTCTGGCGAATAAATGCGCGTAATGCCGTAAGCGTGTAGCTCCTCAATTTCAGAAGGTAAAATGGTTCCTCCTCCGCCACCAAATACTTTGATATGGCCGCAACCTGCCTCTTGCAGGAGATCATAGATATACTTAAAGTATTCGATATGGCCCCCTTGATAAGAGGTAATGGCAATGCCTTGGGCATCTTCTTGGATGGCCGCAGCGACAATTTCTTGGGCCGAACGATTATGACCGAGGTGAATGATCTCAGCACCAGAAGATTGCAGGATCCGACGCATAATATTGATAGCGGCGTCATGGCCATCAAAAAGCGAGGCTGCAGTTACGATGCGGATTTTATTTTGGGGCTGGTAGGGAGCGATCACTTGCATATAGAAAAATTTGCATACCGAACTAACGCTTGTTCGGCATGCAAATATACGAAAAATGATCCAATGGAGTTGAGGGGAGAGCTTGCCAAATCTTACGACAAAGGCGGGGGTAAAGCTGCTGCCTCGACTAAGCGTTCCCCGCTAGGGTCAGTAAAAAAGCGGCTCCTCTTGATTAGCTGCTGCGCAGAACGCTTGTCTCTTGGACTAGGTACTGACTTTGCTGTGCGTGAGGGTTTCTTGAAATAGCGTAAAATAGGGCTGTTGCATGGCCTTGGCTTCTACCCAGATCTCAAAGCGAATGATTTCAGCATTGACCGCATCCCAAGGCAATTGGTGAGTAAGGACATGCAAGGCCTCCTGCATCTCAGGATCAGGGCGAGAAAAATCAAAGGCATTACGCTCTAAGTGATAGAGATAGCGGAAGATCGGCAAAGGTCGCCCTTCGACTTTATACTTTTGAATGTGCTTGCGCAGGGCTTCAATTCTGGCGGCTGCGAGGTCCAATTGTTGACGTTCGATCAGGAGGATGATCTCATGAATACGCAGATCAATATTCCAACCTGTCTTATCTGTAAATAGCTCATCTACATTGCCCAATAGATCTAAGGCGCGGCGAAAGTCTTGCTCAAAGAAAGCTAGACAAGAGCGGAAATAATGGATCCAGTCTAAAGCAAGGAGTACCGGTCTCAAATGCCGTTTGGCGGGGGTTTCGATAAAGTAGGCGAGTGATTCGATGCAACTTTCTGCTTCGGTAAATTTACCCAAATAGCAGCAAGCAAAGAGTTTGCAAATAGCGGCTTGGAGATAGTTGTATTTACGGGCTGGGAAGAGCTTGAGCGCTTCTTCTGCGGCGGTTAGGCCCTCCGCAAAATTTTCCTGATACAATTCAATTGACGAAAGCCTTAGATAAGGTATGCCCAAGCGGTTGCGAGATTTGAGCCCTTTGTTGGTTTCAATGTGATTGATGAGTTCCTGGTAGATGCTCTTACTAGTCTCATAGTCTTCCTTACCGTTGGCGAGTTGCAACTTGAGATTGATGAAAAAATATCTTGCGCGCGGAGAATCGCTTTCGCTTAGTTTTTCTTCTAATAAGGCTGTTTTTTCCTCCAAATACTGTATTCGCGTCTCATCAAAAACAGGATGCTGATCTGTCATCAGACGGAAGGTTTTGTCTATTCCTCCCGCTAGGAGATCATTTTCGTATTGAGCGAGGGCGTTTTGGAGTTGGGGATGAATATATTGATCTAGTTCTTCTTGGTCTGTCGCTACTCCTCTCAAACTAGCTAAGGCCAACATTTTATATTCAGGCATAGCAAATTTTTCTGCCTTTTGCACGCAGCGTTGTAGAAGTTCTACGGCTAATTTTTCGAGACCACGTCTTCTTAAAAACAAAGCATACATATAGTCTTTAAGGATCGCGATAGACTCATAAGCGGGTGGATCTCCTTTGAAGGTTGGATTGTTGTGGAAGTTGATGCTGAGGCTGAGTGTTTCCATCATTTTCTCCAAAAGGCGTTTTCTCATCATCAAAAAGGCCTTGGATTGGGGATCACCATAGAGTTTGTGCGAAAATTGGGCTTGGTCCCATTGGGGATGCTTTTCAAGCAGCTCGATCAATTCTAGCGACTTATTGCTGCCTTTGTTGTGAAAGGCAGTCAGATAATTCTTGAGGTATCGAATTTCCGTCTTAGAGAGGGAAGCAAATATTTTTTTTACTCTATCCACGCTATTTTCTTGATAATCAAGATACTGTCATATTAGCATTATTTACCACAAGGGGCAACGCCAAGCAAGTAGGCGGTGCGCTATAATTGGAGTAATTGCCTGTAAAACAGTGAGTTGTGATTTTTGTGTTTAAGTATATGGTATGAAGTGCAGAAGGAAAATAGCGGTTTAACCTGTCTCCTAACGTTACTTTTGTCAGATTATTTCCACAGGGAGGAAATTAAAGAAATTCTAATTTGAGCCTACGCTAGGGCTGGCGATTAGGGAGATTGAAAAGGTATTTAGGCTAAATAAATAGGTGTGTTTCAGCGCAGGAGCGCATAGGAGACAAAGAAAAAAGTAATTAAAACAAACATTTTTTACATCTGTTATTTACCATTTGGGACTTAAGGTTTCTGCTTTGCAGAACGTTCGTGTGTGTTAAGTGTTTGTAATACAGGGGATTATGTTTTCTCTTTTTTGTGTAGCAGGGCAATTATTTAGAAACAAATCACTTTTTGATAAAATTCTAACGTTACTTTTTTGCAAAAACGTCCATGAATTGCTGCGTGAACGTGCTCATATTACAGATGTGTTAGGGAAAAGCACGTTTAGCTGCCGCTTATAGCGGAAAAGAAGACCTGGTGTAAGTAATTATACCAGGTTCTTTTTTTGTTATCTACCGGCAAAGTTCCAAACCCTCCCAAGGTTTCTTAAATTTGAAGTTCAAAGTGTAAATTTTATGAAGGAGTTACTGGAAATCGGCGACCATAAAGCCAAGCGTACATTCGTCCCTTATGATTTTGAAATCAAGAGTTGGGAAGACCTAAAGCCACATTATGAATTTTTAATTGCGCAAGAACCAGACTCTGTAGCAAGCTTAGAAGCCTTTCTCAGACAAATCAATGAACTAGATTCGGTCGTTGCGGAAGATTTTGCGTGGAGACATATCAAGATGACCTGCGATACGCAGGATGAAAGCCTACGCCAAAGCTATCAAGTCTTTGTGCAGGAAATTATGCCACATCTATCGGTATATGAGGACAAACTCAATCGAAAGATCGTCGCAAATCCGCATTTTAATGGATTAGACCCTCAAAAGTATCGCACTTACACCCGTCAGCTTGAAAGAGAAATCAATCTTTTTCGCAAAGAAAATGTAGAGCTTAAAGCCAAAGACCAGAGCGTCTCGCAACAATATGGTGCTATCTCAGGCAAGATGACCATAGAGCATGAAGGCCAAGAGATCACGTTACAGCAGGCTGGCAAGTATATGGAATCTCGGGATCGAGCGCTCCGCCAAGAGATTTGGGAAAAAACGGCTAAGCGTCGTTTAGATGATGCCGAAGCTATTCAAAATATATTTGATCAGCTGGTCAAGCTACGCCACCAAATGGCTCAAAATGCTGGCTATAACAGCTTCACTAGCTTCAAATTTGACCAAATGGGCCGCTTTGATTACCAACTGAGTGATACTTACGCCTTCCATGAAGCGGTAGAAAAGGTGGTAAAGCCCGTTTACGAGCAAATGATGGAGGAGCGTCGCGAGAAGCTAGGGCTTGAAGTATTGCGACCTTGGGATCAAAGTGTAGATATCTTTGGGGATGAACCACTCAAGCCTTTTGATGAGGCGAATGAGCTACTTACCAAAGCGATCAGCGTACTCAGTGGCTTGAAACCTGAGCTCGGCGAGATGATCGGCCTTATGAACCATATGGGGTATCTCGATTTGGATAGTCGGGTAGGTAAAGCGCCTGGGGGATATAATTATCCGTTGATGGAAGTGGGGGTACCCTTCATTTTTATGAATGCCGCTGGCTCTCAGACCGACGTAATCACGATGCTCCATGAAAGTGGGCATGCCGTACATTCTTTTTTGACGCGCGATATCTCCCTCAATGCCTTGAAGCGTACCCCTTCGGAGGTTGCTGAATTAGCGGCTATGAGCATGGAGTTACTGAGTTTAGACGGCTATGCCAAGTTTTATGGAGATGAAGAAGAATTAGCGCGCGCTAAGAAAAATCAACTGCAACGCTGTATAGTAGTCTTTCCATGGATTGCAACAGTAGATGCCTTCCAGCAATGGATATATGACAATCCTAATCATACTGCTGCTGAACGGAACGCCGCTTGGAGCGATTTGTATCGCCGCTTCCATGGAGATGTGGTGGATTGGACAGGCTATGAAGAGATGATGGATACTATGTGGCTCAAGCAAGGTCATATCTTTGATGTGCCGTTTTATTATATCGAGTATGCGATTGCGCAGCTAGGTGCCCTGGCAGTTTGGAAAAACTATAAAGAGAATCCTCAACAAGGCTTGCAGCAATATCTAGACGCACTCACTTTGGGCTATACGCATACGATTCCAGAAATCTATCAAACCGCTGGCATCCGCTTTGACTTTTCGGCTGACTATGTCAAACAAAGTGTTGACTTCTGCTTGGAAGCTTATCAAGAACTGTAATAAAATTGTTCAGGGCTTGATTTGTTGAATTATTGGATGCGTTCTGCGAAGAAGGCATAACGATTTCCTTGCCATAAACTAAGGAGTAGAAACTCCTTTCCTCCTTCTGATAACTGTAGTTGCTTACGAGCTTGGGCTACCGTTTCGGGGAAATTCCTTTTGCTAATATTAAGCTGCTTAATTTTGTTAGCTTTGAGCCACTTTTTGATGGCTTTGGGCTTATAAGGCATCATTTCAATGACCTTAAACTGGCGACCAGGAAAGGCGGAAGCAAGCGGCTGATTGCTGTAAATATACCCATCTCGGTGAGGGAGAGAAAGCCCATTTTGCTTTAAGCTTGCTAGCAATTGCTTGGTAGATCTGCTTTTGTAAAAAGCTACATCTGGCTCTGATAGGAATGCGGGGGGAGATGAGCGTTCGGCGCAGCCGTCATCCTCAACCAATGGATACGAAAATTGATACTCTACTAGTATTCCCTGCCTAAGCATCTTTAAGCGCAAAAGTGCCTCAGAAGGCTCCTCTGGTCGTGTTGGAGACAATTTGTCAAGCCAAATAAGTACTTCTTTGCATTCGTTGTCCTTGGAGACAACAACCAGTTCTTTCAGAGTAGGGAAAAGACGATGAGCCTCGGTTAGGTCGAGTAGGGGAGAAGCTTTGATCAATAATTGATGCCCATGCTGCCGGACCAGCGGCATGAGTTGGGTGATGTTGGGTGCACCTTCGGTCAACGCATTGATGCGTCTGTTTTGATGATCGCGTCGAGAAGGATCGACATAGATCAGATCAAATTTTGGCCCATCATAAGATTGTAAAAAACTTTCCGCATCCTGATTTATTACCTCAACTTTCGGGTTTTTTAGCAGTTGTAGGTTATATCTCTGGATTGCAGAGAGTGTCTTTTGGGGTTCGAGGGAAATGAGGTGGGTAAATCCTTGACTAAGGAAATGACTGTCCACCCCTAGGCCTCCGCTAAGGTCTAGCGCAATTTTGCCAGTATGAGACTTAAGCTTGGCGGTAGCTTCACTGCTGCATTGTTCGAGGGCTAAGGGAGGTAAGATTGCAGATACTTTGTACCAAGATGGGAGTTTGAGACGGGCTTTTTGCAGAGATTTTAACTGAGTCGAAACTAAAGCGAGCGGAAACTCGTTGTTATTATGGGTTAACGCAAAACGAATCGGATCAGTCTCTTTGTTCGCTTCAATCAATGCGCGAATCTTATCATGTGTTAGAATTTCCCAATCTTCTAGAGCCATCTCTATGCGATAAATTTTACCTTTACGTACAAATGCGTAATTTGACTGATCACAAGCATTATTAATCTAGTCCTTATGAAGCGTTATAAGCAAATCTTCGTCGCCTTCCTACTGATGTTCACATTAGCTACAGTTATGAGTACTACTGGTTGCTACGCAGGTAAAACCTGTCAAGCTACAAAGGTAGGCAACCATAAGTGATAATGTAATTTTTATGCAACATTGGAATCAGCTGGAGAAAAGCTCTCAGCTAAGAAAACTTGCCAAAGCTTCTTTTGAGCGGCCGCAATTAATCTTCAAGCATAGTATTAGATGTGGCATTTCTGCCCAGTCTTGGCACCGAATATTAGGTGAGACAGAAGGCTTAAATGCAGTAGCAGACCTACATTATCTTGATTTGATTAATTACCGTACTATTTCTAACGCCGTCGCCGCAGATTTTGGGGTGCCTCACCAATCTCCTCAAGCGATCTTGTTGCGTGATGGCAAGCCAGTATATCAGGCCAGTCACTTCTCTATCAATGCCGACGCGATTCTGGCTGCTGCGGAGAAGGTGATTCAATAGAAGCTCAACGTATAAAAACGACTTAGGCGATCAAGTAATCTTGATCGCCTAAGTCGTTTTCGGTCTTTAGGTTGGTTGCAAAAGTTTATTGACGTACGGCAGTGTAGCTTACTTTGGTCCATCCTGGAACGATCCCACTGTTGCCATCGCCATAACGAGCGTATACATATTCACCAGTGATGGTGTTGCCTTTGATTGTACCTTGAATCATGTAAACTGATTTGCTACCGCTTGGCAATACAGCGAGAAATTTGTTATTACCCACGCGCCCACTCATGCGGTGAGTAGACCATTTACCACCATAGTTTTGCAGGGTTACGGTGATTTCATCTCCATTTTGTGTGACGGTAAAGGTGGTTGAGCCAGAAAAGGAAGCGCGAGCTGGGGTACGGTCTGTGTAAACTTGGGTACCAGACTTGAAGTTCATTTTGTAAGTACCAGCGATGTTCTGAGCTTGAGTAAAGCCAACCATTGCCAACATAATGAAGGCGAGTGCAATAATTTTTTTCATTTTTCTATTATTAGGTGTTCGAGTTATATGCTTACAACTCTTGGTAACCTAGCCTAGAAAAAATGTAACTTACTCGTAGCGAAATTTCAGATTGACGATCACATCGGGGTGGAGAGAGCGGGTCACTGGGCAGCTCAAAGCGGCGTTTTCTAATAAGCCTTTATCGGTATCACTGAGATTATGGCCTTCAAAAACCAATTCTACCTGTAAGCGTGCAATGCGCCTTGGTGCGGGCGTCATCATCTTTTCGATCTCACCACTGAGCTTGCCCATCGCGATATCGTTGTTTTGAGCGACGATACCCATCGAAGTCATCATACAGGTTAAGGTTGAAGTCGCGATAAGGTCGGTAGGGGAAAAAGCCTCTCCTTTGCCATGATTGTCGGTAGGAGCGTCTGTAAATAAAGTATTGGAAGAAGGTATGTGGGTAGCGGTCGTCCGTAAATGACCGTCATAAGTAGCCTTAATTTTGACCATGAAAATTAATTGTTCAAATGCGGAACTATCATCGTAAAGGGAGGAATCTGGACCTTTAGATAGCTTCCGTCTGGAAGTAGCATATTATAGTGTCCCTCCATTTTGCCTACGCTAGTCTGGAAATGGCATCCGCTCACGTAGCGATGAATCTCGCCAGGAGCGATATGAGGCTGTTTGCCTACTACTCCTTCGCCTTTGACCGTTCTTTTGACACCAACCCCATCAGTGATGTGCCACTCGCGCGATTTAAGCTGGACGGCTTGCGTTGATTCATTGATAATCTCCACTTGGTAAGCAAACACATAATAATGGTGCTTGGGAGAGGATTCGTCCCTGATGTAGGCTGAACGTACGTTCACCCTAATGCCAGAAGTAACTTGACTAGAGAGCTTAGATTCCATAAACCTATGCGTTTTCGGAAGATACTTAATTCCCACTAAATAGGAAAGAAAATCAAATATGCTGAAAGCCTAATACATGCGACTTGCCAGCATTACAAGCGTACAGGCAAATACCGCTTCGATACCTGCGTCTCTTAATTTATCAGCAAGTTCCATATTTTCCGTTCCTGGGTTGAAGATGACTCTTTTGGGTTTCACTTTGAGCAACCAGTCGTAATACTCCGCCTGCCTTTGTGGATTTAGATAAAGCGTGACAGTATCAAGATCCTCCGGAAGACTTAATGCATCTGGATTGTCGTGAATCGGTATGCCCGCGCTATCGCCTTGACGTTTGCCGAGGGCGATCACTTCATGCCCTTCTTCCTGTAAGCGTTCAGACGCCAAATAGGCGTAGCGAGAGGGTTTAGTAGAGGCTCCCAATATGAGGGTAGATTTACTCATAAAAGCAATATATAATACTAGAAGGGTTGAATTGTCGAATCCGAGACATCTCAGATAATTCAACAACTCAACCCTTCAAAAAGTTGACAAATATGATTTATTCTTCTGTTTCTGGAGCTTCAGAAGTGGTTTCAGGCTTGTCTGCTTCTGCTTTCTTGCCTCCTTTTTTCTTTGGCGTCTTTTTGATAGAAACAGTGATCTTTTCAGCCTTCTTGTCGTAATCGACTTTCATCGTATCACCAGGCACGGCATCACTCTCTAGGATCTCATCTGCGATGGGATCTTCAAGATATTTTTGGATAGCACGTTGCAAAGGTCTAGCCCCAAACTTCTTATCGAAGCCTTTTTCGGCGATATAGTCCTTCGCGTTATCGGTAAGTTCGATGAAGAACCCTTTTTCCTCGATGCGTGCAAATACGCTCTTGAGCTGAAGATCGATGATCTCCATGATGTGCTCCTTCTCCAATTCGTTGAAGATGATTACTTCATCGATACGGTTAAGGAATTCAGGGCGGAAAGCCTTTTTCATGGCTCCTTCGATGGTGCTACGCATCATCTCATCAGCTTGATCGTTGCGAGCTTTGGTTTCGAACCCTAGACCTTGAGCGCCGAAGCTTTGAATCTGCGATACTCCAATATTGGAAGTCATGATAATGACTGTGTTCTTGAAGTCGATACGGCGGCCGAGACCATCGGTCAGGATTCCGTCATCAAGTACTTGTAAGAGGATGTTGAAGATATCTGGGTGTGCTTTTTCGATCTCATCAAGAAGCACGACAGAGTATGGACGACGACGTACACGTTCAGTAAGCTGACCACCTTCTTCGTATCCGACGTATCCGGGAGGGGCGCCGACCAGGCGCGATACAGTAAATTTCTCCATATACTCGCTCATGTCAAGACGGATGAGCGCGTCATCAGAATCAAACATGAAGCGAGCGAGTGCTTTCGCTAATTCGGTTTTACCAACTCCAGTCTGGCCAAGGAAGATAAATGATCCGATCGGCTTTTCTGGGTCTTTAAGCCCTAGTCGGGAACGCTTAATCGCTTTGACTAGTTTTTCGATGGCGTTGTCTTGGCCGATGATTACATCTTTCAGCTGTTGGCCCATTTGGCGTAGTTTGGCGATTTCGCCAGCAGCTACTTTTGTTACAGGCACGCCAGTGATCATTGATACTACTGAGGCTACGTCTTCTTCAGAGACGGTATAGCGCTTATTTTTCGTTTCCTCTTCCCACTCCAATTTGGCGTGCTCGAGTTCTTCTAATAAGCGTTTTTCCTGATCGCGTAGTTGAGCCGCTTCTTCATACTTCTGGCTTTTGACTACGCGATTTTTGCTTTCTTTTACTTCTTCAATCTTGCCTTCGAGGTCAAGGATGCTTTGCGGTACGTGGATATTGGTGATATGCACGCGACTGCCAGCTTCATCCATCACATCGATTGCTTTGTCGGGGAAGTAGCGGTCAGAGATGTAGCGATCGCTCAACTTCACGCAAGCTTCAATTGCTTCGGGCGTATAGTTGACGTTATGGTGATCTTCGTACTTAGACTTGATGTTTTGCAGGATGATCATGGTTTCTTCTACCGTAGTAGGTTCTACCATTACCTTCTGGAAACGACGCTCTAAGGCACCATCTTTTTCAATGTACTGGCGATACTCATCGAGGGTAGTAGCACCGATACATTGAATCTCACCGCGCGCGAGCGCTGGTTTGAAAATGTTGGAAGCGTCTAGTGAACCAGAGGCACCACCAGCACCTACAATGGTATGAAGCTCGTCGATAAAGAGAATTACGTCTGGAGATTTTTCCAGCTCGGCCATGACAGCCTTCATTCTCTCTTCGAACTGACCACGATATTTGGTGCCAGCAACGAGGGATGCTATATCAAGCGTAACTACTCTCTTGTTGTAAAGCACGCGGCTTACCTTACGTTGTATAATGCGTAAGGCAAGGCCTTCAGCGATGGCAGTTTTACCCACGCCGGGCTCACCAATAAGTACAGGATTGTTTTTCTTGCGACGACTCAAGATCTGAGCCACACGTTCGATTTCTTTTTCCCTACCGACAATAGGATCTAGTTTATTTTCTTCGGCGGCCTTGGTGAGGTCGCGACCAAAATTGTCAAGAACAGGGGTTTTAGATTTGGATGGCTTGCGAGGCCGTTCTCCGGGTTGATTCATCTCGGGTGATTCAGGTGGTTCATTTGCTACAGACATACGTGGGGAGCTTACTTCGTCGCTCTGCTCAAGCTCTGCTCGAACAATATCATAGGTAACACCAAAGCGCGACAAAATTTGAGCGGCTACATTGTTCTCTTCTCTCAAAATAGATAGGAGCAGATGTTCAGTACCTATGACACCACTTTTAAGCAATTTTGCTTCCAATCTGGTGATCTTCAATACTTTTTCTGCCTGTCTGGTAAGTGGTAAATTTGTCAGGTTAATACTAGTGACTGTACCTCTTACCGCGTTTTCGATTGCCTTCTTAAGTTGAGACAAATCGACATTGAGATTGAGCAACAAAGTAATCGCCAATCCTTCTCCCTCACGGATCAAGCCAAGCAACAGGTGCTCAGGACCAATATAATCGTGGCCCAAGCGGATGGCTTCCTCTCGGCTGTAGGATATGACGTCTTTAACTCTATCTGAAAAGTTGGATTCCATATTATTGCTAAGAAAAATAGGATAGGACGGCATCCTAACCATTGCCGTAACCGTGCCAAGCAAAGATTGCCTGTCAAGATGTCAGGAAAGGGTTAATAAACAGAAAATCTTTCTCCTTAACAACGCAATTAAGGCTGCAAAGTTGCAAGCCCTGCTCCCTCAGAAGTCAGCATGATATAAATGGCTGCGCCGACCGCAACCAACATGAGATTTGCGAGTGATAAGGGAAGGAAGCGCTTCCAGCCAATATCCATCAGCTGGTTGTACTTGAAGCGTGGTAGTGTCCAACGGACCCATACAAAGACAAACACAAAGAAGGTCGTCTTGGTAACAAAGGCTCCTAAGCCAGCTAATAAACGCGCAGTGTTGGACCATTCGGCTACTCCTAGTAGGCCTTCAAACGGAACCAAATAACCGCCCATAAACAGCGTGGTGATGAGCATGGAAGCGATGATCACGTGCAAGTATTCCGCCACGAAGAATAATGCAAACTTCATGGAACTATATTCTGTGTGAAAGCCTCCTACCAATTCCTGCTCTGCTTCGACCAGGTCAAAGGGTGAGCGGTTGGCCTCAGCAAACGCACAGACAACAAAAATCAAAAATCCCAAGGGATTGCGGAACATATTCCACACCCCGCGCTGAGCTTCTACGATGGCTCCTGGTTTGACATATTCTGCGGCCATACCCTCGGGAGCAACATAAGTAGCATTGGTAAGCAAAATTACACTCACTACCGAAAGCCCTAAAGCCAGTTCGTAGCTGATCATCTGGGCAGAAGCGCGCAGACCACCAATCAATGCATACTTACTGTTTGATGACCAACCCGCTAGAGTTACTCCGTAAACCGCAATAGAAGTAATCGCCAAGACGTACAAAATACCAATATTGACATCTGCGATTACCAACCATCCCCCTGAAGTAGCCGTGAACTCCATGTCTGGAACGTAGGCAAATGGGATAACCGCCATGGTAATCAAGGCGATCAATACAGAAATGATCGGTGCGAGAAAGTGGATGAATTTATCGGCCTGAGCTGGAACGATGTCTTCTTTAAGTAATAGCTTAATTACGTCGGCGAGAGGCTGTAAAAGCCCAAAAGGTCCAACTCGGTTGGGGCCTTTCCGCTGCTGTATCAAAGCAGCCACCTTTCGTTCCAAATAAACAGTATAAGCCGCAGCCGTCAAGATGACAAAAAGGGCAGCGCCGATTACGATCAATCCGTTGATTAATAGATCCATTTACCGAGTCTGTGGTTTCGTAGAAAACGAGGCTAAGTTACAAACTGATCCAGCTTCGTACAACCTAATTTTTAGGTTCTACTAGATACCAGCCCGCTGTACTGACAAAGTTGCGTAGAAAAGGGATATTGGCAACAAGATTGGCTTGTTTGCGAGGCTTAAGTCCAAATTTATACTTGTATATAGGGTTGAAGAGAAAAATCGTACGTGCATTAATATGCCAAGCGTCTCGTTGCATAATCCGCTCAAAGCGATCCAAACTGATGCCCGTATCCTTAATTTCCATCAACTCTCTGATCGTCCTGTCGGGTTCCTGCGCCAACTTCAAAATCCCGCGATACAAAGGCCGAGGCAGCAAGTGATAATAGGGGAGTAAGCCTAAGACTTTACTGGAACAAATCTGTTGGTGTCCTCCAAAAGGCATATACCATGGTGGGAACCCAAAAAACACCTTGCCCTCTGGCTTTAAAAATTGTTTGAGGTAAGGGATAAATTTTTCCTGTTCAGGGATATGCTCGATAGTATCTTTAAGTAGGATCAGGTCAAAGGCCCCAACAAAGCGTTCGCGGAAGGCGTCCTCATACACATTTTGGACCATAAACTCGGCCTTTCCCGCTTTGATTTCCTCTGCGAGGAACGATTGGGCGTTGGCGATCCGCTGAGCCGCTAAATCTACGCCCACTACCTCACAACCACGCGCGACAAAGGGTTTAAGCACGCCGCCTTCCCCGCAACCAATTTCCATTATCTTCATCCCTGGCCTCAATTTGAGCCCCTCTTCTATAAAAGGAATGAGATAAGTCGCCGCATTATCTACCTGTTGTTGAAAGCGAGTATCAACCGATTTATGTTGCACTAGTGCCATAGCCGGCAAAGAAAATGTAAAATCTCCAATATTCAATATCTAAAAGTTCAATTCCATGCTCATCATGGCTTGGATTAGTCCTTTCTGGTATGCTGCTGCGCAGAACGCTTATCACAAAAAGAGAGAAGCGTTCTCGAAACGAATACTCCCACATAGATTCCCACATAGATCTAGCTACGATTTGCTGGGTGCTCAGAAGAATTGCCGTAGGGGGATTGGGAGATTGTCAAAGTGAGGAAGCGATATGCTTGAGTAGTGAGACAATGGTATTCAGTATTGAGATTTTGAAAAAACGAGTTCAATGGAATACTGAAGGAAGCGATTTTTCTTCGTACTAGATACTTTTGACTCTGTACTTCAAAGTCTTGCATGCTTAGCCTATTGGGGCATTTTTTTCCCTCAAGGGATAAAAAAGAGCCGACGGCTAATTGACCGTCGGCTCTTTTTGTGTTTGTTGTCTTTTGGGGGCTGGTGATTTTTATCGATTGACAATAATCTCTCTGGGGATAAACTCTAGTTCGTACATCTCCACCACATCAGGCATGCGCATGATAATTTGTTTGTGGGAGGAGCGCCAAGCCATGAGTTCTGGTAATTTTTGGGTAGTGCTCCGGTCGCGGTACAGCTGATTGGCAGCACTAGGATGAGCGGCTAGCCAGCGTAAATTGTTGTGCAGTGCAACCGCTGCTTCAGGATGATTGGCCAACCATCTTTTGTCCGAGTATATGCGTTCGGCGAGGCCGGGCTGCTTATACATCCATACCAAGTTGCTAAACAAACGGCTAACGAGGGCTGGATTGTCTTTGAGATATTTGATATCCGCTTGAGCCAATAAGGGATAATCGACGGCGATCTCCCTTAGTTGGCGACGGTGATAAGTAAACAGATAGCTGTTTTCGGTCCGACGCTTGAGGTTGATTTCATTAAAGCTTAGATAGCCATCCTTGTTATTGTCACTGAGGTCAAAATGACGGTCTGTGAGGTAGTAGGCAAATTCCTGCGGAAAACGCTGCATCTCTTTGATATCGAGTAGCGCATCATCATTTTGATCTGCGATCAGGAAGCGTTCTTCTAGAAACCAAGTGCTGATCTCTTTTTGGGGCGTATTTTGAGCGTGTAGGGAAATGAGCGGCGCAGCTGCGAAGAGCAGACTTAAGGCGGCAAAGAATTTTTTCATTTACTTCTGTTTGTTTGTGTGGCTTCATTCTGCCTTCCCTTGCAGATTAAAGCGCTTAAAGATAGTACGATTTGGGGATAGAAAGACCGGATTGGTACAAATATGTAAGAATTACGAGGCTTTTGTTCTATTTGAAGGCTCGAAATAGTTTTTTGCTTCATCAACGGATCAAATGAGGGGTTAAACGGTAATCGAAAAAAAACTGAGGAATATTGATAACGCTTAAGGAAGGGGTTTTATGTTATGACGAAAGATTCCTTGTCGAAATGAAGCTGATATTTTGGATAATCCTCTTTTTCGGACTAATAGGGGTTAATTTACTGTTTTGAATAAGTATTTAAATAAAAAATTGGAATGTACGGATTATTGTATAATTGAATTGTTCAGCTTAAGCGTCTTCTCTACTTTTGTTGCATACCCAGTCAAAGAAGATCCACCAATAAAAACGGATTGATTAGACTCCTCCCTGCTTTGCTATCTGGAATAAATGTCAAAACGATTTAATCCAGAAATAACATCATATGCGATATTCTACTCTCCAAGCTCCCAAGGCTTGGTCACACTACCTGTCTGTATTCTTTTTTTCCTTTTCATTGCTTTTTGGGCCTTTACTACATGCCCAAACCCCACCGGTAAACGCTTGGTTCACGCCAGGAGAGTTTGAGAGTGGAGATAAGCTTACCCTTCATGTAGATTATGGAAGCGCTGCTATTCCAGTGCCAGCGGCAACCCAAATTGAATTGACCTTTGCCTATGAAGGTTTTGACATTGTGTCAAGCATCGATGCTGATGTCAGCGATAGTTGGTTTTGTGCGGATGGAAATTGCGATGCAACCATTACGGCTGATAATGAAACCCGTGAAATAAAAGTAGTGGTTACACGCACTGACGGACATGCAGTAGGCGGTTATGGCGCTTTTGCGCGAGGGAAAGGCATCATCGTAGAGATGGATGAGATCCAGATGAAAAAGGAACAAGCGCTTATCGTGTTCCTGCCTCACAAAAGTAGATTAGACCTCAGCGCTCCCGTTAAGATTACTTACGATCGCAATTATGAGTCTATCAGAATCATCGGGACTTATCCTGAATCCGGCGCAGAACTAAGCGTGATGAATAGTGATGGTAAACTCATCTTTAAGAAAGTAGGCGAAATCACTGCTTTAACGCCTGTTGACTTGCAAAAAAATAAGTTACTCTTTGTGAGACTGGCCACGCAAAATGGAACATACGTAACCAAGCTTTGGTTAAAATAATTGAGAGCCTGTATAAAAATTGTTCCTTAGGCCAAAAACAAATCTTTTGTTTGCAACCCAAACTCCAAAATTTAAGCAAGCTCTAATTGTTGATAGCCTGACTCCGCTTTAACTGGGCTTTTTCGATTAGCCACTGTGGAGTATTGAGAGGGCGGGTTGTTTCGATACTGTTGATCAATTTATCTAGCTCTTTTTGAGTGTGAGCCTTAAGCAGCCTTCTAAAGAGCCTGAGTCTATTTAAAAAAGGTTTTTTGTTACCGTCAGACATATTTTGCCTAGACCGTATATAGCGGTCTAGGTTTTTTAGTTGATTGAGTAGCCATTCTATCTCTTGGGGGTTTACTTCGTAGAACGCCTGTAACAGTAGCGTTCTCGCTTGGATTTCCTCACTGGCTCTACTTAAGCGCACGGGACCAATAATTTGAATGACTTTTTTGAAGTCTTTGATATTGCTGTGGTAGATCGCGCTGCTGAGCAGATAAACGTCCTCGCGCCTTTCTTCCCGTAAGAGCGGTTTATAATATTCGAGATAGGATTCGGCCTTGTCATATTTTTGGGTCCTCAAGCAGAGCGCAATCAGGTTTTTATAGTAAGCTTCTGGCAGGTGTCCATCCACTAATAGAAAATCTGCGGCTATTGCCCACTCGAATAGCAATAGAGATTGCTCGGCAAATTTGGGGTCCCCCGTTTGGTTGAGAGACCTGACGTTGTAGTTGATAAGGTGTACCCAAAGGGTTTGCAGATCCTCAGGTGCGAGCCCTGGCATTTCCTGAATTTTTAGTAATAGGTCACCTAACTCAATTTCGGACCTGCCCATAAGCAATAGGGTCATTTCGCGGTAAAGCAAAATGAATGGTTCGCGGGCTAGTTGAGGAGTCTGCGGGATCAAATCTAGTAATTCGCTGAGGAGAATACTCTCAGTCTCCTGACCTGTAATTTGTTTTTTGGCTTGATTGGTACTGGCGATTTCTAGTTTGGTTTGGATCCACCACAGATCGAAAAAATGTTGCAGCCGCTGAGTATCAGGGAGAAGTTCTCCGCTAGTAGAGCCAGCACGCTCAAGTTTGTATCGAAAAGAAACGGCAAATTCGGTAGCTAAACGTTCCAATTCATACTGCGTCCTAAAAAAATCCCCTCCTCTGATCGTTTGCTGATCCATTTCCCGATCAAATTTTCGCAGGGTCTTTTCAAATTCATTGGGTAATTCGCGTTCATAAAGGGCTCGTAATAAAGCTACATTTTTGTCCTCTTTTTGGGTGCGAAACTCCTCAATCGCAAAAAACTCTTCTACCCAAGCGGTAAGGTCTCGTGTAAGTTTTCGGAGGCGGGCGTCATCAAAATTACTTTCTGGGTACAATTTATGCCAGAGATTTTCTCTTTGTGGCGCTTCTGGATAGGTGTTGATTAGCAATTGGCAAAGCTGCTGGAGATAGATTTGCCTATCTCCTAATTCGGCTTTTAGCCAAAGAGGAAAGCGTTTTCTTTCCTCCTGACTCATACTTTCGATTAATATCCAAAGTTTGCGTTTTTGCATAAAGGGCCGTTTGCTTAGCTATACAATTTACGTTGAAAACAGCTTAGATTATATATCTAGTTTGAGCCATATGAGTGACGAAAGGTTTACAGATCATTTAGAGGGCAATGTGAAAACTGAATCAATAGATTGAAACAGTATTAACTACCCTACACCAAACTCCGTATGCCTATGCCCAAGTTTCCCCTTCGTAACCTAATGGTAGTCGGTGCTGAAACCGAGATTGGCCAGCTTTGCTGCCGCTTGTTTTCGCATCTTGGCTATGATGTTCTTGCTGCAGCTCCTGAGCCGGTTTCGGCTCTCAATGTCCCCCAATTATTAATGGATGTTTGTAATGAAGAATCTGTAGCTAATGCTTTTAGGTTAGCGGTGGAAACTTTTGGGCCATTTGGCATACTTATCAACGTTTCTGGCTTAGATCGGATGGATAAGGACTATCAATCTTTACCAGAAATGCAGGCGCAGCTTGAAAAGCGTTTTTTTGCCACCATTGGTATTTGCAAGCAAATGTTGCCTCACATGCGTAAAAGAGGGGGCGGTTTGATTGTCCAAGCCGGAGGGCTTGCGCCTGCTCCCAAAGAGCCTGAACTGATTTCGATCTACCAAGCTGTTCAATTTTCAATTTCAGGTATCACCCGTCAACTCAATACTGAGATTCGTCCTTACAATGTACAGATCGTCGATCTCGAAGAAGCAAATCCTAATCGGGTCAATTCTGCCAAAGAATGGTCGATGAGGGATTGTTGGGCGCCTGAGGCTCATGCTGCCAGTTTTGCGGCTGTACTTACCCATCTCAAGCTCAATCAAAAGCCGGAAAGCTTTTCAGATATGGAAGTATTGAGGGCTATCGCCGAAACGATCCGCCAGCACGATCCTAATGCATACGACGCGCGCTTAGGGCGTCTCAACCGTTTTAGTCCTCCGCATTTAGGTCTTACCTTAGATGCTTTTCAACAAGCCGCTAATAAATCAGTGGCGAATCAGGACGAATACGTCAAATGCAAACTGAACTAAATCTACTCCTCATTGGTCTCGCTTGGGGACTCTATTATTTCTTACATAGTTTTTTTGCCAGCACTCGCTGCAAAGAGTGGGGGCGTTCCCGATTAGGGCAAAAAAAATACCGACTCTTTTACAATCTGGGGTCGGTATTAGGCCTATGCGGCCTCTTGCTGGGGCAGTTGGGAGGAGAGCATCGTGTCTTATGGGGAGACTACTTAGGAGGGCAAATATTGGGTTGCTTGCTATTGTGTGCCGGTCTTATCATAGGTTTTAGCGCTTTGCGAGCCTACGATTTAGGTGAGTTTAGTGGTTTGGGAGAGCGCTTAGAGGAGGATACTCCTCTGGTAGTCAGAGGCTTGAATGCTTATGTGCGGCATCCACTGTACAGTGCCATTTTGGTGTTTGTTATTGGGCTTGGTTTGCTTTGGCCTAGAGACACCCTCTGGGTAACGATTGGCATTACGATTGTTTATGTGTTTTGGGGGTCTGAGCTAGAAGAGCAAAAGTTGATTGAGCGTTATGGCGAAGCCTATCTGAACTACCGTCAATCCGTAAAAAGGCTGATCCCCGGCCTTTTGTAATCTAGATTACATCCAATAGTTTGTTGTCGATATAACTTGCCCCTAAATTAGCCTTAACTATGTCTACATTTTTTGCCGAAAAACTCAAACACACCTTTAGCTATCAGGATTTCAATCAAATGGTCAGAGAGCTGGTGGCGCAAGGTAAAACGACCGGCCCTGTGCAGTCTGAAGCGATGCTGCACTATACCGAGCTAAATCTGAAGCGAATGACTCGGCTTGACAAAACTGCAAAATTACAGCCCGACTTGGCCGAGATGTTAGGCGCTTTACAGCGAAATTATATTTGGCTTGTGATCAGTGAAGGATGGTGTGGAGATGCTGCACAAATTATCCCTATCCTCAATGCAATGGCTGAAGCCAGCCCTAAAGTTTCTTTACGCTTGATCTTAAGAGATGAACATCTTGACTTGATGGAGCAATATCTCACTAATGGAGCGAGATCTATTCCTGTGTTGATTTGTTTGGATGCGGATAGTCTGGAAGAGATTGGCTTTTGGGGGCCAAGGCCACTAATGCCACAAAAAATGGTCATGGACAATAAAGAGAGTCATGAACTAAGTCATGATGAACTGGTATTGGAGCTGCAAAAGTGGTATAACAAAGACAAGACCTTATCGATCCAGCAAGAACTGCTGCGTTGTATGGAAAAATGGGAGGCAGATAAGTAGTATCCACCTCCCATTGATTTGAACGTGTTTATATTATTGTTGTGGGTAGACAATCGTGGCTGAATAAACATTCTTGGCCGCGATTTCTCCATAAACTTTCTTGATCAATTCTCCTCCTAGGCCTACTATGTTAGGATTGTCGGCGCGGAGGCGAGCAATTACCTCTAGTTGTACATAAGCTCCGGTTCCCGGAACTTCCAGTAGGATCGTACTACCGATGGGTAAAGTTTTGTGATAGCAGTAATAAATATTTGCTGGTTTTTTTGCTTTTACCGGTTGGATGCCTCCAGTCTCAATGACTCGATTATAATAGCGTCCAGTTTCGCGATCTACCACCTTCTCTACATAAGCGTTATATTTCTGCTCTGCGGGTAATTCTAATGGGGTAGCGCTTGGATAGTTGATGGGAGCAGAATTATTGGTGCTTTCAGTAAAGTCTCCTAAGTTATTAGCGTCAGAGGACAAGCCATCTTCACCATTGGGATAGTAAACGAAGTCATCGTTATAACTTGGATTAGGGTTGGTATAGACGGGTTGCGGCTCAGTGGCTCTAATGGCATCATCAATTACAAGCGCCATCTCAGGGCTAATGTCCTGACCACGACCTTGGGTGATAGTTTGGAGAGCTGTTTTGCGACGTTCCTTCTCCGGAATTTTTAGGGCTTCTGCAAAAAGCGCTGCTGCTTCGATATCTGCCGGCTCGAGGCTCAGTTTGTCATAACCTTGTATCCAGCCAATGTGTTCTTTACGTTTGTTGGTTAGGTGTACCCAACCATTTTGAAAATCGTCCAAGATTACAATTTCCCCAGCTTCAAATTTCCCTTCGGTAACGGTCCCTCTCGAGTTGGGCGTTTCGTATATCGGCATAGCTTCGGTCAGGACGACTACTCCGCCATTTTGGACGACATAATTGCTCTGGACCCAGCCTTTTTTGCCGCGGGAAGTTTTGACATAAATGTAGTTATGCCCATCGGACTTGACGTAGCCTTCCATACCTAGGTGGCGCAATTCTTCGGTAAAGAGGACCGTACCACTTTGTTCAGAGCCGCGGCCGGGCTTTTTGTAAAGCCGGATGTTTTGGTAGGCGACGATCGAATGTCCTTTAGCTTCGGTACGTTCATAGATCACGCCGTCTTCATAAAAGATCTTGTCTCTATTGCGTCGGCGCAAGACTTCATCTTCGGTATCTTGAAATGGATCTGTGGCAGTCTGGGCGGTCATGACACCGCTGAGCAAGAGCATTGTAAGGCACAGAATCCAATTGAGGGGGTTCCGTTTCATATGTGAATTCGATGTTTTGAGAACCAAAACTACTTAATGGCGCAAATATATCCAAGTAAAATAAAGTGTTACTGCTTGATTTTGTTGCATTTAACACCCTTAACCTATACTATTACTTTGGGTCTAAGGTTGCATAGAGGCTTGCGGATAGATAATGCTGATCTCTTTTGGCATATAATCTCCATAAATCGCCTGTACACAATCAGGGTGTAAGCCTACCATGGCGGGATTGTCGTTGCGGAGGCGGCTGACTACCTTCAACTCGACAAATCCTTGGGTGTTGGGGATTTGAACGCGCAGGGTCGATCCTATAGGGAGCGTCTTATGATAGGCAAAGTAAATGGAGTTTGCTTTTGGGGGACCATTGACTAGGTATATGCCGCCGGTTTCTACCGTTTCTCGTCGTATTTGGCCCGTTTTGGGGTCTTTTATACTCCTAAAGTAAATGTTTGAGTTGTCAGCTGAGACAGTCGGCATGGGGCGTTCCCGAGTAGGACTATTGGCCGCAATGTCTCTGCTAGTAGTATTGGTGGCGTTATTGATGGTAGGGGATGTACTGGGGCTCATATTATTATTGCCGCTGCGCGAACGCACTACCTCAGCCATCGGCGAGCCTACCTGATTGGCCTGCTGGTAAACCAGTTCCATCTGTTTTTGACGTTTTTTCGGATCCTTTTCTGCTTCTACGGACATCATCAAGGAGGCTAAAAGGACATCTCTATCTTCCATACTTACCTTGTTGCGGCCTTCTATCCAGCCTTTTTTAGCCTTACGCTTACCTGCCAGTCCTATCCAGTTATTGGAAAAGCCTTCAACGATGACAAGTTCTCCTGGCATAAATTGGTCAGTCGTTACAGTAGTGACGGTTTGCGGTCTTTTGTAGATGAGTCCACCTTGCAGGATAACGCCAAGTCCTATGCCCTTGACAAAAAGATATTCATGGACCCAACCAACCGCACCGTCCACTGCCTGCACTTTGAGATAAGTACGGCTTTCGTCGGCGACATATTGGGACTCACCATTCCAGCGGACAATTTCTCCAAAACGAATAACCCCAATGGTCTTGGCCACTTTACCGGGTGCGTTTTTCATACTCACGCTTTCCCATGCACAGTACAAATCAGTGGGAGTGGCGGTGTTTTGGGAAAAGAGAGAGAAGCTTAGGCCACAGAGTAGCCCAATGAGGATTAAAGATTTTTTCACAACTATTGAGATTTGGTCCCGTAGAAGGGTAACGGCAGATAGATATTTTATAGTAATAAAAATTAAACAATTTGAGTAAAATGTTTATCAGCTATAACGTAGAACGATAAATTAGAATTGTCTCGTTCTTGTTTGATTTTTTCTTACAAATTGATTATCATTGATATTGTAACAAAGAAGATGCGAACACTACGAAATCATTGTTATTTCATGTATCAACAACTGGTGATTTGTTTGAAACAAATGTCGCCTGGGATAGAGTGAACTGATTTTTCTGATCATATAAATCAAAAAACAAAGGCTCTATCCCTCCAAGGATGGAGCTTTCTTTATTAGTACAGGTAATAAACCCATATTCTATGAAGTCTCAGTCCAAAAACCGACTATTGCAGCTCTCGCGTCAAGAGTTGGTTCGTTTATGCAACGAAAAGTTGGTATTAGCAGCAAGAGATCTTGCTGAGTTTACCCAAAATGGCCTCAACGCCAGTTTTATCGTGGCTTTAGCGCACAAATGTGAGCATTTTGAGCAAGACATCCATCAACCTTCTCAGGCAATCAACCTGTACAATAAACGCGAATCTAAACGTATTGAGAAGGAAATTATGGAAGGCCTCACTTACATTTGTGATCTAGGTCGCAGGATATGGTCAGCTAATCCTAACAAACGTGATGATTATTTGATTCCAGTCACAAAGTCTGGTCGCTTTGGTGAATCTGGTTCAGCCAATGTTGCCTAGTTAAAGACATCTTGAAATTTTTGCAAAGCGGGGTTTTTAACCTCGCTTTTTTCTTTTGTCAAAAAGTACAAGCTGACTAAATAATTCATACGGCTGAAATAATCGTTCTCCGAAGGAGAAAAGCTTACACGCATATTTTAAAAAGAAAAAGATAGTAGCTGCATGTAAGGATTTGACGATAATTGTCGAAATCGATTTCGGAATAATGAAAATCAGGCTACAAGATTGTTACAAATCAGTTACAAAAGTGGGCCTTAAATTAAGTTTCTGATTGCAGTTGATAGGCATGCTGAGTGGACTATAAATTGGGTTGAGAGCGGTTTATAATAGCTGCTAAGAACATCCTAATTTTCATTTCAATTCTCAGTCCTTATGCAAATCTTTACTATTCGCCGAGGCTTGCTTTGCATGCTGCTTTTTTTGTTGGTGAGTTCTCTCGAAGCCCAAATCCAGCTAAGTGTGCTAGGTACCTATCAGAGCGGGATTTTTGATGATGGCGCTGCCGAGATTTCGGCATTTGACCCGATCTCTCGCCAGCTATTTGTTACCAACTCAGGCCAAAATACTCTCGATGTATTTAACCTCACCAATCCTGCCACACCGGTTTTGGCTTTTTCTATTGATCTTTCTCCCTATGGTGGTGGGCCCAATAGTGTGGCGGTAAAACCACATGTAGTTGCAGTAGCCATGGAGGCTGACATAAAGCAGGATCCCGGTACTGTAGTGTTTTTTGATCCCTTTGGCAATTTTATCAATGAACTAAGTGTGGGAGCATTGCCCGATATGTTGACCTTTACTCCCAATGGTAAATTCTTGTTGGTAGCCAACGAAGGAGAACCAGATGATGACTATTTGGTTGACCCAGAAGGGAGTGTTAGTATCATTCGCATGCGCAATAATGTGGCCAATATGAACCAAAACAATATTCGTACAGTGAGTTTTGCGGCCTATAATGGAGCAGTGCTTGATCCTAGCCTGCGCGTTTTTGGACCCAATGCCACCGCAGCTCAAGACTTCGAACCTGAGTTCATCGCGGTTGCTGATAACTCCAAAGTCGCTTGGGTGGTATTGCAAGAAAACAATGGTATGGCTCGTATCCGGATTAGACCTGCCAAGATAAAAAGACTGTTCGGCCTCGGTTTCAAGGATCATATGCTTCCTAACAATAAACTTGATGCTTCTAATCGCGACAATGCTATCAATATCGCTAATTGGCCTGCCTTTGGTATGTATCAACCTGATGCAATTGCTTATCACTACGATGGTTGTCGTCGCTTGATCCTCACTGCTAATGAGGGCGATGCGCGTGATTATGACGGCTTTAGTGAAGAGGAACGCGCAAAAGACTTGACCTTAGACCCAACAGCCTTCCCTAATGCTAACGTCCTTCAAGATGATGCAAACCTTGGACGTATCAATGTTACTAACACACTGGGTGATACTGATCATGATGGGGATTTTGATGAAATCTACACTTACGGTGCTCGTTCATTTTCTATCCGTAACGGCAGAGGCAAGCTGATCTATGACAGTGGGGATGAATTTGAACAGCTTACGGCAGCCTTCTTACCTAACGAGTTTAATTCTACTGATGACGAAAACGGCAGCCTTGACAACCGTAGCGATGATAAAGGACCCGAGCCAGAAGGGATTGTTGTTGGACATGTCAATGCCACACCATACGCCTTCATTGGTCTTGAGCGAATCGGGGGTATCATGGTATATGATATCTCGAATGTACATGCCCCCGCTTTTGTCCAATACATCAACAACCGTGATTTTACGGGGGATGCGGAGCAAGGCACAGCCAAAGATTTGAGTCCTGAGGGTTTGGTCTTCATTCCGGCCCACCAAAGCCCTAATGGCTCTCCAATTTTGGTGGTTTCTAATGAGGTAAGTGGTTCGGTTACTCTATATAGTATTGGCAATACCGCGCCCGGAGCCAACAATCGCCAAGCAAATCCAGAGCGTTTGACAACAGTCAATTTGGAGCAAAATTTTCCCAACCCCTTCGTGGAACGCACATCCATTCCTTTACAACTGGAGGAAGCGATGCCAGTTCGCCTACAGGTTTATAACCTCAACGGACAAATGGTAAGAACCCTCATCGATGGTAATATGAAGCCCGGGGAGCACCAAATCGAATGGGACGGTACTAGTGCCAATGGAGAGGTATTGCCAAGCGGGATTTACTTCTATCGCTTAGAGGCTGCCAACAATCTCATTGTTCGTAAAATGGTTCTTGCCAGATAATATTTTAAAGTCCTAAGACAAAGCCCCAGCGAGTAGTATCAATACTGCTCGCTTTTTTATTCTTCTCTCAGTATCTCTGCCGGATTGCGGCGGTTATTGAGGAAGGTTTGCATACCCACAGTTGCCAATACTAAGGTCACCAAGCCTAGTAAAGAAAAACCGTAAGCGAGGAAGGAGATATCTACATGATAGGCGAAGTTTTCTAACCAAGCCCGTAAGCCAAAATAGCTGAGCGGAATCACCACTATACTGCCCAATATCAGCACCAGTAAATATTCTTTACTAATGAGATAGAGAAGGTCGCCAAATTCTGCGCCTGTAATCCGTCGAATGGCAATTTCCTTCATGCGGCTCTGCATAGAGAAAGCTACTAAGCTAAAAAGCCCCAAAAAGGCAATGAGGATTGCGATCATGCTCAGGTAGATGAGTAAGCTTAGCTGGGTACGTTCATTTTTGTAAAGGGCGTCGTAGAGCTCATCTACAAATTGGTATTCAAAGGGGTAGTTGGGAAATAATTCATTCCAAGTTTTTTGGACTTCAGCGATGGTTTGGGAGACCTCTTTGGTTTCCACCTTTAGCAAAAAGGTACGTAGCCATATTTGCTCAACTACCATGATGGTTGGATCAACTTTGTTTTTGAGCGTCTCTTGATGAACGTCTTCCACTACGCCTGTGATGGGGCCGGCTGCTAGTTCAAAGCCGCCGATTGACCAGCTAATTTGTTTACCTATCGCATCTTCAGGGCGTTGCCAACCTAATTGCTTCATAGCTTCTTCGTTGATGAGGTATCGTCTGGGCTGACCTTCCAAATATTGGTTTGGTGTCAAGTCTGCACTAAACTGCGGTGGCGCTTGAAAAGCATAATCCTCGGAGCGATCTTTACCGGCCAATAGCTCAATCCCCATCGTCTCAAAAAAGCCTGCGCTAATCACTTGCATATCAAGCATCGGGGCCTTTTGAGGGTCTTGGTTGCCTCCTACTACAAGTGTAGGACCTACATCTCTGATTTCGCGTGAGGGCACTTCCATACAAGCGGTAACACTTTTGACCCCTGAGATTTTTTGGGCCCGCTCGCGGAACAAGGGATACTTATCCGTAACGGGATTCGGTACAGCCGGCATGGCTAAGACTTGCTCTGCTTGTAAGCCGAGTTGTTTGTTGTGCAGGAAGTGAACCTGATTTTGTGCGATCCAAGTACTGATCAGTAATAAGGTGGCCGCGGCAAACTGAATCCCTACTAAAACTCGTTTGAAGCGATAGGCCGCTTTGTTTTGGCCAAAATTAATAGCCTTTCCACCTCTAAAAATGCTACTAGAAGTGGAAGAGGCTAAGACCAGCGCTGGATAGATACCCGCTATTAATCCTCCGATAAACGCCAGCCCAAATAGACTCAGCACCAGCGTCAATGGAGCGATAATATTAGGGATTTCGACCAGCTCTAGGAAATAAGGCATGACCAAGGCACTGAGACCTAAGCTCAAAACGGCCGCTATTAGGTTATAAAAGATCGATTCGGCCAAGGCCAGCAGGACTAAGCGTTCGCGGCTAGCGCCCAATACCAAACGCATGCCTACTTCTTTGGAGCGTCCTATGGCCAATGCACTACTGAGATTTAGATAATTGATCAAAGCAATCAGCAAAATGAAAATCCCTACAAAGAGAAAGACCTTAACATAAAGCTGATCGCCATTGGGAATGATTTCTCTCGCCAGATGGGAAGTGAGGTGGATATCGCTCAGCGGTTGAAACTCTATCTCTGTCCAGCCATCTGGATTTTCTTCACTATGAGCAGCAAAAAAGTCATCCATCTTGGCCTCAATAGATTCGATTTTGCTTCCCTCTTGTAGCAAGATATAAACGTAGGCCCACCAGCTTCTGGCTTCTGGATTAGGAAACGAAAGAAGGATGTCCACTGGCATGTGGGTATTACTGGGAAGGTCTGCCATCACCCCAGACACCTTATACATGACCTCCTCTGTGGTATAATCACCGACGATAAAGAGCTCTTTGCCAATGGGATTCTCCGTCCCAAAGTATTTTTGCGCAATGCTCTCGCTCAAAACAATAGAATGAGGCTCTTTTAAAGCAGTAGTTGGATTTCCTCGCAGGAGCTTGTAGTCAAAGACCTCAAAGACTTCCGCATCAGTCATATAGGTGTGAGGGGCTCGGAATTTTTCCTGATCGATACGGATATAGCGCCGTTGATGATTTTGAAAACGAATCAGATGTTCTACTTCCGGAAAGTCATTGGGGAGCTCATTGATGTAGTCTAGATAGGTCCTCGCCCAATGAGACTCAAAACCGCTATTGGAGTAAGAATGATGGGCTGTCCGATAAATTCGAGCTGACTTTGAGTGAAAACTCTCATATGAAGTCTCATGGATTAGATAAGCTCCGATCAATAAAGTAGCGGTATAGCCAATAGCAAGGCCGATAAGGTTGAGACTCGCGTAAAGTTTATTTTTAAAGTAGTTGCGAAAGACAACCTTGAAGTAGTTGCGAAACATGGATAGGTAGTTTCCCAGAAGTACAGACTAGTTCATGAAGGGTTCAATCTTGACATAAAAAAACGGCAGCTCATCTTAAAGATAAACTGCCGTTTGTGGAGCATAGCGGAGTCGAACCGCTGACCTCCACACTGCCAGTGTGGCGCTCTAGCCAGCTGAGCTAATGCCCCATTTTAGCGGGAAGACAAAAGTAGAATTTTCTATTTTAATGTCCAAACTTAGGGGCTATTTTTAAGCAGCTATAAGTCCGTTACCTTTAGACAAATTCGTCTCCTTATGCAGCAGGGTCTAGGCTTTCAAAAAGTTTACGGTTCGTTGGTACTATTGCTAGCTACTTCCATCATCGGGATCATTGGGTTTCACCTGATCGAAGGGTACAATTGGCTTGACGCGGCCTACATGACGGTAATCACCATGAGCACAGTGGGATTTGGCACCTTAGGAGAGCTTTCCGGGGGTGGCAAATTATTTTCTATCTTTCTGATCACCATCAGTGCGGGCATCTTTGTTTATGCGATCACAACTATCAGTACTTTTGTGATCGAAGGCGAGTTCCAGCATTTTTTCAAAAAGTATCAGGTGAACAAGCAAATCGAAAAGCTAAGCGAACATATTATTATCTGCGGTTTAGGCCGCAACGGGCGAGAAGTAGCCCGTGAGTTGGGGGCGCAGGAAACTGCCTACCTCATCATTGAGGAAAATGAAGAGGTAATTCAAGAATTTTTAGAGCATGAGCCAGAGGCTCTGATTCTCCAAGGAGACGCTACTCATGATGATGTGCTCGAAAATGCCAATATCGACAAAGCCAAAGGCCTGATCACAGCCCTCTCCACTGACGCAGAAAACGTATTTATTACTCTCACCGCGCGTGAGATGAATCCTCGTATCAAAATTGTCGCGCGTGCTTCCCAGGAATCTTCGGTCTCCAAGCTGAGACGAGCAGGGGCCAATGAAGTGATCATCCCAAACTTACTAGGGGGGCGTAAAATGGCCAATGTGCTCACTAGGCCAGCTTTGGTCGAGTTTCTAGAAATGGTTTCAGGAGACAGTCGGGTCAACAAATTACACTTAGAAGTGGTCTCTTGTGAGGCTCACGATATGTTGGTGGGCAAGACGCTGGCTGAGCTAAATTTACGCTCCAAAACTGGGGTTCTGGTGTTGGGCCGGAAAACAGCTAATCTGCCTGTTGAACTAAACCCAAGTGCTCACAAGCAGCTAGATTCCAAGGACCGCTTGTTTATTATAGGCACCAACGAACAACTCCATCAATTTCGCGAAACCTATTTGACCTAAGCTCGCCAGATGCCTTTCCTGCTCTTTTCTGACCCCAATCATGGCAACCTTCGTATGCAGCTAGGGCGGACTCGGCTTGCCCCTACATTAAAAAGCAAAATCGAGGCAGTGGAGGCAGTGCGTTTCCGATTTAGCGGTATGGCTTTGGAGGAATTTAGTGCTAGCCTTTCGCCCTACAAACAGCCTTGTTTTTTTGAGTGGCAGCAGTTAGAGGTTTTTTTTGAGGCCCCTGCGGGGAACGCTTATTCGCCACCGTTTAAGCTACGATTGAATCAGCAGCCAACAGCATTGGTTTCCCAAGAAACCAAGGGCACGCATAGACTATTTGGCAGCTTGAGTTTAGCTGATGCTGTAGGTTATACCGATATCAGTATTCATGACAGTAAAGGCCAAGAGTTGTTTTTGCTTGAAACCGAGGTCTTCCCTCAAAAGCTAGATTACAAGACCGACTACCGCTTTATGCTGGAGGAGATCAATCAGATCCTGCATGGTTTAGCTTTTGACTACCTCCAAAAAACCTATGCTCTAGTAGAGCCGGATCGCTCTCGAAAAGCCAGTAAACTTGATTGGCTCAGTATGCTCAAAAGTTTGAGTCAGAGCTTGATCCAAAGTTTGGATCTGATCCTAAGGCTTCCGCATCATAAAATCCTGCGAAGCATGGCGATCATGCCGCGTGACCGCGTCAAACGTACTCCCTCTGCGGCGCAGACCAATCGCTGGTTGCAACGCAACCCTCTTCGTTCCCTCACCCACCTCCCCGCTCTCCAGCGCAACCTTACCTACGATATACCCGAAAACCGCTTTGTCCTCTGGGCCACGAAACAAATCGTTCGCCAAGGCGAAAATCTCCTCCCTCAACTCAGCCTAGAAGACCAAAAAGCCCTACAAAAGCTCTTTCGCCGACTTAAGGCTCGCTTAGAAAATCCCCTCTGGCGCTCCGTCGGGAACTACCAAGCGGGCCCTGACAATTCTGCGATCTTACGAGGAGCCCCAGGTTATCGAGATTTCTACTTGCGCTTTTTACTGCTAAAGCATGGCTTAAAACTGAGCATAGGCGAGCAGTTTAAGTTGGACTATAAGCGGATCTCGACCCTCTATGAATACTGGTGTTTCCTCAAACTGGTGCAGATCATGGCCCAAGACTCGCACTACGAATTGGAAACCCAAGACCTGCTAGCGATCAGGCATGATGGCTTGAGTTTACGCTTGGCAAAAGGGGAGGAATCAAAATTGACGTTTAAGCGTTCTGGGACAGAAGAAAAAATAAAGCTTTGGTATAATCGTCGCTTTGCTGATGGAGAGACTTATACCTTTGCTCAACAGCCTGACATCTTCATAGAATTTTACAAAGCGGGTTACCGGCAGGCCTTTCGTTATGTATTGGATGCGAAATATCGTCTTGCTTTTAGTGCCAAAGCTTCGAATGCTGATTTGGGTCCTCCCCCTGAGGCTATCGCTCAGTTGCATCGTTATCGTGATGCCATGTTGAGCCACAAAAAGCTAAAAGGGAGTTATACTTCTGCCTTGAAAAATTTAGGAGGCATTGTCCTCTTTCCTTACCCTGATGCGGAGGCGCAGTTTCGGCAGCACCGTTTTTATGAAAGTTATCTGGAGGTCAATATTGGCGCAATTCCCTTGCGACCCGGCCCTCAGGAATCTCATCAGCTTTTACGAGATTTTTTGATCCAACTCTTGGAGCGTCCGCCGGAAGCCTTGTATGAGGAGGTGATTGAGTACGAGCGAGCGGATCAGCGTAAATTGATTGCGGATATGGAAGCCAAAGTCTTGATTGCTACGGTTTTAGATGACACCTACTATGGCGAACGCATTCAATATTATCTCGAAAAGAAAGCCTTCTATCTCCCTTGGCAGGCTGGGGGAGAGGAGGTGCAATATTTGGCTTTATTTGATCAGCGGCAGGGGGCCATCATTGGTTTTGGCAAGCTGAGCCATTATCAGGTGTTGACGCAGACCCAATTGGAGAGAGAGGTTTTTGTTTGGTCTAGTCGCTTGCAGCAGAACGCTTATCTCGCTTACTATTGGGAGGAGTGGCAGACTTGCTATTTAAGCTACCCTGTCTTGGCCGCGGGGGGCAATCTGAGGACGAGATTTCGGGCCTTACAATTGGCGCTGCGAGACGAAAACCCCACTGCTTTGCGTTTGGAGACCTATACTTGGTTTCGTATCTGGGAAGAAGTCGTTACAATCGATCCCAATTGTCGTTTGCAAAAACACGAAGAAGGGGCTAGTATTCGTTTTCAGTACCAAGGTCAAAATTTACAGCTGCGTGAACAATCAAATGGCTTATATTATTTGACGCAGCCTCCGGCCCAAAAATGGGTCTATGATCTCAGACAACCTTTGCAGCTATGGCTGCGGCAGCATATTCAATCATAATTGGTTTAATCCTATGTTCCGATTCACATTATCGCTTTTCTCACTACTGCTTCTTTTTTCCCCTACTCTCAGGGCCCAAACGCCCGAGCAATCTGAAAAGATGCTCTATAATTTGATGTCCTCTGGTATTCTCAAAACCTATAAAGATTATCGTTCTGAGACAGAAAAATACGTCGCTCTCTTCAAAGCGCGCCAGTCTGAATATCGAGTGGAAGATATGATTGAACTAAAATCTACTTATGAGCGTACGGCTGAGGCTTTTGAAGACTATATCTACGAAATCCGTAATGATTTGCTAGACAAGAAAAAGCGAAAAGTCATCAAAAAAGATCCTGAAACCTACGTTACTACTCGTCTGACCGAACTCAATCAGGTCTATCTCGAATATTACCAAACCCGCTTTCGTCCCGCTTATGCCGCGATTTGTGAAGATCCGGGAGCGGTCGCCCAAATGGGGCGTCGCAGTATCCCACCCGAGATTCCGATTGCCTTGATTGCGCCGATTACCAAGGCGACTATGGATATCATTACCTATATCGACGGCAAAAATACTCGTGATCTAGAGTCTCTTAAAAAGTTATTGGATGAAGAGTGGGTGAAGCCAAACCGCTTTAGAGCTTGGGATGAGATCTAGCTGGTAGCGCCAAACTTCCTAACGCTCATTAGGGAAAAATTACTTTCCTGTGGGTTTTCATAAGTAACTTGAGTAATTTTCAGGCAGCAAAGGAAGATTACTTATCGAGTGTTTATGAAACAGGACCGCATCTTGGTAACAGGTGCCAATGGCCAAATTGGTACCGTCTTGACCCAAGCCCTACAGGCCCGCTATGGCGTAGAGCAGGTGGTGGCGACAGATATTGTAGCCAAAGAAGCTAAGCAAGGGATATTTGAGACCTTGGATATCCTTGACGGCAATCGCTTCGCTGAAATTGTCAAAGAGTACCAAATCACTCAGATTTACCACCTGGCAGCCATCTTGTCCGCCAAGGGTGAAGCGGATCCCCTGCTTACTTGGGATATCAATATGAAAGGACTATTCAATGTCCTTGAACTGTGTAAAGAGTATCAAATCAAGCTCTTTTTCCCTAGCTCTATCGCAGTCTTTGGCGAAGAGTTTCCCAAAGAAAATACGCCCCAATACGCTCCACTCCTCCCAACTACCGTTTATGGGATCAGTAAGTCTGCTGGCGAAAACTGGTGTGCCTATTATCGGGATCGTTACGGCTTAGACATTCGTTCCCTGCGTTATCCTGGTATCATTGGCCATCAATCCGAGGCCGGTGGTGGAACCACCGATTATGCGGTGGAAATTTATCATGCTGCCCTCAAGGATGGTCAATACACTTGCTTTCTCTCCGAGCATACCGTTCTACCCATGATTTACATGGCAGATGCGATCCGTGCGACGATAGAACTCATGGATGCACCTCAAGAAAAGCTCAAAACCATCAATAGCTACAATTTGGCTGGGATTAGCTTTAGCCCCGCGCAGATCGCGGCTTCTATACAGACTCATATTCCGAGCTTTCAAATCGCTTACGAACCTGATTTTAGGCAAAAGATCGCAGATTCTTGGCCGCAGTCCGTTGATGACCAAGCGGCGCAAAATGATTGGGGGTGGCAAGCGCAATATGACTTAAAGGCTATGACGGCCGAGATGCTCAAAAACCTCCGCGAACGCTACTCGGTACTGAGCAAATAAGCACATACCTAAATCCTCTTTTACGCAACAATTCCTCTACTTATGTATACTTCTGTCGAATCTAATCTACAGGCTGAGCTCAAAGAAATTGAAGATGCTGGCCTCTATAAACGCGAACGTATTATCACCACTCCGCAGGCTGCCGAAATCAAGGCGCAACCAGGCGGAGAAGTGCTTAACTTTTGCGCAAATAACTACCTTGGCCTTTCTTCTCATCCAGAAGTGATAGAGGCTGCCAAGGCCGCCATTGATACGCATGGCTTTGGGATGTCTTCTGTCCGTTTTATTTGTGGGACGCAGGATATTCACAAGGAGCTAGAGCAAAAGATTGCTGCCTTTGTCGGTACCGAAGATGCCATTCTCTACGCCGCTGCTTTTGACGCTAACGGGGGCTTATTTGAACCAATTTTGGGTAAGGAAGATGCGATCATCTCTGATGCCCTCAATCATGCCTCCATCATTGATGGTATTCGTCTTTGTAAGGCGCAGCGCCTGCGCTACAAAACCAATGATATGGCAGACCTAGAGCTACAATTGCAGGCTGCTTCAGGGGCCCGTCGTCGTCTGATCGCCACGGATGGCGTCTTTTCTATGGATGGTACCTTAGCTCAGCTTGACAAAATTTGTGATCTTGCTGATAAGTATGATGCCATGGTGATGGTAGATGACTGCCATGCCAGTGGCTTTATCGGTAAGACGGGTCGCGGCACTGCCGAACACCATAATGTGCTCGGCCGAGTAGATATCATCACCGGTACTTTTGGTAAGGCCTTAGGAGGGGCATCGGGTGGTTTTACCGCTGCTCGCAAAGAGATCGTGGAAATGCTGCGTCAGCGTTCACGCCCCTATTTGTTTTCCAATACGCTGGCTCCTGCCATCGTGGGAGCTTCGATCAAGGTTTTGGATATTCTTATGGCTTCGACTGAGCTACGGGATAAGCTGGAAAACAACGCTAAGTACTTCCGCAATGCCATGACCGAAGCAGGCTTTGACATTATCCCCGGTGAGACGCCAATCGTGCCCGTGATGTTGTATGATGCGAAGCTCTCACAGCAGTTTGCAGATGCCTTGTTAGCGGAAGGAATTTATGTCATCGGCTTTTTCTACCCAGTAGTACCTAAGGAGCAGGCTCGTATCCGAGTACAGATCTCTGCTGGGCATGAGCGTGATCATCTTGACAAAGCTGTAGCTGCTTTTATCAAAGTCGGCAAGAACTTAGGGGTGATTTAAGTAGATGGTTTCCGCTGCGCGGAACGATTATAATTGGAGGTTCGGCAGTTTTGTCGAACCTTTTTTTATTACCGCTGCGCGGAACGATTATCTCTAAGATCCCGGCTCTCGTAGCTCGGCCGGGATGACCTTTCGATAATATTTGATCGGCGTATGCAATACGCCGCTACAGTTAGCCAGATGTAGGGGCGTATTGCATACGCCCCAAGAGATATGCGTTCTGCGAAGCAAAGAACAAATAAAATTTCTTCGACTACGCTCAGAATGACAGAATGCTTATTTGTCTTCTTGATCCTGCAAAAACACCCTTGGTAGACACAAGCGTTCTGCGCAGCAGTAAACCCACAAAAAGCTGTCTAACTACTAAATACTGACTACTTGATACTAGCTCCCTAGCACACTCTCTATCTCCGCTTGGCTCAATTCGTTAATCCCCCGTGGCATAGCTGGGTCTTCATCTTTGGGATCGATGACAATCTGCCAAAAATCCACATCGTGCCAACGGCCCTTTTTAAAACCGATACGCTGGAAAACCTGCAGGTGATCAAAACCCATGCGATCGTGAAAACGTTGGCTGATCGGATTGGGGAGAGAAATGCCTGCATAGACTGTTTGAAAGCCTTGTAGCTTTAAGAGGGCTAGTAAGCGTCGGTAGAGGTTTTTGCCCAATCCTTTGCCTTGGGCGGCTGGACTGAGATAAATCGAAGATTCGGCGGACCAGCTATAGGCGGTGCGGTAGCGAAAACTACCTGCATAAGCATAGCCAATGACTTTGTTGTCTTCCACAGCTACGATCCAAGGATAGTGCTGCAGTGTCTTTCGGACACGCTGCCCAATTTCTGCCTGACTCGGGATCTCATATTCAAATGAGATGTGGGTGTCTTTTACAAAGGGTACGTATATCCCATGGATGTCGGCCACATCCGATTCTTCTGCTAACCGAAAACTGATCATGGCCTAAAAATAAAATTTCATCCGTTTAGATCATATCCAAAATGCCCGCTGGATACAAACGTGCTTTTTTGCGGCGAAATTCTTTTAAGGGTTTCCAGACAGCTCTGAAAGCTTGGCCGTGCTTATCAGTACCTTGTATTTCTAGTTGTTGATAGGGGTTTTTATCGGCAAACTCTCCTTCAAACATAAATACAATGGCATGATCTTGACTTTCTCCTCGGCGAGATACTTGTTCTGAAGGGCCTAGAAAAGTAAGGTTTTTGATCTCTTCCCCGAGTTCATCGCGAATTTCTCGGCGTACAGCTTCCCAACTGTATTCGCCAAAATGTAGTGAGCCCCCAATGGGTTGAAAATAAGTCTCCTGATTTTCAACATCTATGCCTTCCCTGACCAGTATTTTGTCATCCTTACGGAAAATGCATAGCGCAAGGGGGCGTATGCTTCCTTTTATCATGGCAAGGTCAAAGTAAAGTTTGAGACAAAGGTTATGATACAATTATATGCAAACTTACAGGCAATAAAAGGACCTAAGCTGGGGAAGTGTTACAAACTCCGATTTGCCATTTGGGGCAGGTCTACGGATTTGCATCTGTCGGTAACGGAAAATATGCGCCCTTTATTGCATGAATGGTCAAAAATCTTACATCTCATCCAAGACCGATTGGACCATATTTTTCAAACTTACGTCTCCAGCTGTCATGATCCGAAAGGGCCAGTTTTCTTGCATAGGTAGGTCTTGTATGATGCCTCGGCGGTTTTTACCCTGCTGCGCAGAACGCTTCACTCGCTCTTCAAAATCTTGGAGAAATGCAAGCTTATTGGCTAAGTGCTTTTTGCCGTGTTTGAAACGGGGATTGTGGGCGCAAAACAGTACCTCAAAATCTAATTGCAGCAAGCGTTCGATGGTGCGGATTTGTTGACCGACGCTTTCCCCCGACTTAAAGACCTTGATCTTGTCTGCAATATAGATGTCTCCCGCAAAGAGCCAGCCTTCTTCGGCCACATAAAGGCATTGGTGATCTCGGGCGTGGCCGGGACTGGGCAGCATTTGAAAGGTATAGTGCTCAGTGGTAAGCATATCCTCCATTTTGTGGAGGTGAGCGATCTCCGGTCTCCCAAAGAAAAAGCGCTGATAGGGCAAGACGGGTACTCCTTCGGCCACGATGTTGAGCGTCATCGGGGAACCAAAGAGAGGGACTTTGAACTCTTTCTGGACCCAATCTGCATTGCCGCTATGGTCTTCATGGTGATGGGTCAAGACACATTGTCGTAGGGTATGTTCCCTTAAGAAGGCTCCCAGCTCTTTGCGCGCGTGGCGCATAGAAGTATCGATCAGCAGGCCGTCTATGAGATAGCAGTTTACCGCCACCCCTGCTAGACCAAAGCTTTTTCGCTGGGCTCTAAAGATATCGACTGGACCGTGTGAATAGCGCTGACTTAAGATCAATCGTTTTGGATTATCAGTTTTTTCGTCCCCACTGGGAAATCACCTTGCCAAAGTTGCACAAAATAAACTCCTGAGGGCAAATCCAACGTGATATCGTTGACGCCAGTCTCTATGTCCTGACGAGCTATTTCACGCCCATGTAGATCGATCAGTCGCATTTCTGCTTTAGTAGGCGTCTCCCATTGGATTTGCCAGTTCTGCGCAGCAGGATTAGGAAATAACTGCCAAGCGGGAATCACAATCTCTGGTTCGATAGCGACAAAAATACTGCACTCCATGCCGGTGAGTAGGTCGCGATCACAAAAAGCCTCGGAAATGACGCCTACATGCGCTCCGTTGTAAAGCATAGAGTCAGCGTCAATAAAGAGTCTCGCCGCATCAGGCAGGCTCATATTGGTAACATTGCTATACATCTCTTGGAGCATGACGCTCATGACGACACTATCACTAAGTTGCTCCTTCATTTGCACCAGTGAAGAGGCCCAAATTTCTCCATAGGCATAGATGCTGCTACTGGTAGGGGGATAGGTGCGATTGGTATTGACGACTCTGCCCGGCCAAAATTCGTTGTGCCCGTCCCAGTTATATATGTTTTCCTTATCGAAGCTAGATTTTTGACTTGAATAAGTGGCCGCAAAGAAGTCTCCAATACCTTCATCAAGTCCTCTTCTTTCATTGCCAACAAGGGTAAATGGGCTCGCGGCAAACGATAGATAATGCCCAAACTCATGAATGATTACGTCGGCATCTTCGGCATCATCTACGCCGCCATCCCCAAATGTCAGGGTGGGATTGCCGCCATTTTCAGCAAATGCAGAATTGTCAGAATTACCTCTGCCATGGGGATCTGCCCTCACCGGAGCATTGTTGTGCCGCAGATTGGTAAAACCCAAACGTTCGACATAGCGATGAAAGCTGTCAATATGAAAGTAAACCATCACATCTTCAAAGGAATTACTGTCGCGCTGAAAGAAAAACTCTCCATTTGGACTAGTAGCTGGCGGTACCGGAAAAGGAGCGAGATCTAGTATTTCGACATAAGGGCCTCTGAGGTGAAATCTATTATTTTCGTAAGTGATGTTTTTGAGGATCACGGTATCCATTAAGCTATCAAAGATGGGAGCATGCTGATCGCCGTTATCGGTAAAGGACACGCCATAGGCTACTTCACCAGTGGTGCAAGGATCTGGGAAAAATACTCGTCCTACTCCACTCGTATCTTTGCCACTCAATGGGCGACCAAAATAAGCAGCCATATCGGCTCTTTTGACCTCTTTACCATTACGGGCATCGATGAGCACTTCGTAGTTTGTGATCTTGCCTGTTGATTGGGTAGTGATGCGATAAATTGGAATCGCTTTTTCCCCCCGTATGAGATAGCGAGACTCCTTGAGGATAGAATAAGCGGAAGCCGTTTCCCCCAAAATGGGACCGAGCAGGTCAGCATCATAGACAAAGCCCTCAGCCGCGACGGTACTAAAACGCTCCAGACTACCTACGATAGAGCTAAGACGCCCAGATTTATACAGATTGACTTTGAGATTGGCTTCGTGTATCGGATATCCATTTAAGGTCTGTTGAAAATAGTAATGAATACCACCAGGGCTACGTTTTACCTCGACCAAATTTAAATCAGTCTGAGTTTCGGCTAAAACGGGATACCAAAACTTAAGTTGTTGGATTATAGCGTTCACCGAAGGCTGAGGCCCAAAATCATAACTTATCTTACGGTAGGTGTCTTGCGCTTGAAGACCAAAGCCGGAGACAAGAAAAATTATGAAAAGACTATAGACTGCGATACGATTATTCATCCACTTCTAATATTTTAGGGCTAAACTGCTCGTTTTCGAGCCTTGCCTTTACTTGGGAAAATATTTCTTCTTTTACGGCTAAATGCTGCTGACAGATATCCGTATAATTAGCAGAGACTACTTCAAATTCAAAGGGATGCAAGATCCGATTGAGGGCGGAGGTGCGTTCATAGCCAAAGGTCAACTCAAAATGTACCCGTTGGATAATCGCTACTTTTTCTGCCTCCTCAAGGGCAAGCTCTGCTGCGGTACGGTATGCTTCAATTAACCCTCGCATCCCCAACTTTGTTCCTCCAAAATAGCGTACGACTACCACTAGTGTGTCGGTCAGTTCAAAAGAGCGAATAGCTGCAAGTATGGGAGTACCTGCGCTATGAGAAGGCTCACCATCATCATTGGCATAGCTAGTTTCTGCCTTGGCCCCTAATCGATAGGCCGTGCAATGGTGACGAGCGTCGTGATACTCTTTTTTGACCGCTTGAATCTGCGCATCCACTTCTGAGAGCTCCCTCAACGGAAACGCAAAGGCAAAGAAGCGCGACCCACGATCTTTATATACGCCCGAACCCTTTGAGACAATGCGGTATAGCTGTTCTTTCATAAGCAGCACGAAATTTCTCGCTATCAGGGACATTTTCCAAAACACTTACTTCCTAGATTCAAGCTGATATTGTATTTTCCGCTATGAATCCAGACGTTCGGCGCACTGCCCTTATCACCATTACAATCATTTTCACGATTCTCCTACTTCTTGGGTTGGGATGGATGGTTTCCAAATTTGCAGCGGTGATCGCCTATGTGGCGATTGCGGCGGTTTTATCCTTGATGGGTCGTCCGATATTGAAGCAGCTGAGCAAAATCAGTATTAAGGGTCGCCACTTGCCAGATAGTTTGAAATCGATCCTGACGATATTGATTTTATTCGGCACTTTTAGCCTCATCTTTGCACTAACCTTGCCTCCCCTTCTTTCTCAGACCAAAAACTTACAAGACAAATTAAGTGTCGAGGCAATTTCTGAGGGCTTAGAGGAGCCCTTAGCAGGCATTGAATCCTTTTTGAGAAAGTATGATCTGGTTGATTTAGGGCCAGAAAGCAAAATCTCCCCTAGCAATATGTCTGGATTAAGCACCGACGAAAAGCGCAACGCTATCGTTGAATATGTGCTGGAAAATATTGCTAGCATCTTAGATACAGCCCGAATTTCTAATGTAGTCAACGGGATTATTGGTTTTACGGGTGACTTTTTGATTGGCTTGTTTTCAGTGCTATTTATTCTTTTTTTCTTCCTCAAGGAGACCAATTTATTGTATGGAGGCGTTCGGGCTTTGACACCGATTGATTATCGCGATGAACTAGATAAAATCTTATCCTCGAGTAAAAATCTGCTAACTCGCTACTTCATTGGGGTGGTAGTAGAGGTCTTATTGGTTGGTTTATTGATTTCGCTTGGCTTGAGTATGTTGAATGTCAAAAATGCCTTTGTGATTGGCTTCTTTGCGGGCCTCTTCAATGTGATCCCTTATTTGGGGCCGCTTATCGGGGCTGTATTGGGGCTTAGCCTGACCGTAATAGGAGGATTAGATATGGATTTTTATAGTGAGATGGTGCCTCTATTACTTAAGGTGTCGGTCGTGTTTTTGGTAGTGCAAATGATAGACAACTTTGTATTTCAGCCCTTTATCTATTCTAGTAGTGTCAAAGCCCATCCGCTCGAAATCTTCATTGTGATCCTACTGGCCGGTAATATGGCGGGAGTAGGAGGGATGATCCTAGCGATTCCGACCTATACCATCTTGCGGGTAATCGCGCGCGAATTTTTCAATAATTATGAAGCGGTGCGAGCCATCACGCGCAACATCGAAAGTTAGCGCAAAAATTTGTGCATGAGGTATTTACTCCCTCTATCTTCCTTGATCTCATATCCTATACGGTGATACAACTTGAGTGCAGGGCTACTTTTAAAAACGCTTAGTCGCATCTCTTGATGACCTGCCTGTTTACATGCTAGTTCTAGCCAAGATAGGACGCGACTCCCAATCCCTTTTTTTCGGTAAAGGGAGGCAATTTGTATGGAGTCAATATAGGGTAGTCCCTTCTTTTTGCTCGTATGTACGAAGCCGACTTTCTCTTGGTTAAGCCATATGATCCAAGCGTCCCCTTTGGCTAGCTCTTTGAGGTAGCGATCTGGATCCCAATTTATCCCAAAGGCTGCAAAATAGGAGCCCATATTTTCTTCCATCAGGTCGTTACAGTATGAAAAATCTGCTGCTTGATAAGGACGATAGTATAATTGCATGTTGAAATTTGACTAACTGGATGAGCCATAAAAAGTATTGGGTATAGTGGGCAAAGAAAAGTGTCTTTTTGAGATCTGAAAGGTCTTTTTGTTTTTTATCCGAAAGCTTTCGGGACGCGGAACGCTTAGTTTTGTTTTAAGTACTGAGACAATAGCATCCAGTATTAAGACCTAAGGAATTGGGGTGATACGGTCTAGCAAGATCCTTCTTCTCTCTACTTAAAAGCATTCAAATCCCCGCCGAAGGAGAACAAAAACTGAGCGTTCTGCGCAGCAGTAATCTCCTAGTCTGAACGTCTATAGACTTTCTGGAGAAATACTTTCGAATTAACATTCAGGCAAAATATTGGCGCAATTCAAGTTCTGATTTTTGTTCTTGAAGGGAGGGGGCCTTGGCAAATTTGCGCGGATTGCCACACATAAAACAGGAGCAAGGCTTGGGAGTATTGATCAGCAGATGCGATTTGCTGTTTTCTGCTAGATCTCCCCCCCAATAATGTTTACGTTTTTGCTTGAGTCGGTCGCGATGATGGCGTCGTAGGGCTCGTCTTCGATTTTTGAAATCAAAACTCATGTGTCTCTAGCTTATCTGCCATAAATACGTAAACTGAGCTAAGATTGGTTGCCGAAGGCGAAATTATTCGATATAAAGAGTAAAGCCGCCGCGTTCTGCGAAGCAGAACGAACGACGACTTTATGCCAAAACTGGAAAGTTTTAGGGAGTGGTTTCTGGCTCTATCGCAAAGGCACTTACTCGTCTCTGATCAAGAAAATCGAGATCAGTGGTGCCATTGGTTGCTAGGGCGTTGACGTATAAACTGAGAGAAAAAGCCGCTTGATCACAGCCACCCAAAACGCTACTCACATTGAAAGGTCTAAGATGGTAGTCCCCATCTGCTTGCAGGTCAAACTTACCGCTATCCCAATCTCTACCTACAATATAGAGCTGACTGCCTGTGGTACTACCGGGCTCTAGGCGATCCGTTATATTGCCACGGCGAAGACTCAAGCTAAAGTTAGCGAAGTCCCGAGGGTGAGCCGCTTCAAAACTAAGTTCTAATAATGCATCACCAGTTGGGATGATCTTGTTTTCTGGGTTAATAGTATTGGGGTATGTGAGGAAGCCACAATTAGGATCTGCTTGCTCACCATCAATCTCGGGCACGCGCAGCTCGGCAATGACAGGAGCATTGTCAATCCGTAATTTGAAACAAAACACTTTTGCTCCTGTCTCCAATGTTACCCCTGTATCTGCAGTCGCGGAGTGTAAGTAGGCCGTAGCATCTGCATTTTCGTAGGTGCTAAAGCTACCATCGATAGAACGAGGAACTTGGAAGGTATTATCGGCTACGGCTGCTACCACGGGTTGGCCAGCTGCGATTTTGACAAGTTCCAACTTCAATTCGTAAAGACCGGGATCAGTAAGCTGAGGGGTGTCAAACCAGCCTGACACATAGCGGTCGGTCAAAGAGTAGCCTTGGATCACACTAGGATCTAAATCTGGTAGGTCGGCCGCGCTAGTAGGGGGTACCATAAAGGTAGGTACCCCATATTCTAACAATGGTCCTAAGGGGTAGGCTTTCTTGCCAATATTATCTCGGTATTTGATGGATACAGGATGGTCGATGTATTGCCAAGCTGTTTCATCTGTGGAACCATCAGCATCTTGCAGCTTACGATAGGCCCAGCGATAATGCGTCACCCCACTGTCGATGAGGTCTTGACTAAAGTGAACGTAAAGCGGCAATTTACTTCCAAAAGGTCGGCGAAACTGCTTAATACTAGGATCCAGTTGATTGAGTCTTAACTCAGTCAGTCCTATATCTCTCATCGGGATACCCCCAACGATTGGATTGTTTTCCCTCTGATTGATTTTAGGGATATAGGCATGGTTACCAATTTTCTCGACTACGGCGGCTACACCCGGAGGCGAGTATAAATCCCCACAAGCATCTACACGTGGGTCTGTCAATCGAATGGTGATTTCATCACCACAATCGTAGTTCCAATAGGTATTGCAAGCAATGGGTGGACGATAAACTGTTGTCCAAACGCCTCCGATCTTATATTCTACCCAAAAGTAAAGGTCTGGTTGATCTTTGAAGCATTGGTACAAAAATTTAGCATCAAAACGTCCGTTGGCGTCTGTCTCTACTACTGCGACCTCATCGCAACGATAGAAAAATGGCCAATAGTGAGGCCAGAAGCAGAGATATGGGTGGATCAGATGAAAATTATTGGCGATGCTCAAACGTAGCTGATCGGCAATAGGGCTATTGAGCTCTTGGATCAAAGCGTTCGGCAAGGCCGGAAGCTGACTAATACTCTCTGCTGCAACGGCTTCAATCGCCGGAATAGCCGTGCGCTCAAAGTTACCTTTGCCGTTGAGGCGAAGGAGGGAAGGATTGATACGCGGAATTTCAATGCGGGGGCCTGGATTAGGAAGAGGATCTGGGAGTGGAATCGGAAATAGTAAATCCTCACGTAGGCGAAAAATAATGTCATCGGGGATGCGAGGTAGGAGGTAAAAGATGCGATCTACTTCACAGATATGTACGCGGGCTTCGCATACGGGGGCATTTAAAAAGGTGCCATCCTCAAAAAGAGGTTTTACCGTGCGTCCTCGAACGGGGCATAGCTTCCACAACCAAAATTTCCAATTTTGTTCTGGAATGAGGGGGATCTCCCATCGGCTGTCGCTAAGCTGAATAGAGGGGGAAAAGGATTCCAAGCGCTTGAGGTAGGAAACGCTAATACGTTCGGCAAAGCCGCCTTCAGGCATAGGGGTGATAAATACCTGACTTTGCTTAAGCTTGAGAGGGCTAAGGCTAAAAACACCACGATTTTTTTGGATTTTGGCTTTTTCGATAAGATTACCGCGGCGATCAAAAGCAAAAGCAAAAAGCTGGAATTCTCGGTCGGGCTGACCTTCAAACTGGATGGAAAAGGCAAGTTTTTCCTTGGTTTGGGATTTCATAAAACAGTCTTTGTTAAAGGTTATTTTCCGGCTTTGGCTTAGGAGTGACGCTTAGCTTGAAATAAATTCATCGAGGAGGCGTAAATTTGTCTGAGCGGAACAATCTGGCTATGCGCAACTTTTGGCTGTCTTGCTTGCTTATGGTGCCCTTGCTTTGTTGGGGACAAGATCCTGTGTTGTCGCAGTATTTTAGCAATAAGACCCTGCTCAACCCAGCGTTGACAGGTTACGAAGGGGGCAGCTTGCTCAACCTCAACTTTCGGCAAGAGCGTTATACCGTCAATGGTCAGCTGGTCGAATTTGATACCAATAATCTCAGTGGGGAACTTGATCTGCCCTGCTTGCAATCGGCCCTAGGTCTGATGTATATCGATCGTATCGAAGGAGAGGGATATTTACGCTGGCAGAGCCTCAGTACCGCTTATGCTTGGCGTTCGCGAGCTCGACCTGACCGTCAAAAGCGAGATTGGGAATGGCGCTTTGGGATGCGCTTGGCTTATAATTGGCGGAGCCTCAATTGGGACAATTTGGTCTTTAGTGAGCAACTAGATGCCATGCGGGGGATATTAGGGCCTACCAATTTACCTTTACCGGGGGACCTTCGTAGCAATACTGATTATTTTGACCTACAGGCCGGATATAGCTGGATTTATCGCAAAGGGGATCATCGTTTTAGGCTTGGCCTAACACTCAATCACTTGCTACGCATCGAACAATCGGTTACCGCTGCGGATGATACCTTACCCATGCGGACTACTTTACATACCTCCTATATCCGGAGTATGAATATCAAGGGGATGCAACTTGATGTTATGCCTTTTGTTCGGATGGATATTCAGCAAGGTAATGCAATCAGTTTTCGCCAAGCTTTTCGGTATCAATCCTTGACTTATGGGATGATCGTCAGTACGCATTCGATGCCTTCTCTTTGGGGTGGCGTTTGGCTGCAGTCTTATCAGAGCTTTGAAACTCAACCCAGCGTACATGCTTTAGTCTTTCAACTAGGCTTTGAATTTCCGGTAGGCAAGTCGCGACACAAAAGTTCGGTTTATCGCTTTGGTTTGAGTTATGATTATCCCTTTGCCGGTCTAGCGGCAGGAGGAAGCAATATTTTTGAGGTTTCTTTGGCCGTCCATTTCCCACAATTGGACCTTGGACGCTGTGCGCGAAATAAGAAACGCTATATACCTGCTGCAAAGTTTTAAGGGGAATTGCCTAATTTTCTGCCATCAAAAGCCTTTCTTCCAATATCGTACTGGTCATTATCCTCAACCTCTTGGTCAAGCCAGCTTGGCTTTTGGTGGAGATGGTTTTGCAAGATGAGGTGGGGCATGATGCTTGGGGTTCCTACGGGGCGCTTTTGTCTTTTGCTTTTTTGTTTGTGACCCTGGCTGATCTCGGCATCAACAATTACACCACTAAAACCTTGGCTGAAGCACCAGAGAGATTACGGACTGATTTTCCCCATTTCTTTTCTGCCAAAATGCTACTGACGCTGATCTATCCCGTGATATTGGGAGGATTGGGTTGGCTCATAGGCTATCGCGGCCAAGAGCTAGAATTCTTGATGCTGTTATGCCTTGTGCTAGGAGGCATGCAAATCGCAGAATTTATCCGCGCCAATTTTCGCGCCAAGCAACGCTTTACGCTGGATAGCTATCTCTCGGTCTTTGACCGCCTGCTATTGATGGGAGCGGTGGCTTATATGCTGATGCGAGACATTACCATTGGGCAATTTATTTATGCCAGAGTATTGGTTGTCAGTGTGGTGATCGTTTGCTTTTACGTTTTACTGATGCGGGTGTATGGCTGGATCAAACCGCAGCTCAATTTCAAAGCCATCGGCAAGGTGATCCAAATGAGCTGGGGCTTCGCCTTGATGACCATCCTCTACTCCTTGCACGACAAGCTTGATCAGGTGATGTTGGAGCGTTTATACAGCAAGGCTCAAAATGGTTTGTATTATGGCGCTTACCGTTGGCTAGATGCCTTTAGTATGTATCTCTGGACCGTTTTGCCTATCTTCTTCGCACGCTTTGCCTTTCTCAACAAACAACCCAAAGAAAAGGAACGCCTACTACACTTTGGCCAAATCATCACGGCCTTACCCATGATCTTTGTAGGGGTGTTTATATGGTTTCATGGCGAGCAATTGCTCTTCCTTTTTGAGGAAAGTACCCCTGCCGAAATCGAAACCATGCGCCTCTGCTTGCAAGCACTTTTTGTGGCGGCTATCATGAATGGTGTCTTCGCTATTTTCAGTACCCTTTTGACCTCGACGGGGCACGAAAAAAATGTCAATATTATGGTTCTGCTGAGCATCATTCCCAATATTGGCCTCAACTTCTGGTTGATCCCTCAATATGGAGCGGTTGCCGCAGCTTGGACTACAGTGGTGAGTTATTCACTCCTCAATGTACTCTATGTGCTATACATCCAACAAAAATTGGAAATCGCAGTACCTTGGCTACAAATGGTCAAACTCTTTTCCGCCGCTGCCATGCTTTTTGTAGGCTTTTGGGCCCTAGGCCAAACGAGCCTCACGTGGTATTGGATTAGTTTGATCGCAGGATTTTCCTTCCTCGCCTATTGCTATTTGATTGGTTTGATATCCTGGAAGATGCTTAAATCCTTTTAGTGATGCCCAAGCTCCATATCTGCCATCTTAGTCTGCTCAATCCGCTGCTGCATCCTCGGATTTACTTCAAGCATGCGATCAGCGCGCGCTTGGCTGGCCATGAAGTCAGTGTGATTGGTCAGGGGAGGGGAGAAGCCTATGAGGATGAGCATGGGATTCATATGCTACCCTTGCAAGTCTTTTCACGGCTCTCCGCCGAACGCTTAAGTCGTAGGCAAGAACTGTATCAGATGGCTTTGGAGCTAGAAGCAGATATCTATGTGTTGCACAGTCCTGAATTATTGGGTCTAGCCAAAAAGCTGAAGTTCCAAACTGGTGCTAAGATTCTTTATGATGTGCATGAAGACTATCGTCTCAACATCAGACATGCCATTTATTACCCTTGGGGTGTGCGTCATCTTTTAGCGGCTTACGCTCGCTTCGCGGAACGCCGTGCCCTTGCTTGGCTGGATGGAGTTATATATGCAGAGCAGTGCTATGACAACATCTTAAACGTTCCCGCAGGGAAAAAACTGATACTCCCTAATACCTATACTCCACGAGGGACCCAAGGAAAATCTAAGCTAAAAGTACCTAAAGAGCCATACTTATTATTGAGTGGGACTATAGCGGAGGAGCGAGGTCTTTGGGAGAGTTTACAATGTTGGGAGGCGATTAATGCTTTGCAGCCGATGCGCCTTCTGATTGCGGGCCACTGTCAGTTGCCGGCTTTGTTGAGTCAGTTGCGCGGCTACATCGCCGAACACCAAATCGAGTCCCAAGTGCAAATCATCGGTGGGGAACAATATGTCTCTGCTGCTGATATTCAAGCCTTGATCAAGCATTGCTACGCTGGGATATTTTTATACCGCTCTCAGGCCAATCTTATCGGTAAGTACCCTACCAAGTTATTCGAATACATGGCTTTTGATAAGCCGCTTATCTATACCGATCACCCCCACTGGCTAGCCTTTGACCAAAGAGTGAAACTGGGCGTTCCCTGGAAGGGTAAAGCACATGCCAACTTCCTACTCAAAGAGCTAGACAACTGGACCCAGAACCCGCCTCAACATAAGCCCGAACAATACCTCTGGGAGGCGAAGGAAGAAAAACTTCTTTGGCGCTTTTTGGATAAATTATAGGTAGATATGAAAAGCCTCGCTGACTTACTACTACTGGGAGATCCTAGACTATATGAGGTCTGTGATCCAGTGCTCGAATCAGAACTGCCATTGGTCGCTGATTGGGTAGCGGACCTACACAGCGTAATGGAAGAAATTCGCGCCAAGTATCATTTTGGACGTGCCATTGCGGCCCCACAGTTAGGGATTATGAAGCGCCTGATTTATATGAATATCGATCGTCCAGTGGTATTTATCAATCCGGTGCTTGAAGATCTAAGCCCCGAAAAATTTGTGCTTTGGGATGACTGTATGAGTTTCCCCCATTTGCTCGTTCGCGTAGAGCGCCATCGAAGCCTCACGATTCGCTACCTAGATCAAAATTGGCAAGAGCGAAGCTGGGAGATGCAAGATGATTTGGCCGAACTGCTCCAGCATGAATATGATCATCTTAATGGAGTACTTTGCACGATGCGAGCGATAGATGACAAATCATTTAAATGGCGCTAAAAAAGAAACCCGATCGCAAAAAGCAGATCGGGTCTTAGGGCGTTTTCAATATGTTGACATAAAGGTAGGCGGATCCTCTCGATTGAGAAAGCGCATTTTTGCGGAATTTTGATTTAAGGATTTGTACGGCCTTTGTAGGTATTTATACTCTAAGAGCTGAGATGCAAAAATAAATTGATCCCTTTGACCTCTTGACCAATGTGAATTTGTTTCATCTTATATCCGGCTTCGATGGCAAGTCTGATGAGGTCTGCCTCATTGCGATGATAGAGATACCACTCACCAAATACTTCCATATAATAGCGACTAGGCTGAAAAGTAGAAAAATTACCTACGATTACTTTTCCTCCCACTTTGAGCCAGTTTTTCATGCGTTTGAGCATATAAACGAAGAGCTTGTCATTCAAATAATCAAACATGCCGGCAGACCAAATTAGATCATATTGTTCCTCCGCTCGATGACGAAAAGCATTGCCTTTGATAAATTCAGTTTGGGCTGAGTAGGCGTGTAGGAGATTTTTGGCGTAGGCCAAAGCCTTAGGATCTCCATCTATACAAGTGGTCGAAAACCGATGCTGCGGTAAGCTCTGATAAAGTTCAAATATCTCTCTAGCTGGTCCACAGGCTAAGTTTAAGATCGAAAAATCCTGTTCCCATTTGTGAAGGATGAGCTTTGCGGCTTGATTTTTAAAGTAGTCTTTGCGGTTTCGGACGGCTTGGGCGGCCTCTGTTTCCTGAAAACAAAGGTCCCAATTCCGGTATTTGAGATGCGGCGTTACTAGGTATTGATAAATGCTTTCGATGAGCATATAATCCCCTGCATATCCTTCGGGCTTATTGAGCGAACGACCATTGACCGTACAAGCGAGGTATTCCTTACCCAAGCAGCGGCTGATTTCGGCGAGTTCCGCTTTGTCAAAATTACCTGCTGCAAAAGAAGCCATTATTTGCCGAGAAAATTGCTCAAGATGGGGAAGGTCTTGTGGCCTTGGGCCACCTTTTTGATCAAGATGTTTGATGATCTTGATGACTTCTGCTTTTGAGAAAAGCTTATCTTTTTGTGGAAACAGTAAAAGAGGTAGGACGGGGGCTTCGGCTTTTTGGGGGCCAAACGGAGAGTAGGGCTGATATTGGTAAGCATGCATAGTTTGGGGGTTTTCTCAATCAATACCCCAATCTAGCTGGTCAATAAGGCTGATGTTAGAGGATTTATAAGGGATTTTTTTTCTAGGGATTCCCTTAGGGAGCTTTTGGGAAATTACGGAAACTTATAGGGGTTTATACGGTATTTGAGCTTGGTATTTGTATGAGCCATATTCAGAGGATATATTCAGGAAAATGCCAGATATGCTATCCTTATTTACCTCCCTGGAGCTTGCAGCACTTGTGCTAGGGCCCATCCTATTGGGAGGACTCCTGTTTTGCTACTCTCGGTATCGAAAAATTCGGACTGAGCATGAGAGTTTGAAACTTGAAAATGATTACCACAGAAATACGATTCAGGTTTTGATCCAAAATCAAGAAGCAGAAAGGGATCGTTTGGCTCGTACCCTGCACGATGAGATTGGAGGCAGCCTCTCTACCGCTAAGCTCCAGATGCAAAGGCTCAAAAAAAGACTCTCTTCCCAACCAGATGTGGTGATTTTCGAAAAAGACATCTCCAATCTGATCCATAGCATATTGAGTAGAATCCGCTTCCTGTCCGAAGAACTGAGGCCTCCCTTACTCGAACGTTTTGGTTTGTCAGTAGCCCTCAAAGACCTCTTTGAGCAAATGCGGTCTCATACAGGAGTAGAGATAGACCTATACGTCCAAGGAGAACAAAAACGGCTTAAATGGGTAACAGAACTGAGTATCTATCGTGTCTTCCAGAGTCTATTGATGGAGGCACAGCCCCTCTCTGAGGAACGCCAAATTATGATTTGTTTGAGCTATCTTGAAAAAGAAATTTGCATCTTCTGGCAGGATAATCAAGAAGGCGGGGATGGACCAAATTCCCAGATTTCTTGGCAGCTAGAAAATTGGCAGCGGATCAAAAGCCGTGTCGAAAATATGGGCGGACAATTGGTCCATGACTCAAACAGCCTCGGCAATAATCTCATTGAAATTCGTATTCCTCTGCAAAGCCAATTCAAACAATCTGCTCAAACTTCAATCTCTTACTCATGAAAATAGCGCTAGTTGACGATCACAAACTTTTTAGAAAAGGGATGAAAGCCCTTTTGGAAGAAATTGAAGGCCTTGAGGTGATTTTTGAAGCGGCTAATGGGCAAGAGTTGCTAGATAATATGGCAGAACAACAAGCAGAGATTATTTTGCTTGACCTAGAAATGCCCGTTATGGATGGCGTCACGGTCCTACCCAAGATTCAATCAGGCTATCCTGAGGCCAAGGTCCTGATCCTTTCCATGCATCAAGATGACCAGTTTATCGTCCATTTATTGGAGCAAGGGGCGCATGGCTACTTGCTCAAAGACACTGAGTTAGAGGAATTAGAAGATGCGCTCGAATCTGTCAAAGAAAATGGCTTCTACTTCAACGATCGTACCTCTCGCGCCATGTTATCTCGTCTGACTCGTCGCCAAAAGATTAAGCCTACCTTTGGGCATGTCGAACCCCTATCCGAACGCGAAACAGAAGTACTGAAATTGATCTGCGAAGAATTTACCACAGCCGAAATTGCCGATAAACTCTTTTTGAGCCCTCGCACTATCGAAGGTTATCGCAATCGCTTACTAGAAAAAACAGGAGCCAAAAACACCGCTGGTCTAGTAGTATTTGCGGCTCGGCAAGGCTATCTCGACAAAATGTAAGGTGGATTTGGGGCTTAGAAATTGACTTGGAGAGATCTGTTTTAGGATTACCGCTGCGCGGAACGCTTGTGTCGGGGGAAGATGTATGCGAAGCTCCTCATGGAGATAAGCGTTCTGCGCAGCAGTGATAAATCCCCACTTTATCTCCCAATGTAAGTCTCGGGACGGAGGCGGCGCAGCTCTGCTTTGACTGCTTCACTTACTGCTAAGCCTTCTACAAAGGCGGCTAAACTCCCTTCATTGATGTCAGCGTTGCCGCGAGTGAGATCTCGTAGGGTCTCGTATGGATTGGGATAAGCCTCACGGCGCAAGATCGTCTGGATAGCCTCGGCAAGAACGGCCCAGTTTTTATCTAGATCAGCCTGAAAGGCAGTTTCGTTGACGAGTAGTTTGCTGAGTCCTTTGAGTAGTGAGCCTTGGGCTAGATAAGCGTAGCCTAGCGCCACTCCTACGTTGCGTAGTACGGTTGAGTCAGTCAGGTCTCTTTGCAGACGGGATATCGGTAGTTTACGGCTCAAAAACTCAAGCAAAGCAGTGGATAAGCCACAATTGCCTTCTGCATTTTCAAAATCAATAGGATTGACCTTATGAGGCATGGCAGAAGAGCCTACTTCGCCAGCTTTGACCTTTTGCTTGAAGTAATCCTGCGAAATATAAATCCACATATCTTGGCAAAGGTCAATGACGATGGTATTGATCCGGCGCAAACAATCAAAAATGCGGGCAAGACCATCATAATGCTCGATTTGAGTGGTCGGGAAGGAGCGCTGAAGGCCTAGAGATTGCTGGACGAACTGCTTGGCAAATTGATGCCAATCGGTTTCGGGATAGGCGATAAAGTGAGCGTTTAGATTGCCCGTAGCCCCGCCAAATTTGGCAGGATAAGGCAAGGCCTTCAATTCATCTACTTGGGTCTGAAGTCTCACCACATAAACTTGAATTTCTTTGCCCAAATTGGTTGGAGAAGCGGCTTGGCCATGAGTGCGTGCCAACATGGGGATCGATTGCCAGCGTTCGGCGAAGCCGGTCAAAACCTGAATGATCTCCTCAATACGAACGAGATAAACCTCTTGGATCGCATCCCGAATCATCATCGGGTTTGCCGTATTGTTAATGTCCTGCGAAGTCAAACCAAAATGAACAAACTCCTTGTTTTGGATCAGCTCGGCTCGTCCTGATGCTTCAATTTTTTCCTTTATCAGGTATTCGACCGCCTTTACATCATGATTGGTGATGGCTTCAATCTCTTTGACCCTTTGTGCATCCTCATCCTGAAATTCAAGATAGAGCGAGCGCAGGAAGCTTTGATCTGAGTCGGTAAGGGGTTTTAAGGGGCGCGGTGCTTGGGCATGCAAAGCGATGAGGTATTCCACTTCAACCCAAACTCGGTAGCGAATCAGGGCCGCTTCGCTAAAATAAGGGGAAAGGGCAGCTAATTTGGCTTGATAGCGTCCGTCCAATGGACTGAGGGCATGAAGGGAGTTGAGAGACATGATATTGCTTTGCGAAAAGCTGCAAAGATAAGGGCTAGTCCGCAGAAATGATAGGCTGACTAGTAACGGTATCTCCTATAAACCGTAAGGAAGAAGAGATGATATCAATCCATTTTATCTTGTCGCAATAGGTATCATAGGGCATCCAGATGACTAACTGATAAAAATAGTCTTCATTTTCACACACAGAGATTCGATAAAACAGATCCATCTGGGCAAGGTTTTTGCCGGAAGTATAATAATCTCCGTATTGAATGTGGATACCGTGAGGATTGGTAAACTCTGCGGAGGCGATTTGACGTACTGAGTCGATATGCTCGAAGGCACTTCTTTGTAGGTGATCAAAATAGCCACCAAGTTTGAGCTGTTTGCGTTTTATCTCTCCGAGATTTTCTTTTGAATCTTCGAGACCGATCACGTAAAAAAGCTCTTCAGTATCGTAATATTGAAGGCTAGCGTAGTCATGCATCTCATAGCCTGGAACAAGATTGTCAGGCAAATCAATGCGATAGAGACTATCGATCGTCAAGGTGGAGGGAAGTGTTTGGGTCGTTTTCTTGCTACAGCCCATACCTAAAGAGGCGACGATCAAGATCACGTAAGCGTGTCGGTTCACAGCTTAAATGTACGTGAAATCAGACAATTTTCTGTAACTCGCATGCAGGAATATTTGGGGACAAGGGTCTTCATCGCATTTCGTTCTTTATACAATAAGGGCTAAATCCTTACAAGCCAGGGACTTATTTGATCCGTTGAGCATAAGTTGTGGACATTTGGCAGCATAGTTGCCTATTTTTCGACCAAACAAAGCTTATGTCTAACATAATCCTTTAGTCATTGTCCCTTTCACAAACCGTAATTTCCTTTGATTTTACAAAAACTGTATATTGAAGCCTGTGTGCTTTGCTAAATTCTTACCATATCTAGATGAGCGTAATGAAAGCAGTCCATTTGCCGGAAGAAAAACTGAACGAACTCGCCCAAGAGGTCAGTGAATCTCTCCTGACCAGCCATACCTTTAATCAAGAGGGGGTGATCAGAGGGGAAGAACTGTCTGCCTTTACTGAACACGAACAAATAAACAAGTTTTTGCTCTTTCAGGTCTATCAGGTCTGGAATATGCAAATATCTAAATTGAAGCATCCATTTTTTGACTTTGAGCATGCCGAGATTCAAGAAGCTTTACAAGATTTACGCAACTTGCTATCTCGCCATATTTTGATTGCAAAAGATGAATTCCAGCCTTTGTTGCAGAGAGCGGTCTACAATAATCTTAAACTACTCCTAGATCCGCATGATGCTTTTAGCAGTTTTTTCTTCATTAATGGCAACCAGACATCTGTCGAATTGTTTGGACGCTATGTGCCTTTCTTTTCGGATTTAGATTTCGTGGTCAACAGTATTTTGAAATACTGCCAGAAAAATGACTTCTCTACTGTGGATAAGGATACCTTCTTTGAGAAGATGGAGAGGGTCTTTGCGCTTTACAGTCAAAAAAGTGGGCAACACATCGATCAGTATCGCAATGCGATCCTCCAAAAACTAAGTGGCAAATCACTAGAGGAGATCGAAACGATCGCTCTCAATGAAGAAGCGAGACTTGAGTCTGAACGCCAAGCGGCCTTAGCTAAGCAAGAGGAAGAGGAAAAAGCACGTATAGCAGCAGAAGAGGCTGCCAAGGCCGAAGCTGAAGCTGAAGCAAAAAGGCTGGCCGAAGAAGCCGCCCAAGCTCAAGCCGAAGCCGAAGCGCTTCGTCTAGAAGAAGCAGCCCGCCTCAAAGCAGAGCAAGAAAAGCAGGCAAAAGAAGAAGCCTTGCGTAAGGCTAGTCTATTTGATACCCTATCCGCTGCCAAAGCAACGGATGTCTTTGATATCGATCTAGAGGATGATTCGAGTCTCGACCTTAGCAGCGATGAGGCCGAATCTAGCTCAGAGCCCGAAACGATAGCAATCGTTGAAGAAAAAGTCGAAGAGGAGGTAGAAGAAACCTTAGCAGTTAAAGCGGATCCCACTACCTTTGATTTAGATGAGGAAATTGTCGTCGAGGAAAGTGCAGAAGAGCTGACAGAGGAAGTTGAGGAGATAGTGGCCTCAGAAGCTGAGGCAGAGGTGACAGAAGAAGTTGCAGAAGTCGTTGCTGCCGAAGAAGCGGAAACAGAACCCCTAGTGGAAGAGGTACCTGCCATCGTAGAAGAAGTCGCTCTAGAAGAAGTGGCCACTCCTGAAGAAAAAGATGAGTTCCTCGAAATGGCTGCCAGCATGGAACCTCCAGTTGAGGAAGAAGAAAAGACCAAAACCATCCTTGATAGCTTTATTGAAAAGCAGGCGGAAAATGGTTCATCTGTTGCTCCCTCTATTTTAGAGAGCGTCTCAAAAGAGGAATCAGAAGAAGCCCAAGAATCAACGGTTTCGTTTCTTGATCGCTTTTTGAGCCAAAAAGAAGAAGATACTACTCCAGCAGAGACTCCAGATCCTGTGGTAGAAAAAGCGCCTGTGGTGGAAAGTCCGGTAGAAGTGGCGGAAGAAAAGCCTGCTCTTGAAGAAGTGGTGGAAACAGCGGCCGAAACCGTATCTGATGTAGTGGAAGAGGCACCTGAGGTAGAGACTGCCCCCGAAGAAGTAGAAGCTCCTTCGGTCGTTTCTGCTGCTGAGTCTGCGAGTTGGGAGATCACTGAGGAAGAAAAACCTGCCTCTATCCTCGATAAGCTGCAAAGTAGTTCTCAGACGATCGCCGACAAATTTGCCCCTGCACAAAGCAACGGCAACGTTAGTACCTCGGTCAATGGCAATCGCAAGATTCAATTAGAAGAGATACCGATCCACAAGCAATACCAATACGTACAAAAAGTCTTTGATGGCAACAATGTACGTTTCCGCGTGATCGTTGAAAAAGTCAACAATGCTCAAAACAAAGCAGAGGTCGAATCCCTCGTCAAGAAATATATTTTGAGCAATGATAGCTTGAATCCTGACGACCTAGTTGTAAGTGAATTCATCACCCTATTGCGTAATCGCTTCTAAACGATAGGGAAGAAGATAAAAAAACAAGGGCCTTACCATCTCGGTAAGGCCCTTTATGTTTAGGCGTAAATTTGGCAAATTTAAGCTTCCCACTCTTCCACGGGAATCCGTTCGATGGTTTCTCCTGCTTCGTTGACAAAAGTATTATCAACTGGCTCATTTTCGGGTAAATCTGCTAGCGGAGAAATTTCTCCCCATGCAAGAATTGGTAAGAAAATGGGATACAAAAAGAATAATCCAAAGCCAAAGGCTTCGCTACGACCAAACTTTTTGCTCAGCTCGATAGCGGTAATTGCCCAGGCAAACCAAGAAACGATCGGTATAAAATACAGGGCCATAAACGAGCCCGGCTTTCCCACGATTTTCGTTAAGACGTATAAGTTGTAAAAAGGGATCAGTGCTTCCCAGCCCTTGTGACCTGCTTTTTCATAAACAGTCCAAACAGCGGCAATCATAAATAGGGCAAGTCCTGCAACCAGAGAGAGGGCAATATATTCTTCCATGACTATAATTATTAAAATGTGGGATACTTACATTACGGGAAATCCCGCTTTGGGGTTAAAGTCGTTTATCGAATTATGTTAGGATTTTATCGAAAAAAGTTAGCCGTCCATCGAGCATAAGGCTAACTTCTTCTTTGCAAGATCGTACTAACTTATATGGAACAACCCCCTGCTTCCGCTATCCAGCTTGTTCAACCTTTTTCTCATCTGTTCCGTTCCTCACGCCTCTCTGATGATTATACTGAGGACGGCTATTATCAATTGATCCTTGCCCCTCAAGGAGCCACCTTATTTACCCTCAATCGCCTTGCTTTGGGGGCCTTAGCCTTTTCGACGCAGTACTATTTATTTCATGATGATCCTCAGTTGGCTCGTTACATGACCCCTGATATGTGGCTAAGTACGATTGTACTCAGTCTGCTAAGTATTTGGAGCATTTATGCTGGAATCAATGGGATGAGTGAATCCCAAAAGCTGGTGTTCCGCGAAGGGGAAATCCTCTACGTACGGGATCGCCTCTTTTTTCCTCAAAGGCAAGTTTTTCAACTAGATGGTATCGCCTCCCTAGCGTTCCGCGACGCGGCCTTTTTTAGAGACCGTATCCTCGCTTTAGACGTACCAACCCTCAAGAATTGGGAAGGAGCACGAGTATCATTTTTTGAATATGCCAGTCATGCCGACAAAAAGGCGGCCATGCGCATGATAGACGCGGCAGTTTATGGCCAATAATTCGGACTCTATCCCGTTATCTTGTATATTTAGTCATTCAATCTGCTACCGGGGCTGGGGCAGTACACACACTAGCATATTGATTTATGTGGCGACTCTATCGCACTACCAGCCTCACTCTGCTCAGCTTATGTTTTGCTTCCCTCTCGGCTCAGTATTCACTGGAGCTGGATAGTCTTAGGTCAGTGCTGCGCACAACGATCAGTGACACGGCCAAGGCTACTATTTCTGCTCACCTCTCCAAAAATTTCATCCTTCAGGGGGTCCATTTCGATTCTGCTCGCTTTTATGCCCTACGTACTATCGAACTGGCGCAATCTGAGCAATATTTCCCAGCTCTCGAAAAAGGCTATTTTACCCTCGCCTTTATCTACAGCTCAGAAGCCAAACTCAATGAAGGGCTGAAATACTACCAGCTGGCTTATGATATCTTGGTACAATCTGGCAAAAACGCCGCGCTCAGCACCGTCCTCAATAATATCGGTAAAATCTATTTTGATCAAGGGCGCTATGATCACGCCCAGCAACATTTTTTAGACGCGCACAAACTGGCCGAACAGTATCAGGATACCAGTATGATGATCGCTGCTCTCGGCAATATTGCTATCCTGCGCAACTTGCAAGAGGAGTTTGCTGCTAGTCGGCATTATTATTTGGAGGCTTTCCGCTTGTGTCGTCAGTTGGGGGATCCCTTCGGGGAACTCTCAATCGTGCAAAACTTATGTGAGCTCTACCAAAATCTAGCTAATACGGACAGTGCCCTTTGGGCCGCAGAAAGGAGCTTACAGTTGGCAAATCGCATTGGCTCTCAAGGCGGTAGGGTGCGAGCTTTGGCCTCGCTCGCAAAGTTGAAAATCAAGGCAGGGGATTATCCCGCTGGACTCAAGGCTATCAAGGAGGCAATACCCTTATGCGACACTAGTCATCAGGCCAGTGAACTTTGTTTGCTCTATCAATTGGATCTAGAAGCTCATGTGGCTCTAGGCCATAGTAAAGAAGCTCGCCAAGCCGCAAATTTATGTCTGAGCCTCGCCCAGCAATCGGGCTTATTGGCCAATATCGCTTCTACCCATAAAGCACTCAAAGAATATGCTTTTGCCAATGGCGACTTTGAGACCGCTATGGCCCATCTAGAGGCCTATTATCAAATCAAGGATAGTATGCTCTCGGAGCAAAGACAGGCCAAAATGGATGAGCTGATGACTGCCTATGAAAGCGAGAAGAAAGACCGGGCTATTGCTGAACTGGCCCAAACCACTCGTATCCAAGAGCTGGAGATCCAGCAAAAAAACGATTGGCTTATTATTCTGCTAGCCGCGGGTTTATTACTAGCCCTTGGCATTTACATGATTCACCGCCAGCGTAATCTACGTGAGATTCAGGCTCGTATGGAAGCCCAACAGCGTCTCCTGCAAACTCAAATGAATCCGCATTTTCTCTTCAATGCTTTGGCGGCAATTCAGAGCTTGATTTATGAACATGAGGACCCTGAAGAGGCGGTTTTTTATTTGGCTCGCTTCGCGAAACTCATGCGCCTGATCCTTGAAAATAGTCGAGAGCCCTTTATCAGTTTAGAACAGGAAATTGATACCTTGACCTTATATCTCGATCTACAGAAGCTGCGCTTTGAAGAAAGTTTCAGCTATGAAATTACGCTTGATACCAAAATCGAGGCTGAGAGTCTGCAGATTCCCCCCATGTTTGCCCAGCCCTTTTTAGAAAATGCCTTAGAGCATGGTTTCAAACACCGCGAGGGGGGACATATCAAAATTGAGTTTCGCCAAGGTTCGGAGCATCTACATCTCATAGTCGAAGACAATGGGGTTGGCTATGAACAGGCGTCAGCGCTTACAAAAAATTCAGCGCATCGCTCCTTAGCCTTGGAGATCATCCGCGATCGCCTAAAACTACTCTCCAATCGAGTCAATCAACAATTTGAATTTAAGATCACCGATCTCAAAGATGAAGATCAGTACGCTAAAGGTACTAAAGTGAGCTTATCCCTACCACTTATTCAAACCAATTAATCCCTAGGCATGCGCACACTGATCATTGACAATGAGCCCAAAATCGTCAAAGGGCTCCAGCATATGATAAAACGATATTGTCCGACGATCCAAGTCGTAGGAGTGGGTAGGGGGGTAAAAGACGGTATTGCCCAAATCGCCAAGCTAGCTCCCGACTTGATATTCTTAGACGTAGAGATGGATGATGGAACTGGCATGGACTTACTGCAAGGCTTAGAGGAACGCCATTTTCAGCTAATCTTCATTACGGCTTATGATCATTATGCGCTCGATGCATTTCGTTTCAGTGCCATTGATTTTTTGCCTAAGCCGATTGATCCCTTGGATTTGAGTGTTGCCGTACAAAAGGCTCAAGCCGCTATCCAACAAGCCTCTGCCAAGGCCCGCCTAGAATTGTTGCTCGCTCAGTCAAACCCGCAAAGTGTTCGCAAGTTAGTTCTGCGCGATACCGAAAACTTTCATGTCGTACCCATAGAGCAAATTATCCATTGCCAAGCCGAAGGGAGTTATACCCGTTTTTTCCTCACCGACGGCCGTGAAATCCTCGTCTCCAAAAACCTCAAAGAATACGAGAAGCTACTACAGGTAGCAGGTTTTTTTCGATCCCATAACTCACACTTGGTCCATCTCGATCATATCGTCCGACTCAATAAAGCAGATAGTGTCCTCATCCTGCAAAATGGTACTGAACTGCCTGTCTCCACACGCAAAAAGGATCAGTTGATCGCTCTTCTGAGTAGGTGAAAAAGGTCTCTTGCCCATTAATTCTCTTCAAACGGATAAAAATCCTGCGGTTTGTAAAACCATTTCCCCTTTTGGAGGGGGTATGGGCAGGAAAAGAATAAGCGTTCCGCGCAGCGGAGAAAAAAGCTAAAGTTTCTTCGACTACGCTCAGCATGACAAATTGATTTTTTATGGCTTTGCCTTGGTCCCCCCAAGCTGTCACCTTGAGCGAAGTCGAAAGGCCTATGTAGTCTTTTGCCTGCTTCGCAGAACGCTTATCTCTCCAAAGTTTCTTTGACTGCACTCAGCATGACAATAGATGATTGAGTATGCCAAAACCTCTAAAGAGAGACAAGCGTTCTGCGCAGCAGCAAGCAGCTATCAAAGAAAAGCCAGCACTTATCAAGGCAAACTGAGCGTTCCTCAAAGAGGTGCATAAATAAGGTAGGCAATCCCTTGTTTGGGTAGGTATTTCAATCCTACGCACATAATGAACCAACGGTATCTACCCTTAATTTTTCTCTTGCTATTTACTTTCCCAATGATTGGCTCTGCCCAAGGACTCTGTGGTACAGAAGCCACCGCCGAACAAATCGAATACCTCTCTCGTACCCGCGATGCTCGCCAAAATTATCAGTACACCAATCCCCGTAATCAGATCATATGGGTGCCAATTCAAGTACACATCGGACGCCCCTCGACAGGCCAAGGCGGTCTAAGTCCCATTCAAATACCCTTTTTACTCTCCGAGCTCAATGCATTTTATCTGACGGCCAATATCCAGTTTTATGAGTGTTCGGCCCTTAACTATATCGACGATGATGTTTTTTACAATTTCGATTATAGTGAGGAGACAGCTTTGCTGAACGCTCACCAAGTCAGCAATGTGCTCAATATCTACTTCTTTGCTAGTCTGACTTATAATGGTGGGAACCTTTGTGGCTACAGTTATTTGCCCCCTTCGGCTGATGTGGTGATGATGGCCAATTTTTGTAGCACTAATGGCAGTACCTTGATCCATGAAGTGGGACATTACCTTTCGCTTTACCATACGCATGGCAAGACCAATAGCGGTACTACTGACGAATATGTGGATGGCTCTAATTGCAGCTCTGCTGGCGATGATGTTTGTGATACACCTGCTGACCCCAACTTATTTGGTAGGGTTGATATGAATTGTAACTATACTGGCAATCAGGTGGATGCCAAGGGAGATCCATTTCAGCCGATGACCAATAATATAATGTCTTATGCGCTCTCAAGCTGCCGTACGGTCTTCACGCCTGGTCAGTTTGCTCGTGTTTCCTACAGCCTTGCTAACGATCGTAATTATCTGACTTGTGCTACTCAGCCTCCCTGTTCTACCCCCATTACGACCTACCCTTGGCAGGAAGGCTTTGAAAACGGCCTCACGGATTGGTTTCAATATACCTTGGATGATGTGGATTGGACGCTTGGAAGTGGTCCTACGCCTAGCCCGAATACAGGTCCTAGTGCCGCCTATGAAGGCAACAACTATGTCTACATGGAAGTTACTCCCTTTAACCAATTCCCTAACCTAACTGCGGCCTTATTGAGAGAGAGTTGTTTTGATTTTCGCGGCTTAGTTGCTCCTAAGATGGGCTTGTCCTATCATATGTATGGTGCTGCTTCGGGGATCCTACTCATTCAAATCAGTCGCGATGGGGGCAATACCTGGTCTCCTAATGATATCGTTTGGCAGCAGTCTGGTGATCAGGGCAATGCTTGGCAACAAGCGGTCATTGACTTAACGGCTTTTGCGGGTCTGCCAAGGGTAAAGTTCCGATTGGGAGCCTATACAGGTCTAGGTGATGAAGGCGATATGGCCTTTGATGATATTAGTATTTATGAAGGGAGTCCATGTACGCCACCGAGTCTGAGCGTCGGTACTGTGGAGCCTTCCTGTTTTGGGGATAGTGATGGGAGTGCTTCTGCGACAGTGAGTGGTGGCCAGAGCCCCTACACTTATGCTTGGTCCACAGGAGGAACGACGCCTTCTGTTTCTGGACTTGCTGCTGGGACTTATTCTTTGACGGTAACCGATGATTTAGGTTGCCAAGTGAGTACAAACGTTAACCTGACCCAGCCGATGGCTTTGAGTTTAGCGTTCTCCGGCCAGGATGAATCCAACCCCAATGCTGTCGATGGAAGTATCGACATGACTATCATGGGTGGCACCGCACCCTACACGATCTCTTGGACGCATGGACCTACTACCGAAGACTTACAAAATCTTAGCGGAGGGGTTTATAAAGTGGTGGTTACGGACGCCAGTGGTTGCAATATGATTGGGGGATATACAGTAGCTACCGGAACCAGCTGTGCTCAGGGAGTAACTAGCTTTCCTTATAATGAGGGCTTCGAAAATGGGCTAGGTATTTGGAATCAAGACAATTTTGATGACTTTGATTGGACCGTAAATGCAGGAGCTACGCCTAGTAACAAAACTGGGCCGCCTAGCGCCTATGAAGGCACCTACTATCTCTACGCGGAGGCCAGCAGCAATGAAAATACCAGTGCCAGCATCAGCAGCGAGTGTATAGACCTGAGTGCATTGACCAATGCTGAGCTTAAATTCCGTTACACCATGTACGGTCGCCATATGGGTTCTCTGGGCGTCTCGGTTAGTACTGATGGAGGGCAAAGTTGGAACCTAATTTGGATCAAATCGGGCAACCAGGGTAAGAAGTGGCGACAAGCAAAAATCAATTTGGGCAACTACGCCGGACAGGTGATTCATCTGCGAATCAAAGCAAGTATCGGCTCTGGCTACCGTAGCGATATAGCCATCGATAAACTGAAGATTCGTCAACTCAACAATGACCTGATCTATGAGCCCGTCTCGGCGGCCTCTAACAATTGGAAAGTATATCCAAACCCCGCAACCGAGAAAGTGACTTTAGAACTCTCCTACCATATTGACCAAGCCAGCTTCATTCGAGTAGTAGATGCTACTGGGCGTGTAGTCATCGAAGACAAGGTGCCCGCTGAGCAAGGGATTCATCAAAAGGAATTGGATGTCAGTCATTTGACACCAGGCCTATACTTCATCACAGTCAGAAATGAGGTTTTTCAGGAGGTGCAACGCCTCCTCATCATGAGATAGTTATATGCTTTTTAGTCAATAAGGTTTTTGTTTGTGATACTTATCATGACTAAAATGGCAAGCGAGGGCAAAGTCCTCGCTTTTTTTTAGCATTAGGCTTGAATGGATTCTCCTCTAGAAGCCTTTTTGCTCACTACTTTTTTGGCCCAACTTAGTAATTCCTTCCGAATGTTGGTAATCTTGGACAAAGTCTGATCTTTTTTAGCTGTCAGGCGATTATGCCGCCAAGTGGCCCACCATTTTTTTACCCATTCTGAATACCTGATCGCAAAGCGACCTGTGAACAAAGCCGCGGCTAAATAGAGCATTGCGGCCCCGAAATCTCCACTGGCGATCCATACGATGAGGGTTAATAGCAAATAGAAAATTGGAAAGATAAAATAGGCCGCTAAGGCCGTGATAGAGCTATAAAAGTGATCGTCTTTGAAAAACCTACGAGCAGGGATCCAACTTAGTTTATAGGGTAAGTAGTTGTTAATCAGACCAAAAAGGAAAAAGGGTAGTCCTAAAATTAACAGTAATTCTTGCCCGAATATTTTTAACAAGCCATGCGGCCCTTTGGCGATGGTATGGTCTCTGATCTTGAGCTTTTTGAGGCCTTCTTCATAGCTGTTCATCTTAGCTAAGAGCTCATTAGCTTGCTCAGGATTTTCTGCAACCGCAGCTTCCAGCTTGCCGACTATTTCTTGTGAAGCTGCTAGCTGAGCGGAAAGGTCGTTTTTATGAGCCCCTCGGGCAACGCTTAGCTCAGGCGCATAAATCTGCTGGACACCATGGATTAGCGGATAATGCTCCTTGTTGCGAATGTTGACGATCTGATCAGCGATCCCTTGGCGAATCTCTTTCAAGGCGCTCGTAAGGCCTTTGGACTCGTTTTCTTGGTGCTGAGCGTAGTAGTCTTTCAGATTGATAGGATCACCAAAAGTGATGAGAAGATCACGGTGAAACTTGATATGATTGGTATAGTTCAATCCCAGCGGTACCACATAAATATCCTTCTCATAATTACTCTCCACTGCCGCTTGAAAACCGATGCGTACGATCCCTTTTTTCAAGGGTCGGATACGTTGAGTGCGGTCGTGATTCCCTTCGGGGAACAATAAGATCACGTCGTCACGCTCCAGTATTTTTACGCACTTATCAAATATCTCCGCGTTTTTCTCTCTGATGTTGGGCAGATTGTCTCTTTGACGATAAACAGGCAACATCTTAAACAGCCCCAACATAATCCACTGAAACCGATGGTTAAAGACATCGGAGCGCGTCAAAAAAGTTACCTGTCGCTTGTGATTGGCTGCATAGATCACATTCAAAGCATCGATCAAAGCGTTTTGGTGATTAGCCGCAAAGATTACGGGCTGATCGATCGGTACCTTCTTGTAATTTTTGACTTGTATATGGCGGTAGAAGCCCTTGATCATCGGATAGATGATCAAGTATCTCAGCACCCGGTATGTTTTGGAGTATGTGGACATAGGAGAACGCTATGGCCGCAAAGATATAGATATTGTGGGAAATTAGCTTTCGGCTAGTACCGCTGGTTCTCTTCTAGACCAAATGGTCGCTAAGCTCATACCCACTAATAGATGCCAGACGCCCCACAGCGCAGCGATCAGCGCCATGCCTCCCAAACCATCAAACAAGGCGCCAAAGACTAGAACGAGGGCAACGCCCGAATTTTGAATCCCCGTTTCGATACTAATAGAACGGCGATCCCTTTGCGGAGCTCCTACGAGATAACCACTAAAGTATCCCGTCAATAAGGCTAGCGCATTATGTAGGAAGACTATGCCGATCACGTAAGGCACATACTTCAAAATGAACTCCCAATTACCCGCAATCGCTGCTACGACATAGCCGCCAAAAATCAAGAGCGACAAAGCTTGAATGGGTTTGAGTGCCTTTTTGGTAAACTTGGGCAGTTTACTCGCCGTCCACATACCCAATGCCAAGGGGAGGCCTAAAACTAAGAGAACCTTGATGAAAATCGAGATGGGATCCATATCAATGTCTTCATAAAGCATCTGAGCAGCGGGGGGATAAAGACTCGCCCAAAAAGTAAAATTGAGCGGCGTCATGAAGATAGATAAAACTGTAGCGATCGCAGTGAGGGAAACCGAGAGGGCTACATTTGCTTTTGAAAGTAGGGCCAAGAAGTTAGAGACATTGCCGCCTGGGCAAGCCGCTACCAAAAACATCCCTAAAGCCATACTAGGACAAGGCTCCAAAATATTGACCAATACCCAAGTCAGGGCTGGTAAAAAGAGAAATTGCGAGGCCACCCCGATCAAAGGAATCTTGGGCTTGGCAATGACCCGTTGAAAGTCTTCCCAACGTAAATTGAGCGCTACCCCAAACATGATAAATGCCAGTGTAAAGTCCAGTAATACCAGACTTCCCTCTGAAAAATTTAATCGTATCGCGTCAATTTCTTCGCACATAGCTAGTCCTGCTGTTTCCTTATAGTCGGTATGAATAAGCGTCCTCCGAAGGAGTAAAAAATCTGATACACCTTGCTTCGCAGAACGCCTATCTAATTGTTGAAGGGTTGAATGGATGAAGTTTTGAAGGAAAAGGAAGCAATTACTAATTCAAACATTCAACAATTCAACTCTTTGGCTACTGCTTCGCAGAACGCTCATCTCTCCAAAGTTTCTTCGACTGCGCTCAGAATGACAAATTGATTTTTTATGGTTTTGGTTTAATTCTCACAAGATGTCACCTTGAGCGAAGTCGAAAGGCCTATGTAGTCTTTTGCCTGCTTCGCAGAACGCTTATCTCAGTCTTTCACTCGATTGAGCGCCATCGCTTTCAGCATCCATCTTGGCAGTGGTTTAGAAGCATCTTTGCGCTTTTTCAAGTTGAGATAGAAGTTCCATTTTTTGGCAATGGGTACCTTATGAGTCTCTACAAATTCAAGCAGAGTACCATCAGGATCTTCAATATAACTAAAAAGTCCAGCGGCTTCGCCCATATCAAATGACTTACCCAAAGCGGTAGCGCTGTCGACTGTAAAGGGATGTCCTATTTCCGCACAATAATCCCGCAGCGCATCCATATTTTGGATGTCATAGCAAAGGTGGATATAGCCCAAATCTCCCCAAAGGCGGCCTTCAAATATCTTTTGAGGTTCGCGATCGAGCGCTTGAATTAACTCTAAAGAAGTGTGGCCAAGCATAGGCGAAAAAGGTCCGCGCATGGGTTTACTATGCGTGATGAGCATGCGGCGAAAACGACCGTTTCCACTAGGCATACCGGCTAAATCGCCGAACGTTCCCGTCTCGTCATAAATGATCTGATCGTAACCGAGTAGCTTCGCATAGAAGGCCTGAGATTTATCAATATCGCTAACCCCTATCACGCAACCACTAGGACCGCCGATATTTTCTGTCTTAGGTCTAAACCAATCGTCGCTACTGTGCAGCTGGAAAGGATTACCGTAGGGATCTTCAACCCATAGGACTGGCTTGCCGCCTGGATCTTTTTGGGTATTAGAAAGTATTTTGACTCCCTTTGCACGGAAGCTTTCCTCAGCTTTGGCCACGTCTTCACACTTGATCCGACAGGCGTAAAGTCCCAAGTCTCCTGCCTGTATTTCAAAATCAGGACCAACAGGAGTTCGGTTGGTATATTGCCAAATTTCCATGCCGGCACCTCCCACGCGGTTGAGGGCAAGAACGGCATGACGACTCTGGGGTTTATTATTGGTGTAAGGCAGCATGAGCTCTGCTGTAGCTGCTTCTTCGAAAATTGGCACATCCATATTGAAGTGCTGGCGGTACCATTTCCAGGCGGCGTGTACATCAGAAACTCCGATGCCGATTTGTTGAATGCCACCGATAGTATAGTTCATATGCTTAGGGTGATTTTGGCCGTGCAATATAGCAAGATTTCCTTCAAGCAGATGAGCCTAGCTGGCTTCTACCCGCAATCCTAACCATCTAAAGGCGGAGGGCCACCAACGCTTGAGCCAGTACATAATACGGTCTGCTTGTCCAATGACAACCTCGGCTTTTTTGCGTTCCACAGCGTGGAGAATTTTCTTTGCACAAAGATCGGCAGACAGCCCCTTTTCTTGTCCTGGATCCAATTGTCCGTGCTGGGTCCCATCAGCGGTTAAGGCATTGTAGGAGATATTGGTTTTGATACGCCCGGGGCTAACGATAGTAGTATGCACGTTGTGGGGATGAAGCTCTAACCAAGCGGACTCCAAGAAGCCGTCAAGAGCATGTTTAGAGGCGGCATAAGCGCCCCGCATGTGCCAACCAAATTTACCGGATAGGCTGCTGATCCCGACGACATGACCGCTTTTGCGTTCGACCATACCTGGAAGCAGGAGTCGAGTCAAGGCGACTGCCCCGAAGTAATTGATTTCCATGATCCTGCGGTGAACGCTCAAATCTGTCTCCCAGACTTTGCCGCGTTGGCTGATGCCTCCATTGTTGATCAAGACATCGACCGGCCCCCAATGGGCCTCAATCTTGGCCAATGCTGCTGGAAATGAATCTATATCTGTAAGGTCCAATGGAAGTACCAAGCAGTTCTCAGGCTGTTGACTAGCGCTTTTTACTCTTTCGAGTTCACTTTCGCGGCGTGCGGATAAGACCACTTTAGCTCCTTCTGCATTGGCCTGCCATGCCAGCGCTTCACCTATGCCTGAAGAGGCGCCTGTTATCCAGAATACTTGGTTTTGGAATCGTTTTGCCATGGCACAAATATAGAAGGATCTGCCAATCTCTGTCATCTTGCCCCCATCATTCTGCCATCCTGACTGTCATTATGGCAATCAAACAAAGCGGATGGCGACAAAACGGCAAGTTTTGGCAGATGGTACATTACTTGTTTCCCAATACATAGTAAATCAAAAATTATGAGCAACGAACGGCCTTCTGACGACATGTTTGAGAATCTCAAAGAGGGATTCAGTTCTTTCGGCAAGAAAGTAACAGACTTTGTTGATGATGTTATGAACAGTGAGACGCTACAGCGTAGCTTCTCTGCTCGTGCTGACATCTACCAATATGATGATCAATATATCATCGAGCTAGAACTAGCAGGAGTGCCTAAAGAAGATGTGGATGTGAAAATCTACGAAGGCGTGCTCATCATTCGTGGTACGAAAAAGCTACCTGAAAACGCAGAGTCTCACGTTTATGATAAGCGTGAGCGGAAATTCGGTGAATTTCGCCGTGATATCGAACTGCCTGCAGGAGCTGAAATCGAAAATATCAAAGCGAAATTTGAAAATGGCCTTCTACGCATCACTTTCCCCCGCAAGGTGAAAGATGAAAGCGCAGAGATCAATATAGATTAAGTCAACAGCTGATTTTTTGAATGGTTGAGTAACTGAATCAATCAAAAAATCAAGCCTTCAACAAATCAATAAATAACAACAACTAGAATAATAATATGAGCAAGATCATCGGCATCGACCTAGGGACTACCAACTCTTGTGTCGCGGTGATGGAGGGTAACGAGCCAATCGTTATCGTAAACTCCGAAGGTAAGCGTACTACTCCTTCTGTGGTTGCTTTCACCAAAGAAGGTGATCGCGTAGTAGGAGAGCAGGCTAAGCGTCAGGCAGTTGCCCATCCCAAAAAGACTATTCGTTCTATCAAGCGTTTCATGGGTTCTCCTTACAAGGATGCCAAAAAGGATACCGATGGTATTTCTTATGAGGTAGTAAGCGGACGTAATGGACTCGCCGTAGCGCAAATAGATGATCGTACTTATACGCCTCAGGAAATTTCTGCGATGATTTTGCAGAAGATGAAGAAGACGGCGGAAGATTATCTTGGTTACGAAGTAAAAGAAGCGGTTATCACCGTGCCTGCTTACTTCAACGACGCCCAGCGTAATGCCACCAAAGAAGCAGGTGAAATCGCGGGTCTGACTGTAAAAAGAATTATCAACGAGCCTACGGCAGCTGCCTTGGCTTATGGTCTTGACAAGCAAGACAAAAATATCAAAGTCGCTGTGTTTGACTTGGGTGGTGGTACTTTTGATATCTCTATCCTCGAACTAGGTGATGGCGTATTTGAAGTACTTTCTACCAATGGTGATACAAACCTAGGTGGTGATGATTTTGACGAAATCATCATGGATTGGCTCGTAAACGAGTTTAAAGCAGATCACGGCATCGATCTTCGCAAAGACCCTAAAGCAATGCAGCGTCTGAAAGAAGCCTCTGAGACTGCTAAAATCGAGCTTTCTTCTACCTCAAGCACAGAGATCAACCTTCCATACCTTTCTATGGATGCTGAAGGTCCTAAGCACCTTGAGCGTAGCTTAAGCCGCGCTAAGTTTGAGCAATTGGCTGACGAATTGTTTGCCCGCTGTCTTGGACCTTGTCGCGATGCGCTTAAGTCTGCCAAATTGGGCGTTGATGATATCGACGAAGTAATCCTAGTAGGTGGATCGACTCGTATCCCTAAGGTACAAGAGCAAGTAAAAGACTTCTTCAAGCGTGAGCCAAACCGTAGTGTAAACCCTGACGAGGTAGTGGCCCTAGGTGCTTCTATCCAAGGTGGTGTACTTTCTGGCGACGTTAAAGGAGTATTGCTACTTGACGTTACCCCTCTTTCTCTCGGTATCGAAACAATGGGTGGAGTATTTACCAAACTCATCGAGTCCAATACCACTATTCCAACTAAGAAGTCTGAGGTATTCTCGACTGCTTCTGATAACCAAACTTCGGTTGAAATCCACGTCATGCAGGGTGAGCGCCCGATGGCTCTTGACAACCGTACCCTTGGTAAGTTTCACTTAGATGGTATTCCTCCAAGTCCTCGTGGTATCCCACAGGTTGAGGTAACCTTTGACATCGACGCAAACGGTATCTTGAACGTAAGCGCTCGTGATAAGGCAACAGGCAAAGAGCAGAAGATTCGTATCGAAGCCTCTACTGGATTGAGTGATGATGAAATCGCACGCATGAAAGCAGAAGCGGCTGAAAACGAAGAAGCTGATCAGCGTCGTCGCGAAGAGGCAGACAAGCTAAATGCAGCTGACTCTATGATCTTCCAAACTGAAAAGCAGTTAAAAGATCTTGACGACAAATTGCCTGAGCATCACAAGACTGCTATCAACGAGGCTCTCACTCAGCTCAAAGAAGCACATGCCAACAAAGACTTGGCTGGCATCGAAGCAGCCACTGAGGCAATGACCCAAGCTTGGGGTACTGCTACTGCCGAAATGCAGCAGCAAGCCGGCGGTGATCCAATGGCAGGTGCGCAGCCTGGTGCAGATGCCGGAGCTGAGCAAGAACCAGAAGTTACTGACGTAGAGTTCGAAGAAGTCGACGAAAAGTAAATCAATCGGGCCTCTGGCCATGACATATATACATAGTGTAGCGCTGCTCCCGTATAGCTATCGGGATTGTGGCGCTACTTTTTTTTGCCTCCCGATAGCTATCGGGAGCGCGGAACGCTTGTCTCAAATCCTCCTACCTTCATTTCGAATGAACCCGTAAGGGCGAAGAATCAATCTTTTAGAGGTGAGCGTTCTGCGCAGCAATAAGAATCAAACATCCCCTCCAGCTAAGTAAGCTCTTGCCAAGGGCCTACGGGCAAGCTCTTCTCGTCAATCCACTTTGAAGGGGATGTTTGACGAAATGGGGATGTTCAGGGCTAAGCGTTCTGCGCAGCAGTAATCCTAAAACTCAATATCAAAGTTAAGCGGCAACAATGTCTGTTTCACCCCTACTAACCGCATGATCTGGCCTGTAATTCCTTGGGAAAGAATAATCATAGGACGCTGGGAAAGGTTTTCGTACTCCACCATCACTTGACGGCAGGCACCACAAGGCATCACGGGCACGTCTATGGGTTTGTGCTCAGTGCGTGCCCTCACGGCCAGTTTTACGATCTGATCCCCCTTGCCGAGAGAGCCAGCGTAAAATAAGGCCGTTCGCTCTGCGCACATACCTGAAGGGAAGGCGATGTTTTCTTGATTATTACCGGTGATGATGCTGCCATCTGCAAGTTGAACGGCACAGCCCACCAAGAAATTTGAGAAAGGGGCGTAGGCAGTATCTGTTGCTTTGAGGGCAGCATCGAGCAAGGCCACTTCGTCTTCAGCCAGTTGAGAGGCCTGATCAAAGAGGTCGTAGTGAATCTTGATTTCGTGTTTCATGCACTATTGGCTATCAAGCACCATGATATCGGCGCCTGCAATGCCTTCAAATTCCACGGCCACTTTGCCATGTTCAAAGGCCTCTGCAATGTCCTTGCCTGCTCCCAGTGCGTCATAAAAGCCAGTTGCAAACACAATAGCGGCATTATCTGGGACGGCCTTATTCATGCCAATGATATAAGGTACGTGTGGTTTCAACTCTTTGGCTTGCGATTGCGAATAGCAAGCATTGAGCAATACACAACGGACTGAACCCTCAAATAGTTTGAACAGACTCGCTAGCGTTGCCGCGGGCAAGATCTTCATGTTGCCTTGATCGTCTTCAACTACGATCCCGCCATCATAATCATTTAGATTAGTTGCATCCTCCTCAAAGATGAGGTTGCGACTACCTTCTTCTGCTTCTTCGGTCAGGCCAGTAGTAACGCCATGGCCAGAAAAATGCACGATCTGGGGATTCTCGTCTAGCATGGCTCGTCTAAGATCCGCTGGGCGTACGGCCCACTTTTGCACGAGTTCAAAGGAGTCTCGATGATTGGCGCGTCGGAGGCCTTCTTCAATTTCGCGAATTTCTTTGTCGAGCTTTAGGCGGCCAGTACTGCTAGGGTTGGAAGCGAGGAAGAGGATCTTGGTTTTTTGCTTAGCAGGTGGGGAGGTCTGCTCTTGAGAGCCAGTGGGATCGCTCAATGCTTCGTCACTTGCTTCACCGAGTTCGTTGACCAAATCAATAATTGAGTATCGGATCTTTGTCAAAGCGACTTCTGCCTCTTCTCCGGAAATTAATTGTCTCCTTTTGTCCTTTTTAATTTGTTTATGACGACCTGATAAAAGCTTTATTTCGTCTTGCGCGTCGCTCGAAAAGACGCTAGCATTACTAATCAAGTACTCGATAGCTTTTTCTAGTTTGTTTTTGGAGAGTAGGGCTTTGGCTTCTGTTTTAATGGCTTCCATGGGGGAAATTAGGGATTTAAGCTGAAAAAATGATGTCCTGATTCATGAATCCGAATGTCCTGAAAGCTGAATCCGGTCAGCAGACCCTCAAAAAGTCCGTTTCATCTACCAAAATCAACAATCAAAACGATGAAACGAAATCTTCTTCTTGCCCTACTCTGCACACTGGGTATCGGTATTAGCTTTGGTCAAAACGTTACGCTTAGCGGCTATGTATATGATGAGGCCAATGGCGAAAGCTTGATCGGGGCCACTGTATATATCCCCGAAGCCAAGGCTGGGGCTTATAGCAATTCTTATGGCTTCTATTCTTTGAGTGTACCACCTGGCAATTATGTGGTGCAATATCGCTTTGTAGGCTATGGTGTCATGACGGATACCATTGATCTCAGTGAAAATGTAAAGCTAGACGTTCGCTTGGGGCAGATCGAAACGACTACCGAGGAAGTCGTCATTTCCGCCGAATCAGCTAGCGAGCGCATCCAATCTACAGAGATGGGCGTGGAAACCCTCTCGATCAAAGAGATCAAAAAATTACCGGTATTGTTTGGTGAAACCGATATTCTCAAAACCATCCAACTCTTACCGGGAGTCAAAGCCGCAGGGGAGGGGAGCAGTGGATTTTTTGTCCGTGGAGGCGGGACGGACCAAAACTTGATTTTGCTAGACGAAGCGCCCGTCTATAATCCCGCTCACCTCTTGGGATTCTTTTCGGTCTTTAATGGAGACGCGATCAAAAGTACCAAACTCTACAAAGGCAATATGCCGGCGGAGTACGGAGGCCGCCTATCCTCAGTCTTAGATGTACAGATGAAGGACGGTAATAAAAAGGATTATGAACTCAGCGGTGGGATCGGGTTGATATCTTCACGTTTGACGTTTGAAGGTCCCATAGTGGAAGACAAGGGTAGTTTTATGGTTTCGGGCCGTAGGACTTATGCGGATGCATTTTTGGCCTTTTCTTCTGATACCAATCTGCAAAACACCCAGCTTTACTTTTATGACCTCAATATGAAAGCCAATTATCGGGTGAGTGAAAAGGATCAAATCTTTGTCTCTGGATACTTTGGGCGCGATAAATTTGGTTTACGAGATCAGTTTGGCCTCAACTGGGGCAATGCGACCGGTACGGTACGCTGGAATCATCTCTTTAGTGATAAGCTCTTCCTCAATAGCACCTTGATTTACAGCGATTATGACTACGAAATAGATATCATAGACGCAGGCGCGAAGATCACTTCTGGTATACAAGACTGGAACCTCAAAGAGGACTTTAGTTACTACGCCAATCAACGCAATACGCTCAAATTTGGGGCCAATGTAATCTACCATACCTTTGTACCAGGCGTCATTACGAGTACAGAGTCTGCCGCCATCAATGATACAGAACTGCAAGAGCGCTACGCTTTGGAAAGTGCTGCCTACATCTCGCATGAGTGGAAAGCGACTGAGAGCTTTAATATCAATTATGGATTGCGGGTTTCTAACTTCACTGTCTTAGGGCCGGGTACAGAATACTCTTATGACAATGAGGGCGCAGCTGTCGATTCGGTAACCTATGGTCAGGGAGAGGTAATCAAAAACTATTTTGGCTTAGAGCCACGGATCTCGGCCTCCTATGTCATCAATCCGAACCTTTCAATAAAGGCCTCTTATGCCCGTAACCGCCAATATATTCACCTCTTGACCAATGCTACTGGTGGCTCACCAACCGATTTGTGGTTGCCCAGTAGTGCGACTATCCAACCTGAGATCTCTGATCAATTTGCCTTAGGCTACTTTCAGACTTTTGGTGAAAAATATGAAGGCTCAGTGGAGATCTATTACAAAGACCTACAAAATCAGATAGATTATAAAAATGGAGCGGATATCTTCCTCAATGAAACTGTGGAATCAGAGTTGGTCTTCGGAGACGGCTGGTCTTATGGCGCGGAATTCCTCTTCCGCAAGAACGTAGGCAAGTTCACCGGTTGGGCCGCCTATACTTGGTCGCGAACCTTCCGTCAGTTTGATGAAATCAACAATGGAGAAGCTTTTCCGGCGCGTCAAGACCGTGTCCATGATATTTCTTTAGTCGGTATGTACGACCCTAACCCTAAATGGAGTTTCTCCGCTACTTGGGTCTACAATACGGGTGATGCTGTAACCTTCCCTAACGGTAGCTATTCCTACAATGGTCAAATCGTGCCCCTTTATGGTGAAAGAAATGCGGATCGCCTGCCTGCCTACCACCGCTTGGATCTGAGCGCGACATGGTACGGCAAAAATCCTAAGTCTTCTTGGAACGTTTCGGTTTACAATGCCTACAATCGCAAGAACGTCTTCAGTCTAGACTTCCGCGAAAGCGAGAGTAATCCCGGTACAACTGAAGCTGTCAAAACCTACCTTTTCGGCGCGGTGCCTTCGCTTACCTACAACTTTAACTTCTAGTTAGAGGGTTAAGCGCCCTGCGCAGCAGTAAGAATACAAAGTTTCTTTGCCTGTGCTCAGAATGATAAGGGGAGACTTGTCTTACTGTACCGATCCCGAGCTCGGGATCGGTAGCCGAAACATCTATAGAGATAAGCGTTCCGCGTCCCAAAAGCTTTTGGGAGTAAAAACCAAAAACTCAACCAATCAATTCTTCAACCAATCAAGTATTACAAAAATGAAATCTCTCATATATCCCCTCCTTCTCCTCGCGATCCTATTTGGCAGTACCGCTTGCGAAGAGGTCATCGAATTGGAAGTCAGCAATGGTGAGCCCGTCATGGTCATCGAAGGTAGTATCACCAACCTAATTCTTGCGCCCGCTCAGGTCAAACTCAGTATGAGCGGCAGTTATTTTGAGCCGGGTGATTATCCCGCGGTCGAGGGGGCAGAGGTAGTCTTGGTCAGCTCCTCCGGAGAACGCTCAACTCTGGTGGAAGAAAGTGCCGGTATCTATAAAGCGGCAAATCTGGTCGGCGAAGTTGGCGAAGCTTATACCCTAGAAATTGAATCTGATGGTGAGTTGATTCGCACCCAATCAGTCTTAGAAAAAGCAGTGCCTTTAGACTCGGTGAGCTTTGTCAGTCGTACAGGAGGACCAATAGAAGGAGTTTTTCCACGCGTTCACTTTGAGGATCCTGCTGGAGTAGCCACTTATCTACGCTTTGTGGTTTGGGTCAACAACATCCCTTATCCGACCATTTTGACCTACAATGACAATCTCACGGATGGAGCTGATGCCATCGCACCTTTAACTGTTTTGGGCATCAAGTCTGGCGATGAGTTGTTAATTCAAGCGTTTAGCCTCGATAAAGCAGGTTATGATTATTACTCTACGCTTTCCAGTATCGTGGGAGATGCGTTCGGCCCGGCGGGTCAATCCGCTGCTCCGAGCAATCCTACCTCTAATATCGAAGGCAATGCGGTGGGTTATTTTGGCGCCCATGCCGTCAGTACGATAAGTGTGCGTGTGCCCTAGTCGCTTAGGGCAGGAAGGGAAGAGGCTAGCCTTTTAGGTGATGCCTCTTTTTTTGCTTCGGAAGCTTTCGGGACGCTGGTGCCCAGGGGGCGGCATACATGCGCTTTTTGGGGGCGGCATACATGCGCGCACCTACAGATTGATCCTGATACCAAAGGAAGTAATGAATTCCTGCAATGGCCCTTTGTATAATTTATGTTCGTCCTTGGCTGGCATATAGATGTATTCGGGATAGATAAATAAGCGAGTACGCTCGCTGAGCTTAAAGTTTAGGTTTAGACCTGCTGCGGCCCTGGAGTTGTATGATTGACTGAGGTAATCTGAGACATCAATTTTGGTGATGCTGTTGAGGGCCACAGTTGATCGTAAGTCGAGACTGTATTTTAAATCGAGCCCCATGCCGATACGCAGGGTTTGGAAGAGATTAAAGCGATTGCCAAGCGTAAGAGAATAGGAGCGGATGGAAAAGTCTGCTTCAATATCTTCCAGTAGATACTTATTGCAGAGATAATCCCCATTGTTGATGTCGTGGATGCAAATGGCGTTGCCGCGAATATCGTAGTCAAAATAGCCTTGATCATCGTACAAAGCGTCATAAATAAAACGGGCGTTTTTGTGATTGAGGTTGAAACCGATGATAGGGGTTAACCAACGATTGAAGCTGTAGCCAGTCTCTAGATTGATATTGTAACCATTGGCAGGAAAGGGACGGCCGCTAAGTGCCCCTACCAAAAAGAATTCATCCCAAAGGCTCATTTGATAAGCGCTGTAGCCAAGTTTGGCTTCAATAAAAAATTTACCAGGCTTCTTGAGCGGGGTTAACTCCGGTACCGCTACCGCAGTTATGCTCGAATCCAGAGGATGGAGGGGGAAATCCAGCAAGAGAGAATCGTTCCGCTGCAAGCGATAAAGCCTAAAGGAAGATGCCAAAGTGCGATGATCCCCCTGACTAGAATCGCCAATAGTTGAAGCTGGGGTGGGCAGTAGTTCATCTGCCTGAATAACTGGCACGAATAAGGCAGCAATTTTGGGATGAATAGTTGTTTGATTTAGTTTGTCTGATTGAGCAGCAGCAGATTGTATGCGCTGTTTTTCTGCCTGCTTAGGCTCAGTCTGTACGATTTGAGGGTTTTGAGGAGGATTTACTTTTGGCTTTGCTTGAGAAGTTTGAGGAAGAACTAGAGGTCTTGGCACATTTGAAGCGGAGCTGAGGGTAGATACTGGATTATGGCTACTAGTTTCCTCTTTGGCATTATTAAGGGGGATGGATGAAGTCGGGACTGAATCTAGCGGAAAGGAGAGGGTATCAGTAGAGTCCTGTTGACTTAGGACCACTTGTGTAGTCGGCTCAACTTGAAAATAGATCAAAGTACTCAGGCCAAATAACAATATCAGGCCCAGCAAGCTAATCCAGAAGATGAGCCATTTTGGTCGTTTGGGGGGATCGATCGCTTGTTCGATATTTTCCCAGATGAAGGCCGGCGTTTGCCGTTCTCCGTTCTTTAATTGGTCCTGCAGAATTTTATCAAACTCATTCATAATAATGCTCTGCTATTTCTTCTACCCCTAATTTGATCAGGATCTGCTTTAAGTGTGTCCTCGCTCGCACTAGTTGAGAACGAGAGGTACTCTCACTGATGCCTAGCATTTCGCTCACCTCCTTATGGGCGTAGCCCTCGATCAATACCAAGTTGACAATGGCTCGATAACCATCTGGCAATTGACTCACCGCTTCAAAGAGTATTTGGCTCAAACGACCGGCTTCGACTTGGTCGAGCCTGACTTCTACGGCCTGATCTTCTACCGTAGATTGTTGATCAAACCACGCTTCCTTTCGTGAATTGATACGGATCATATTGAGGCATTTGTTGACCACAATCCGTCTCAACCAACCTTCAAAAGAGCCCTTGCCTTGAAAGCTCTCAATCTTTTGGTAAGCCTGAATAAAGCTTTCCTGTAGGGCGTCCCGAGCATCCGCCTCCTCTTTTAGATAGCGCAAACAGAGGTAGTACATCTTATCAGCATAAGCCTGATAGATGACCTTAAAGGCGGCACTATTGGCCGCCTTCACACACTCTTGTATGGCACTTTCTAAATTGATGGAGCTGTCCCTTAAAATGGTTCTACACAGAAATTGTCGTGGGTGGCTTCAAAGCCTTTCAAGACGATGGTGTTAATGGGACCTTCGAGCAAAACTCTAAATGAAGGGTCCCCATTGGCAGCATTGCCTAAAGGAATGCTCGTGTAGGAGACCCCATTGGGCAAAGTGCTAAAAGGATTGCCGTTGACTTGAAATTCATTGGGCTGAGTGACCGGAAAGACATTAGAAATGTCAAAGGATATTCGCTTTTGCAAATAGGGCAAACTTGAAAAATCAATCTCTAGATCACAATTGTTTACCTGCAGCAACTGCTGGGTAAAATTGACGTTTTCATCACCGCCAAAGGTATAGGGCGCTCCCCAAAACACGCTGCCGTTTACCGGAAATGCGCCAAAATAATCTACCCATTTGGTCCGGAAGCTTATCCCGTCAGGAGAGACATAAAAGGGGGCGCCGTAGCTAGTCTGAGGGATCAGGACATCCTCGGAGTAAGAACTATCCTCGAAGGTAAAGCAAAGCGAATCAAGATTGACAATCGGCTGGACAAAGTCCTCGACACACATATTATCGATGGCTAGCTCCCAGCCGCCCAGCTCGATATTATTGATAGGTCCAAAAAGTTCAATAAAGTTACCGCTACTCAATGGATTGACTTTGAGCGTCAAAGCATTTTGAGGTAGGCTGTAATCGACGCCATTAATCAAAAAATGAAAGTCGCCCAAGTCGCCATTGATATCAAAAGAGACCTTTTTGGCGCTATTGGGGAAGGTGGTAAAGTCGAAAAAGATATCAGCATCTGCGAAGCGCAAAATCTCACCGCTAAAATTGGGGTTTTCGGCTTGCCAAATAATATCAACCGCTATGGCATCTAAAGAGCCTGAGCCAATATTGTTGAGCGAATAATCTACATACTTCCCACTCATAGCGGTATAACTTCTAAAATAAAATACCGAGTCATAGACACTGGCACTAAAAGGTTCCGCAATCTCGGTAGAGTCCATATTGTTGCAATTGCAAGTCGCACAACCCGTCTCTGGGACAAGTTCCGGAATCTCGCTCTCTCTACAAGAACTTAAAATGGCTATACCTAATAGGAGGGTAAAAGCGAAGTTAATGGGTTTCATTTTGATCAGTTTTTACCCTTAGATGAAGGAAAGGGAGAAACGCTGCATGAAAATGTAAATTAATTTTGACGGTAGTTGCAGCCATGCATAGCGCCCCGAATGAGCGTTCTGCGCAGCAGGCCCCCCATCAGATATAGATAAATTTTGTTTATTGATACTGTGCTAAGCATACTGACCTCTATCAATGTATTTCTCTTTGGGCTTCTGGCGGCCTTTTTGCTTGTCCGTGAGGCCGGCGCAAAGCGGGCGCGCTATCTATTGGTGGCTTTTTTGTTGACTTGGGTAGCGACTCTTTTAGAGGCGGTGGGCATGGTGGAGGGCTTCTTTGTAAGCTATCCTCGCTTAGCCTTTTGGGGCAGTAGTTTGATCTGGATGCAGGGGCCTCTGATCTATCTTTTCACCCGCGCGATTACTAAGCCAGAGATTACCTTCCATTGGCGTGATATGCTTCATTTTCTGCCTGGACTATTGGTCTTGCTATTGACACAACTTGCTTATCAAAACCTGCCCCAAGAGCAAATGCAGTATGTGATTGAGGCTGCCCAGGTTTCGGCTTCGTCGATGGTCATATTCGCTACGCTGTTCTTTTATGTCTATCTGGGCTTTTATTTATGGCAGAGTTGGCGCTTGACCCAGCGTTACCAAAGGCTACTCAAAAACGAATACTCGGCCCTCGAAGGCAAAAGTCTGCGCTGGCTCTACCTCATGATCGGTAGTTTTAGTGGGGTCGTGTTGATTACTGCCCTGCAAAACGTTGTCCGCTTTTATGTGCCCAATTTCCTGTCTATTGCCCAGATATTGGTCTTTTTTGTGGTCTTACTTTTTGCTACCCGTTTGGTGTTGCAGTTTATGGATCACCAAAGCTTAGCCTTTTTGGTAGAGCCGGCTGCAGCCGAACGCGCAAATCCTGCAAAAGATTGGACCCATGAAAAGAAGCGACTGTTGACTTTTATGACTGAGCAGCAAGCCTACTTGGACCCTGATTTGAGTTTGGCCGGCCTTGCCGAACGCTTAGACACTGATCCTAGATCCCTCTCTCAACTCATCAACCAAGGATTCGAGCAAAGTTTTTTTGATTTTGTCAACTCCCAGCGGATTGAGCATGCTTGCCAAAGGCTGCATTCCACCACCTCCAAGGAGCGGAATGTAACTGAGATCATGTACGAAAGTGGCTTTAATTCTAAGTCGTCTTTTAATACTGCCTTTAAAAAATTTACGCAGATGACCCCCAGCCAATACCGCAAACAGGGCTAAAGTTTAAAATTGACAGGCTTTCCATCTAATGGATTCTTCGACGGTCTTTTTGATAAACAAACTCCAACCATGAACACACAATCTAAAGAAAGCACTTACAAAAGATTTCGACCTGCTGCCCTCATCATCGAAGGCATTCCCCTAACCTTGATGGTCGGTGGCCTGCTCCTCAATATCAATGAGTTGAAGATCATCGGCTTTATGACTGCCGCCTTCATGTACATGAGTGCCAGTTTTTACTTGTTCAAAGCCGAAAAATTTAAAGCTTTAGATGTGATTGTCGCTAGCATTGGCGGGTTAATGTTTGCTGTGATATTGATAGGTATTCTGTTTGACTTGCTCGACTGGCCTAGTGGACCAGAAATGGTGACCATCAGTAAGTTTACGCTGAACTATGGCTTACTGCTATCTATCATCTATATGTTAGCCCGAAATCTCAAAGCAGAACGACGACAGTTTGAATTTACCATGAGTCAAAAATTGGCCTTACGCTTTTTAATATTGACGCTTCTCTTTTATGTTACAGGCTTGCACCAAAGCTTGGTGGTACCCATATAAAAAGGTTCGACTTCACGTATTCGAACGCTATTGGCCTATTTAAGGCCCTTTTTGAGGCATCAATTTCAAAATCGATGTCTCATGAAAAAGTATCTCTCAAAATTTGCTTTACCCTTAATCCTGATATTATTCGGAGTATTTTTTAGCTCCCCCAAGTTCAACTGGTCGATCTCGGTTTGGCTAGGAACCTTAGCTAGTATTTACTTCTTCCGCCAGCAAAAATGGTGGCGAGCCTTGCTGATATTATTACTGCCTTATATTTTGGTATCCTTTATCGCCAATGATGGCGTGATTCCCTTTCCGCAAGGCCCGCGCTTTGTGTTGACGATCTTCTTGAGCCTAGTTGGTTTATTGCCTTTTGCCCTAGATGCTTGGCTAGCGCCCCGTTTGCCTAAATGGTCAGGCGTTTTGTTTTTGCCGGCCTGCGCACTTGTGTTTAACCTCCTTTTGAGTCAAGGGCCCACGGGTGCAATGGGCTTTATGGCCAATACCCAAGTGAGCATCGGTCTCCTCATGCAATGGACGGCTTATATTGGGATTTTTGGCATTGGTTTTTTGATCTATTTGAGTGCTTCTGTTTTGTATTCCCTCCGGGAACGCTACCTCGCCAAGCAGGGATACGCCAAAGGCCTGCTAGCTTTTGCCTTGGGCTGGGCGATGATACTCGGCTTTGGTGCTTGGCGACAGTATCAAGGTCAGCAAATCATTGCTCAAGCACCTAGCGTTCGCGTAGCGGCCCTCACCTACGAAACTACTCCATTGCTCTCAGCCATGTACGAAGCCGAAACCGGCCAGCAAAAGCAATTTAGTCGCACCCTCAATCAAACGGACCCTGAGCTCCTAGCCATCGGCCAAAGCGCCATCCTCAATTTTAAAGATCAAGCTGAAGCTCCCCAGTACCAGATCGTGCATGAGCAAAGTCGCCAGCAGTTTGCCGATATACTCGCCCAAAGTGAGTCAGCCGTTCGCCAAGGGGCCAAGATCCTGCTTACATCAGAAGCCGAAATCACGACTACCAAAGCGCGAGAATCATTCTTCATTGAAGCAACCCAAGCCTTTGCTCGGGAGCATGAGGTTTATTTTTTCTTAGGCTTAGCCAGCCTATTGCCCGATTTACAGTTTCCGGAGCATCCTTTTGTCGAAAATAAAATTCTGGTGGTCGGTCCCGATGGAGAAATCTTGGATACCTACTACAAAAATGTGCCAGTCGAAGGGGCCGACCCAAGCGTTCCGGGAGACGGAAAACTAGATGTGATCGAAACCCCCTACGGCCGACTCTCTTATGCCATCTGCTATGACACCGACTTCCCGCAGCTTATCCGTCAGGCTGGGCAGCAAGCCGTTGAAATTCTCTTAGTACCGACAGGAGATTGGTATGCGCTTTCCCCTTATCACACCCTAGCCGGCAACATACGCGCCATCGAAAATGGTTTTTCACAAGTACGAGCGGTAAGCAATGGGCTTTCCAGTGCGGTGGACGCCTTTGGGCATTATCATGCGACTGACGACTTCTTTGCAGATGAGGATCATTTGATGATTGTGGATGTCCCCATATTTCATCATCCAACTTTTTACAGTCGTTGGGGAGATTTAGTCAGTCCGTTGAGTCAGCTGATTCTGTTGCTGTGTGCTTTGGTATTGCTGAAAAATTACTTGCGCCAGAAATGGCAAAGGAGGGATCCTAAGTCTTCTGCCAAACCTGCATGAAGAGCGGGAAAATGACTTCCTTTTCTTCTTTAGGCTGCCAAAAGGGCTCAAGTGCCTTCTGCAACTCAATGCAAGGATCTTTCGCCTGCGCTTTGCGATATTTTTTGACACTAGACCAGGTCCTAATGTAGCCTATGAAATCAGTTAAGGTCCAAGATTGGGCGATCTGTAGGGAGTTTATCGTGGCGATTTTGTCCAAACTTAGCACAATTCCCTGATAGTGTTCATCAATGTATTTGCGTTCTTTATCCCAATAGGGGCCGATGGTTTGGGTATAGAAGCGTTTGACGATGGGATCGATTTTGCCTTCTAGGCTCACTAGACCGTAGCCCCAAATAAAGAGATGAGCTTGCGGTTTTAGCACTCGTAATACCTCACGTTCAAATGCTCGGAGGTCAAACCAATGGATGGCTTGGGCGACGGTAATGGCATCAAATTGAGCGTCTTGGAAATGGGTGCTTTCAGCACGACTGACGCTGTAAATGACATTTGATTGGGGCTGAGCTTGCTTGATTTGATTCTCGCTGATGTCAGTAGCGAAGACTTGATCAAAATGCTGGGCTAGGGACTTAGCGACTTGTCCATTTCCCGTACCGCAGTCCTAACAGCAATAACGGCTCTGAGTATGAGCCAAGATTTGCTGATATAATGCAGGCGGGTAGGTAGGCCTGAACTTTTTGTACTCAGCGGAGGCTTCGGAAAAATTATCAATGGTTTTTTTCATATACTTAAGTTTAGGCAGAGCTGCTTTGCTTCAATTACAAAAAAGTGATGTAGGCCGCAAAATCGAACTGATTATACCCTGTGTCGACAATCTTTGATATGAAAAATGCCTATGGACAACGATCCTTCTTTTTACGAGAATCCTCATGAAGGCGTTGACAATATACCCTGAGAATCAATATGAGCATTGACGAACTAAATCAGGAATTTGAAGCTTGTCGCCCTCAGTTGAGGGCCTATCTACTACGCATGACTGCTCATCAAGAAGATACTGAGGATTTAGTCCAAGAAACGTACCTCAAAGCACATCGCGGCTTGGAGGGCTTTGCTGGAGATTCAAGTCTAAAAACCTGGCTCTTTGCCATCGGCTCCAATTTAGCTCGCGATTATCTGCGGGCACGTAAGCGTTGGCCGGAAAATGTAACGGATATCTGCAAAACTGCCGCCTTACAAAATCAAGCCTTCTTTGGCGAGCAAATGCGCATCCGCCAAACTTCTCCCCAAGGCCATTTTGAAATCAAAGAGCACATTGTGTTTTGCTTTACTTGCATCGGTAAATCCCTGCCATTGGAGCAGCAAATTGTCCTTCTCCTCAAGGAAGTTTATGGTTTTACTACCAAGGAGATTGCCATCATTATCGATAATAATGAGGCGATGGTGAAGTACTATTTACGAGTTGGGCGAAGCAAGATGATTGAAATCTTTGATCATCGTTGTGCTTTGATCAACAAAGAAGGAGTTTGTCATCAATGTAGTGAGCTAAACGGGATCTTCAACCCTCACCAAAAAGCAGCGGAAGAGCTTGCCAAATTAGCCATGGTCAAGGCCGCTGAGAAAGGAGATAAGGAGGCTTTATTCGACCTTAGGGTGCAATTGGTCAAATCGATTGATCCATATGAGTCGGATGCAGCGGAGCTGCAACTGCATCATTTACAGCACAATAGAAAAGTAATGGAAAAATATTTAGAAAAAGATTGAGCAAATCCTATCGTTTGACTGCTCCTCATTCGTCAAAGAGGCAAAATTATCAAACGAATGAAAACTTTAATCTTTTTTCTCACCCTTTTAAGTACCCTAAATCTCATGGCCCAAGACGGAAAAGCAAACACCGAACGTAAGACCTTTAGTCGAGAAACCAGCGTTAGTATTCGTATTGAAGCCTCTCCCGCCATCATCTGGAATTTGATGACGCAGGCGAGTGATTTCCCCCGCTGGAACTCTACCATCGTTTCGATGGAAGGTGAAATAGCCGAAGGTGGCAAAATCGCACTGGTCTCGACAGTAGATCCCAAACGCACGTTCAAACTCAAAGTCAAAAGCATCACGCCCGAACAAGAGATGATTTGGGGCAGTGGAGCCGCTCCCTTTTTCAAAGGAACACGTGTCTATCGCCTGACCCAAGTTTCGGAAGGCGTTTATACATTTTACATGTCAGAGAAGATCGGCGGCTTGATGTTTCCGATGGCCGCGGGCTCGATTCCTTCCTTTGATGAATCCTTTACACAGTTTGCGGCGGATTTGAAAAAAGAAGCAGAGGCGATTGAAGCGGCTAACTAGGCCTGATTGATTATAAAGTTGAAGATTTGAGTCTAGCGCTCGAATCTTCTAACTTTTTGAGCCAAGCGTTCTGCGCAGCAGTGAAGAAAAAACAGCCTCTCAACCATTTGGAAATTACCTTCTATCCTCCTAGCATTGGTTTATGGACAGACTATTCGCGATTCTCATGTTATTCATTTTTTTAGGTGCCACAACCGTTGCCCCTGATCCTCCTCGCCTGATTGTAAGGGGAGACGATATGGGTTCCTCCCATGCTGGGAACGAAGCAATACTTCATTGTGCCCTCAATGGTATCCAAACTTCTATTGAAATAATGGTGCCTACGCCTTGGTTTCCCGAAGCTGTACAAATGTTGGCTGAGCACCCAGACATCGATGTTGGCCTGCATCTTAGCTTGACAAGTGAGTGGGACAATATCAAATGGCGCCCTCTGACGATATGTCCAAGCATAACGGATGAGGATGGCTATTTCTATCCCATGATCCATCCTAATCCCAACTACCCACAACGGTCTATCAAGGAAAATGAATGGAAGCTGGCAGAAATAGAAGCTGAAATGCGGGCCCAAATCGAGATGGCAAAACGGAACATCAAAAACCTCACCCACATCTCTGGACATATGGGTTGTACCAGTTTTGACCCTAAAGTAGCTGAGATGGCCAAAAGACTGGCCAAGGAATATGATTTGGATATAGATCTCGTCGAGCATAATGTTACCTATATCCCTTATGATGGTCCACACATCACCGCAAAGGAGAAAATCGATAGCTTTATCAAGCAACTTCATGCCATGGAAGCCGGTAAGACTTATCTCTTTGTAGAGCATCCCGCTTACGACAATGCCGAAATGCGCGCCGTATATCACATCGGTTATGAAAACGTAGCCGCTGATCGCCAAGGGGTTACAGATCTTTTTACGAGCGAGTTGGTCAAGCAAGTGATCAAAGACTTGGGGATAGAATTGATCTCTTATGCGGATTTGGTACGCTAAGGCAATTCCCTAATTGATGTATCTTTGAGGCTCTTTCACCCCTAATCGCTACTTATGGAGCCCACTTCTCGCAAATGGTACCAGCGGATTCCCCATCCGGTCATCATGCTATTTGGGATCATTGTTTTGATGACGATCCTGAGTTATATCGTTCCCGCAGGGATTTATGAAAGAGTGGAGATAGAGGGGCGTCAAAGAGTAGTACCAGGTTCCTATCAACAAATTGAATCTACCCCAGTAGGCGTGATGGATATGTTTATGGCTATCCCCAAAGGCTATAAAACTGCTGCAGGAATCATCTTTGTAGTCTTGGCCAGTGGGATTATGTTTGGAGTGCTGGAAAAAGCAGGAACGATTGAAACCAGCGTAGGGACGCTGATCAAAAATTTAGGGCAGGAAAAGAAGTTTCTCATCGTAGTACTCCTGACCTTTTTATATGGCTTTTTTGGGGTGGCAATTGGCTATGAAAATAATATCGCCTTGGTACCCATTGCGGCGGTGGTGGTACTTGCCTTGGGGGGAGATTTGGTCTTGGCGGCGGGGATTGCCGTAGGAGGTATTACGGTGGGCTTTGGGCTCTCTCCCATCAATCCCTATACCGTGGGCACGGGGCATAAGATTGCAGAGTTACCGCTATTTTCTGGGGCGCTGCTTCGCACAACGCTTTGCCTCATGGGCCTAGCCCTGCTATCTTGGTACAATCTGCGTTACTTCAAAAAGATCCTTAAGGACCCTAAACGCGGCCTCGGCCAAGGCCTTAACGAAAAAGGCTTGAATCTTTCCCAGCCTTTGGCTTCCTATCAAATGAATCCCAAGCAATGGTTGATTTTGAGTCTTGCCATCGGAGGCCTTGTCATCATGCTGGTCGGCATATTTACGCGCGAATGGTTATTTGATGAAATTGCGGCCATCTTTTTGATGATCGCGATTGTCTGTGGTATGGCAAGTCGGATGGGAGGCAAAACCTTCAGTGAAACGGCCCTCAAATCCATTGGGGAAGTGGCTCCAGGAGCCTTTATGGTAGGCTATGCGACTTCCATCAAAGTAGTCATGGAGATGGGCAATATCAGTGATACTATCGCCCACAGCCTCTCCACTGTATTAGCACAATTGCCGACCTATGTTTCAGCCGTGAGCATGTCCTTGGCTCAGTCTGCTATCAATATGCTGATCCCTTCTGGTAGCGGGCAGGCCTTAGCTACCTTACCGGTAATGATTCCCGTGGGAGAACTTGTCGGCTTGACTCGACAAACCACCATTTTGGCTTTTCAAATCGGGGATGGGGTTACCAATCTTTTCAATCCTGCCTTAGGAGGCCTAATTGCTATGCTAGCATTTTGCCGAGTGCCTTTTGATCGCTGGCTGCGCTATATCATGCCTTTGGTCGGCTGGCTGATGTTGATAGCAGCGGTATTTTTAGTCTTTAGTGTAGCCATTGATTGGCAGTAAATTGATAAATATGAACGCTCAAGCGATACTCTCTAAACTCGTTTCCTTTCCTGTATTGGGAGGCCAAAGTAATCTCCCGCTACTCCGCTGGATCGAAGATTACCTTAAACAGCATGGGGTAGATCACACCCTCGTTCCCAACCCTGAAGGCACGAAAGCTTCCCTACATTGTCGGATTGGCCCAGCGGTCGATGGGGGCGTAATCCTCTCTGGCCATATGGATGTAGTGCCCGTAGAAGGCCAAAGTTGGGATACTGACCCTTTTGTTTTGATTGATGGGGGAGATGGTAAATTGTATGGTCGGGGAAGCTGTGATATGAAAGGCTTTATTGCTTGTTGTTTGGCAGCCCTGCCTGATATGTTGTCTGCGGAACTCAAAAAGCCCATCTATTTTGCTTTCTCTTATGATGAAGAGATCGGCTGTCTCGCGGCCCCAGAGCTCGTTGCGCATATCAATACCACCTATAGCGAAAAGCCCATTTACGCCATCATAGGTGAGCCTTCCATGATGCAGCCGACGGTTGGGCAAAAAGGGATCGTGCTATATCAAACTACCGTCAATGGCTCGGCAGGACATAGCAGTCGCATCAAGCAAGAAGTGAGTGCAATTCATGAGGCGGCAAAGCTAGTACTCTGGCTAGAGGCCAAAATGGATGCTTTGGTCGCGGCAGGCCAAATCGATGAGCGTTTTGATCCGCCTCATTCTTCCTTGCATATCGGGATGATCAAAGGAGGAATTGCCACCAACGTAATTGCAGATGAGTGTAGTTTTTCTTGGGATGCTCGCCTGATTCCAGCCGACAATTTAGCAGAGATTACCGCCGAATATGATGCTTTTTGTCGTTCCCGCGAAGCGGAACTACGAAAGATATTCCCAGATTTCAAGATTGTTACTCAAGAACTACATCCTTGGGTACCTTATCTCGACACACCGGAAGACTTACCCATAGTTGATTTTATCAAACGCTTATCTGGACAAGATAAATTAGACGCGGTCTCTTATGCGGCAGAGGCTGGGCAGTTTGCCGAGGGTGGCTTTCAAGCGGTGATTTGCGGACCAGGTTCCATCGCACAAGCACATCGCGCCAATGAGTTTATCGCCATCGAGCAACTAGCGGCTGGGGTAAAAATGATTCAGGATTTGATCCAAGAGCTGAGTTAGGGGTATAGGTTTTTGGCCTGCTTCGCAGAACGATCAATCTGTAGGTGCGCGCATGCATGCCGCACCAGAAGAGATGAGCGTTCCGCGTCCCGAAAGCTTTCGTATTAGCGTCAAGCTAAGGGGAATTTTTCACGCATAATTTGTAATTGAGACATCCGTTTTCGCCTAGGTTCCTCTAAGCAATAATATTGGACTATTTTCCAGAATGAGTCGAGCCTAGTAGTGAGGACAAGTGCTTTAAAGTGTTCTTTCGCCCATTGGGTAAACTTAGCTATGCTCAGATTTAAGGGATTG
>JBCCQN010000011.1:0-82822 GCA_039024315.1 Bacteroidota bacterium
AAATGGAGTTACCACCTTCTTATTATGAGCAGCTTCGCGAGTTTTTCAAGGAAATCAATCAAGCCGACCGTATGCAAGTAGTGCTATCCAATAAGTCTTAGGCTGAGGAGCACCGCTGCGCGGAACGATTATCTCTAGGGTGCGGCATGCATGCACGCACCTACCCGCATAATCATTTCGAGTAAGTGCAGCGACTCCCGATTAGAATCGGGACTTGACATCATTACATAATTACAATTAGGCGACAGAAGATTTCTCGTCGTCCTATCGGCCTCTGTCGAAATGACTCGTCCAACGGACGGTAGGTTCGGCATGCATGCCGAACCCGAGATAAGCGTTCTGCGCAGCAGTCCCAAGTAAAAATCTCTCCCAAACAAGGTAATAAACCTAAGCAAGTGCCCTCCAACAGCGGTTTTTCCATAATCTTCCCCGATGATCATACGTAACAAACCACATTATTTAGATGTGTATTTTATTTTTATTCGTAATATTTTTGTTATGTACTATTCTAAAAATCATATAAGTGCAGCAATCTTTACAAACCTTCTTGTTCTTTGTAGTTGGGATGACGATTAGTCTTGTTGGCTTCGCCCAGCGGACCCAAGTACTCGGCAGTATGCCCAAAGACGGAGCAAAGGATTTGTTGAGAAATGTAGTGATTTCAGTAGGGCTTGATTTTGCAGATGAAAGGGGAGGCATCGACCCAAAAACCCTTAATGCCCAAAACATCCGACTTTATCCCAGCGCTAGACCTAATGTCTCGATTGAGTCTTTTATGATCGCCGACGAAAATAATGCTTCTATCATTATAGAGCCGAGTCAGTTGCTCGCACCTAATACCCAATACACTTTTGAAATTAATATAGGATTGCGTGATCAAGCGGGTAACTCATTTGGTCCCTATAAGATCAAATTTCGCACAGGTGCGAAATCCATCCCTAAGCGGATTTCGACAGACCGTCCGAAGATTGTGCATCAAACTCGTAAGGTTTATTGGCAGCCCAAGCGCGACATTTTTGTTGAGTCCGCGATCGCGGAACGCTCAGTCAAAAAGGAGGAAAAACCATTGGCCAATGAAAACAAGCCGGAAACATTAGAAAACCCGACAGAAATCCTAAAAACTGCCGAAAATCCAGAAAAGGAAAGCGTTCCGCAAAATGCGAACGAAGAAAATATTGCAGCATCGCAAAACGAAAAAAAACCTGAAGAAACTCAATCAGTTGCATCTGAACCGATAAAAGAGGATGAACGTTCTCCGAAGGAAGAAACGAAAATTGAAAAACCAGCAAAAGGAGAAATTACGGAAATAGCGGTAGAAGAATCACCTCAAGAAGAGGAAATCACCGTAGCCAGTATTCACTTCCCGCGAAACCAAATCGCCCTCAAAGGCAAACTGCCGGTTAGCTTTAAGTTACCGGACAATAGCCCGATCCAATATATCGTCAAGAATACACGTGGCGAGGTAGTCAAAAAAGGTTCGGGTAAACTATTCGCGGGCAAGCATGACAAATACCTTTCTATGAAGGATTTGCCAGCTGGTCGCTACCAAATCCTCATCAAGGCAGGAGGCCTACGTCAAAAACATGTTTTCGAAATCCGCTAGACTACTTACGGATCATATACATTACCGAACTACCAGTGGCACTGTTGCCACTCGATTTTAAGAAGGATCTTAGTCCTTGCAAGAAAGCCGGCACAAGTCGGCTTTTTCCGTGACGGTATTTTTCGCTCAGCAAACTCACGTAAAATCCATCAAAAGGCATATGCTGCATTTTTTCCAAACTGAAGCCATGCTGCTCAATCAAATTGCGCATAGACTCTGGATGAAAATGATATAAATGCCTTGGCACATCATAAGCGGCCCATTCTGCTTGATAATGCTCCGCATCGCGAGAGGAATAGTTAGGCACGGCAATAATTAGCAGGCCGTCTTTTTTGAGGAGAGAATAGATCTTTTCGAGATACTCATGCAAGCGATGGACATGCTCAAGCACATGCCACATAGTGATAACATCGTAGCGATCTGCTTCTAAAGAAAACAGCTGCTCAGTTTCCCGCACTTCCACACCTTGAGATTTTGCCTGAGCACGTGCTCCCTCATCGGGTTCTAGTCCCAAAGTCTGCCAGCCTGCCGTTTTCATGGTGCCGAGAAATTCTCCCGTACCACAACCGATATCCAATAAAGCACCTGACTTACGACCGGATAATTTTTCGATCAACTTACGTTTTTGCCCGAGGGTATAGTTACGTACCCACTGGTATAATGTGTTGATCAATCCCTTGCTGGTATTGCTATGAGAAATGTACTCTTCGGACTGATAATATTTTCCTATCTCATTTTCGCCAGGAATATGCTGCGTAAAACGCAACTGACAATTCTGACAATGCCATACCTCAAATTTCTCCTGAGACACAGTATAGTCTTTGGCAGAAAGCACGAAAAATATCTTATCGGACCTGCAAGCAGGGCATTGAGCGTAGGTAAGGGGAGTAGTTTCCAAGAAAATAGCTTTTATAATCGCAATTTGAGGAAAAATCGGCTAAAAATGGCCTTTTTTTAGTGTTTTTTTATTGCTTCGAAAAACACGAAATTCTTTAAACACACAGCAATAAACACCTGAATATCAATAAATTAAGTATCGTAACATAAATAATCACATACTATAATAAAGCCTGAGAATAAAACAGCCTGTACCAATACCCAGGCACGACATTTTTACGCGATTCTCAGGGCCGTTTTTTAGCGTCCCATATAGATCATCAGTACTGATATGTCGGCGGGAGAGACTCCGCTAATGCGTGATGCTTGTCCCAAGCTTTGTGGGCGCATATTGCTAAGCTTTTCTCTTGATTCTGCTGACAAAGCTTGGATATTATTAAAATCAAACTTTTCAGGTATCACAATTTCATCAAGACGCATCATCTTCTCTGCCAACTCACGCTCCTTACGAATGTAGCCTTCATATTTTACCTGAATCTCCGCTTGCTCAAAAACTTCCTCATCAACATTTGCCGTCGCAGTTTGCAAGCTTTCGATTTCACCAGTTAGCCCTTCAAGACTTACTTGTGGTCGCGAGAGTACGCTGACAATTTTCACTTTTTGGCGTAAGGCGCTGGTCCCTACTTTTTCTAAATAGGGGTTGACCGTTTCAGGGGCTACTGAAGTTTCTTTGATCGTTTGGGTGAGCGCTTCTACTTCCCCTTTCTTGGAGAGCATTTTTTCATAACGCTCATCTGTGGCCAAACCGATCTCGTAGCCAAGGGCGGTTAATCGTAAATCCGCATTGTCCTGTCGTAGCAAAGTGCGATACTCCGCCCGGCTGGTAAACATACGATAAGGTTCTTTGGTGCCTTTGTTTACCAAGTCGTCGATCAATACTCCGATATAAGCTTGATCTCGTTTTAGTACAACGGGATCTTTTTCTTGGGCTTTGCGAGCAGCGTTGATTCCAGCCATTAGACCTTGGCTGGCCGCTTCTTCATATCCCGTAGTGCCATTGATTTGGCCAGCGAAAAATAAATTTTCAACCAAACGGGTCTCCAAGGAAAGCTTTAACTGAGTAGGGGGAAAGAAGTCATACTCAACCGCATAACCCGGACGGAACATGCGCGCATTTTCTAATCCAGGGATAGATTGCATCGCTTTGAATTGCACATCCTCTGGCAAAGAAGAAGAAAATCCATTGACATAAACCTCGACCGTATTCCAACCTTCTGGCTCTAAAAAGAGCTGATGGCGATCACGATCCGCGAAGCGATTGATTTTATCCTCAATCGATGGACAATACCTTGGGCCCAAGCCTTGAATGCGACCATTGAACATGGGCGAGCGATCAAAGCCTTCTTTGAGCAATTCGTGGGTCTGCGGATTGGTATAAGTGATATGGCAAGGGCGCTGGTTTTCCAACTTGGGCGTTTCACTAAAAGAAAACTTACTCGGATTTTCATCTCCGGGCTGTTCTTCAGTCGCTTCCCAATTGATGGTCCGTCCATCTATCCGCGGCGGCGTACCGGTTTTCATGCGCCCACTTTCAAATCCAAGGGATTCAAGTTGAGCGGTCAAACCTACAGCCGCGCGCTCGCCGGAACGGCCACCTCCAAATTGCTTTTCCCCAATATGGATCAAACCATTGAGGAAAGTACCGTTGGTCAAAACCACGGTTTTGGCGGGAATCTCCAATCCCAAAGAAGTTTGGACGCCGACGACTCGCTTGTCTTTGACCACCAAGCCGACGATCATCTCCTGCCAGAAATCTACATTGGGTGTTTCCTCTAGCATGAGTCGCCATTTTTCGGCAAAACGCATGCGATCACTTTGGGCACGTGGGCTCCACATGGCGGGACCTTTGGAACGATTGAGCATCCGAAACTGGATCATCGTATGATCCGTTACAATACCCGAATATCCTCCCAGCGCATCAATTTCACGTACCAATTGCCCTTTGGCCACTCCTCCCATTGCGGGATTACACGACATTTGGGCGATGGTATTCATATTCATCGTGGCCAGCATTACCCGCATCCCCATATTGGCAGCGGCGGCGGCGGCTTCACAGCCGGCATGCCCTGCGCCCACTACTACGACGTCATAAGTTGGAAACATGATCCGATTAACTTTAATGAACCGCAAAATTACGGCTTATTCGGGAGAATTGATAGATATAGTATTCTTCTTATTTGAGAAGTAGTACTTCTTACCTAAAACTAGACCTAAAATCATTTCGGCAGAGCTAGAATAGTCGAAAAAAAATCTCCTTGATTACAAATCGTATGATAGGAGATTTCTCGTCGTCCCGCTGCGCGGAACGCTTAGCCTAAGGTTTCGATCAATATGATTCGTAGGTGCGCATCCGCGAAAGCTTTCGGGATTGCGCACCTACATTTTTCGCCATCACGTGCAACGCTCCATTTTGTTTTAAGCCTAGCATTTGCAACTTTAAAGTATGCAACTGCCTATCACTCAAAACACAATTTCTACTCAGCTCGGTCGTAAGATTCATTCCCCTATTTATATTGATTCGATTGAGAATTTTGACGGCTTAGTCGCCGAACGCTTCCTCGAGTTTTTTAGCCCCATGTTTGAAAGCTTCGCTTGGGACCACTATGATGTACGGCGCTTGCAAATGGAAATGTTACTGGCGGCTTTTCCAGAAGATGAGACTTTGCGTTCCCGATTGAGGGCATACTATACTGACCAAGCAGATGTAGATAGTCTGCAAAAATGGGTAGATCAACTCAATGCTGAGGATAAAAAGGCTTTTCAGGCTCTACAACCTTGGCGGCGCAGAGCAGTAGCACAATTTACCATCGAAAAAAGCGAGAAAGGACTCAAAATCTGGCGAACGATGGTGCCTCATTTTCAGCAAGATCTAGATCAAAATGATGTCAGATCTATGCCACGTATTTTTGCCGAATGTGAGCATAAGTACACTGAAAATGAAATGTTTCAGTCTTTATTAAAAGGTGTTTTTAGTTTAGTCCAAAAAACCCGCCCGAATCTCAAAAAAATCACTGCCACTGCGCATTTTATGTCGGTCAAAGCAGTTGCCGCCAAGGCCGGAGACAATTCGCCCGAAGGAGCGCATGAAGATGGCGCCGATTATATCGTTTCGGCCCTAGTCGTCAATCGCAAAAACATCATCGGCGGAGAAACGCAGATTATCGAGCAATTGGCTGATGGTAAAAAGGAAATCATCTGTCGCCACACTCTCCAGCCAGGACAATTTGTTTTTCAGGCCGATTCTCGCGATGAACTCACTTATGGCACCGACCTTTGGCATCATGTTACGCCATTTCAGCTCGCCGACGAAAGCCAATCCGAAGGATGGCGCGATATCATCGGTTTTGATATCAACGTAGTGGCTTAGCAGGGGAAACCCCAGATTTTGCTAATGCAACAAGGCATTACCTTGTCGCTTAGAGATTAGCGTTCCGCGAAGCAAACTCAAAATCCAGAGTCATAATGACAACAGCACGGGATTATTGCCCTTTTTGAGAAAAGTGGCCGAAAGACAAAAATATTCTTTATCCTCGGGTATGTTTTTCGTATTCACCCCTTCCACTAGCGTTCTTCTCTTTTTTTGGGTGCAATCTTTGATCTTTGCCGGGCTCCTGCTCAAGGCGGCTTACGAAAACCAAGATCGGTCCAGCAAATGGTTAAGTTTCTTCATTTTCTTGTGCGTCCTCTACTATACTCCCTTCATGTGCGGTTATTCGGGTTGGTATGGTAAAGACGGCTTTCGAGACTTCCTCTTTTTCGTGCCCTTCCAGCAGTTTTTCCTCATGGGCCCGGTAATCTACTTCTACACCCGGACTTTGCTGCAATCAGACTTCAAACTCAGCCGTCGGGATTATTGGCACTTTTTACCGGCTGCACTTTACTTATTCTACAGTCTGATTGTCTTTGTAGTCGACTTTTTTATCCTAGATGAATACTATTTCTATGCTGATGGTAAGGATAAAGATCTTTCGACTTGGTATCAACTTAGTGGTTTGGCATTTATCATTGCTTATGTGATTGTCAGCACTCGGCATTACCGCACTTACCGGCGGCGCATTGTCGAAGAAGTGAGTTATGCCGATGCCGTTAGATTTAGTTGGGTGCAAAAGTATTTGATCGCGCTTTTGATCATTCTGATATTTCGAATTGGCTTTTTTATTGCCTATCCAAAATTTGGCTCATTCGGTAAAAAGTTTTGGTATTACCTCATTTTTGCGGCTCTAGCCTATTACATCGCCTTCGAAGCCTATGCTCATAGTATCAAATCTGGTATTTTCCCTCTTTTGACCAGCCCTGCTCCGCAGAACGATTCTCCCCCTGAAATCGAAGAGAATGCAAAAGTCCCTAAATCGCCATTAGCAGGAGAAGCGTTTACCAAAGGGAAAAAACAGATCCTAGAACTGATCGAAGAAGAAAAAATCTACCAAAACCCGACGCTCTCCCTGCATGATGTGGCTAGCAAGTTGGCCATCACTACCAAACAGGTTTCCCAAATCATCAATCAGGGTTTTGAGATGAATTTCAACGATTTTGTCAATCACTATCGCATCAAGGACTTCAAAGCCCAAATCGCGGCGGGGGAACAACAAAAATTTACCCTTTTAAGTATTGCGCTTGGCTGTGGCTTCAATTCTAAGACGACTTTCAACCGGGTGTTTAAACGCAATGAAGGCATGACGCCTTTGCAGTATGTGGAACAGCATAAGCTGTAGCGGCGCAAAATTTTGTGGCGCTACAAAGGATTAGGACAATCGTTCTGCGAAGCAGCCCAAAAGCAAGCTCCAAATCGTGATCTGGCGCGCTCTAGGTCTTATGAATCACGATTTTGCTCAAAATCAATAATTCTCAAAGCTATGAAGGTATTCTTTCTCTCAATTTTGCTTTTCTGTCTCGGCGGAACGCTCATCGCCCAAAAACTCAGTCCCGAGCAAATAAAATCGCTCGATCAAATCGTCGTTGACAATGTCGATGAAGGGGCACCGGGTCTGGCGATGGGAATTATCAAAAACGGCAAAGTGGTCTATCAAAAATATGCCGGTGTCAGTAATCTCGATCCGCTGACCCAAATTGATGAGAGCACTCGCTTCAATATTGCCTCTTTGGCCAAACAATTCACCGCCATGTGCATTCTTCGTTTGGTTGAAGATGAAAAACTCAAACTTGATGACGATATCCGTGAATTTATCCCCCAACTCTATCCCGATATCAAATCTCCCATCACGATCGCCCATTTGCTCAATCATAGCAGTGGCATCCGCGATATGAATTCACTTTGGAGCCTACAAAACATCACTTGGTGGAAAAATACATTTAGCAATCAGGATGCGATAGATCTTTTGGCGCAACAGCAGGATTTGAACTTCGAACCTGGCAGTCGCCACGTTTACAGCAACTCAAACTTCATTTTGCTGACAGAAGTGGTCAAAGTCGTCAGCGGCCAGAGTTTTAAGGAGTATTCTGATCAAATGTTCGCTGAAATAGGGATGAAGGACACTCGCTTTGAACCTAAGCATGATCAAATTGAAAATATGGCTCGGCCCTACTTCAATTTCGATACTTGGAAAACCTATGATTGGCTGAGTGATCTACATGGCGACGGCGCGCTTTTTACCACCCTAGAGGATCAGTTACGCTGGGAGAAAATGCTGCAAAAAAGAAAAAGCAAAGTCCTCGGTCGTGAATACCTGGAAATGAGTCAAAATCTTATCGCCGGTAGTGAAATTGACAATTACGGCTTTGGCTTGTCTTTTGGCGACTATCAGGGTTTGCCCTACAAATATCACGAAGGCGCGACCGGAGCTTGGCATGCGACTACCCTTCGCTTTGAGTCTGAAAAACTGAGCATTTTTATCACCTCCAATAGCGGAAGGGTTTCTACTTCTTATTGGGCGAGACGTTGTGCTGACATTCTGATCGATGCTGATAAGTTTACTAACGTCGGCATTACGCTCAGTCCTGAAGAGACAGGTGATCCATTGCCGACAGAAAAACTGCTAGGTACTTACAAAACCAGTGGCGGATACTATATCCAGATTCTCGAAAGTGATGGTAAGTGGTTGATGCGCAGGATGGGTCGCAATGATATTGAACTGGAAAAGGAAGATGATAATCTATGGCATGAGGTAACTGACCCTACATTCAAGCAATGGTTTAGCTTAGATGATGAAAACAATTATCAGATAACGCTTTATCATACCTCACATCCACCCTACAGCCTTCAAAAAATAAAAGGAGATTTTAGCGAGATTGACTTTGCAGCGGCTGACGGTAGCTTTCGTAATGCAGAAACCGGAGGCGAACTCAAAATCAAATATCTTGAGGACGATCGCTACGAAGTCAATTTCAGAGGCCGCGACCGCAAAGCTCTCATGCTGGAGCCAGATAAGTTGATTTTGAATAGTTACATCCTCGATTTGGAACGTGATGCCAATGGTCAGGTGGATACAGTGCTGCTCTACAGTTCCAGATTGAAGGCGGTAAGGTATGAACTAGAGTAGGGGGGCCGCTTCGCGGAACGATTATCCTCGGTATTGTTACCCATTATAAATGCGTAGCGGCACAAAATTTTGTGCCGCTATATTTTTATAAAATATTCGATCAGCATTTGTCATAGAGACAAGCGTTCTGCGAAGCAGTAAAAAAAACACCTAAGCCAACCAAAACTCCGCCTGATCCAAATTTGTCCCATAGGAATAGGAGGAATGCAAAGTATAGCTCTCGCCAGCCTTGACTTCGACGGCTTCTTTGAGTTTGACAACTGTCGGCGGCATGAGACTATCGGTGCCCGTGAAATTGCAACCTTCCGCGACTTGGATCCAAGAATTGAGATAGACCGAGTTGACCGTGCCACTCAACATGGGTTGGACGGTATTTTGGCGACTAATGCTCATTTCTGACTCCTGATAGAGATCAACCGTATTGATTAACTGCATCGGACAAAAAATCTCCGGCAAATGACGCGTAAAGAAAACTGGATAGTGATCGTGGCCATGATCGAAATCCGCATAGCAAAGTTGGGCCATATTATGGATGCGTTCGGGCATCAAGACGCCGCCTTCTCCCAAAAAGCTTCGCGCATGCTTAAAAATTTGCACTTGTAGCTCGTTGGCGCAAAAAATGCTCATCAATTCACCAATGACAAAATCCACCGGTTCTGGAAGGGTCGTTTTGAGTGCGTCGCCATGAATGAGTGTAACTTTATCGTTCCAACCATTTTTTTCGAGCTCTGCTTTGACAAATTCGATCACATTGGGATTGCTCTCGATCAAATAGGCTTTTTTGACGTGCGGTAAAAAATGTTTGGTCAAGGCCAGGGTCCCAACCCCAATTTCACAGACGACTTTGTCTTTGAGCATATCATATTTCTCAAAGGCTTTGCGAAAAGCATCCACGCGCTTTTGATCGGTTTCCATCACTTCGTAATAGAAATCAGGAAAACCATAATGATCCGGGTCAAAAGTCTGGGCGTCGAGCAGGGCATACTTCAATTCGTCAAATCGCTTTACGATTCCGGACATGAAGTCAAAATTGTTCTCTTTACGTTTTTGGTCGGGGCTGAGTGACATGCGTAATGGGCTTTGCTACTGATTGCTTGATTTGAAAGCGAATATAGCAAGCCAAGATGAGGACAGAAAAGAAGGTGTTGACATAAAAGAGATAATAGACTGGCACGATGATCAGATTATAAAAAACGACCAAGGACAGTTTGAGGGTGCAGAGCAGGAAAAATCGATCCAAATGCGGATTTTGATCGGCTCGCTTCAATTTTTGCCAATAGGTTGCCAACAAAATACCGGGCGCAGCCAAAGTCAGGAATAAATGGAGTCTGTGCTGTAATTGCACCAAGTCAAGGGAGAAATACTTGGCCAAGCCCAGTGTTTTTTCAAAAAAGATCGAATCATGCGTCCAAAGTCGTTTGGCGTAGTCCTGATATTCACCTGGATGCGCCAAAAAGAAGGATAGGCTTTCCGTGCCGAACGGAATCCACAAACAAAACACAAAGATCGCCAGCGAAATCCCCAAGACGATGAAAAAGTCTCGGCGCGGCCTAAAAAAGAGCAAATGCAAACCGTAAATCACTAGCCAAGGCAAAAATGAATAGCGACTGAGCAGACAAAGCCCAATCGCCAAGCCTTCGAGCCAAGAAATTTGCTTCCAAATGACAAAGCCCAACAAGAGGTAGTAAAAAATGGAAACCCCTTCTTCCGTAAAGCGAAAAAGAAAAGTTTTTTTCGTCCAAATCGCTTCCATCAGAAAAAACAGCGGCAAGAGCGGAAGTAAAACCAAAAAATTCGTTCGCTTGAGCGAAAATAGCGGCGCAAAAATCAACAACATGCTTCCGCCTAACAAAATGACCGTCGTCCAACGGATGTCGTAGCCCAAAGCCATGGCCGGTACGAAGGCGGCCCAAAAAGCCGGCAAATATATCGGCGGCATTCCTCCCCAGATTTCTGGTATAATGTCATAGATTGGTTCGGCGGCCAAAAATCGCTCGGCTTGCTTCTCGATCACCGCCAACATGTCCGCTTTGCGAAAATCAATCGGAAATCGAGCGATGATATCCGCTGCTCTCTGCCAAAATTGAGCGAAGTAGTAAGTCAAACTAGCCCATATAAGCCCTTGTAAGGACACTTTAGCCCAAATAGGCATAGATACGCCATATTTTAGCGGCCGCGTCCTCAGCAAAGGCAAGAGGGCGATCCCCAGACCACAGAGCAAGTAGGGCAGTGTGAGCATGGAAAGGCTTTCCGGCTCAGTCGGAGAGACCCAGCGAGTCGAACAGAGCGTTTCTAACAGACATAGTGATCCCAGTATGGCCGTAGCCAAGAGGGAAGGAATTCGATACATGAGGAGATTGTTTTCTGGTATGTGCTAGTGTCTGATTACACGGGCGTCATCCGAAAAAGGTGGGGTGGAAGGGATTTTTTTAGGAATTTTTACAATTGCCTGATAATCAAATACTTAAACTCCTAAATAGGCGTAATTAACTGATTATCAGACATTTAATTCCAGATGGATGTTTTTTCTTTTTGCTCCCGAAAGCTTTCGGGACGCGGAACACTCATCTCCAATCATTTGATTCGGTTCGTTCCAATGCGGCACAAAATTTTGGGCCGCTACGATAATCCCTCAAATCTTCTTTCGAACGAGTCCCATCGGGACGAGGAGAAGTGTATACCCAGCAGTAGGTTCGGCATGCATGCCGAACCCAGAGACAAGCGTTCTGCGCAGCAGTAAAAAAATCTAAGCCTTCAATCGTTCCCCCAGATAGGCAAACAAAATCAAGCAGGACAAAATCGTGTTGACGAAGAAGAGATAGAAAACGGGCATCACGATGAAGTTGTAAAAAATCACCAGCGTCAGCTTGAGCATAGCCAGAGGAAAAAGTCGTTCGTTCCACTGCCACTTGAGGCGAGTCCGCCAATAGGTCAGGAGGAGTAGGGCAGGAGCGGCAAAGGAAAGTCCCAAGTGAATCTTGTGCTGGTAGCGAACCGTCTCTTGCGTGAAGAACTTGGCCAAACCCAAAGTGGTGGCAAAAAACTTTTGGTTGACCTCCCAGGTGTTTTCGGCAAACTTCTGATAGCGATGCGGATGATTGAAAAAGTAATCCCATAGCTCAAAGCCATAGGGGATCAAAAAGCCAAAGAGTCCAATCGCTGCGGCAGTCCCAGCTGCGATCAAAGCCTTACGCTTGCTCTCAAAAAAGAAGACGTAGAAAAAGTACATCGCTACCCAAGGTGCCAAGGCAAAGCGACTCAACAAGCAAAGTGCAATCGCTATCCCCACCAAGACTGGCATCCGTCTGACCACCGCAAATCCCAACAAGACGTAATAAAACATCACGATGCCTTCCTGCGACAATCTGATGATAGGTTCCTGTCCCGTCCACACCGACTCATACAAAAAAACCAAAGGTAAGAGTGCCAGCAGGACAAAGACTGATTGGTTCTTTTGCATCGGTTTGAGGAAGCTCATGATAAGTCCCATCGCAATCAGCAGCAAGATCAAAGTAGCCCAACGCATATCTACACCCGCAAGTTCAAAGGGCACGAAAGGCGCCCAAAAACCCGGCATATAAATGGGCCTCATATCACCTTTCCAGAAACCCGGCATTACTGCATAGACATCTTCTCCCGCCAGAAAACGTTGTGCCTGCTTCTGTAAAATAGGGAGCATATCAGCATCATCTATGGTCATCGGATGGTTGAGCAAAATCTGATGGCCTGCCATCAATAGGAAAAAACCAATCGTCAATATGACTGCCTCTTTAAACCAAGCAGCACTCTTTCCTTTAGGATCTGGAAGCAGAGACGGAAGGGCATCTTTTGCTGGTTTAATCAACATCACCACCACGATCCCTAAACCCGAGAGGAAGTAGACGACACTACTCCAAGCGAAGTTTTCTTTGAAGGGAGCAGCTACAAAACGCGTATTGGCTAGCACCTCCAAGAGTACTAGCCCCAGCAAAAGAGAAAGCAGAATCACGTTCTTTCTTTGGCCTCGGCTGAGATTGAGGGCTGGGATTTTCATTCCACGATAGTTATCGGGATTGCCGAACGCATGACTTTCTTGCTCAAGGGGCTCAGGGGCAAGACTCCAAAGCAGCGGCAGGCTAACCAAACTAGCCAGCATGAAGAAGTGATGAAAGGGCATCAGGTGAAAGGCCGCATAGAAAAGCAGGCTGATTTTCAAACTGAGTAAACCCGCATAGGAGAGGCTGATTTGTATATGCTTCGCAGAACGCTTATCCCAAAACCAGAAGACCAGCCCACTGCCGATCGCCATAAAAAGCGCTTGAAAATAGGGCAGAGAAGCGAGGCTTTCTGAAGAGAAGCGTTCGGCGTAGCCGGGAGAAGAAAGAAACCAAACCCGCTTCTTCTCGCCCCAATACTCATAGGCATTGGCTAGATACTCCTCAGGGAGCTGCATGAAATAATCCCATTGCTCCCAATCAAATGGCAGCAAAAGGAAGACAGTGAGACTCACTACTAAGCTTATTAACAGCTGATAAAAAGCTTTCTGTCCTTCATGTCTCCAGAGCATCCACATCCACATAGGCAGCCATAGGATAAGGCTTGGGCGACTTAGCAAGATCATTACCATGAAGATTCCCTGGAGTCTAAAACGACGCGTTATCATAGCCCAAGTCAGCAGTAAATACCAGCCGAGGCTGATCCCTTCACCAGAACCTCTAAAGAACCAGGGAGCCGTATGCAGGAGGTAATACGCGATCCAAGCTAGGGGTAGGAGGGAAGCAAGCAAGAGGAGATTGGCATAGACGCCTCGCTTGGAAAAGTTCAGCCAAAGTAGGCTCAAAGCAAATAGCGGCAGGAGTGCATCCATCCATCTGATATCAAACTTTAGCCAGACTGCAGGCACATAGGCGAGCCAACGTCCGGCCATATAAACCGGATAATTGCCGTTCCAGATACGATCTATTTTGAAGTAGGGATCTTGCCCTATAGCGATGCGCTCTGCATTGGTACGAGCGATATGTAGGATATCACTATAGGTTCCGTTTAGGGGTAAGCGTTCAAGCAGAGCTGCATAGAAGTAAAGAAAGCCCAACGCTAATACCCCAAAGGATAGTAGAGAAAGGATACGTAGGCTTTGCTTATAAGGCTCAAAGCGTGCCCCAAAATTCAAAGGCTTTGCCGGCCAAAACATAATCATCCCCACACTCAAAACTCCCATCAAGCAATACCAGAGCGGTTCGCTTTGCTTGGTTTCAGGGACCAAGAGTAGTTCGTTGAGTTCTATCCCCCAAGCCATAAAGGCCAGAAGAGGCAGAGCCATACTCAGGATTTTTCCTTTCATATCATCCGTTGGAGAAGGCGATACTAATCAATTTCAGTCGGGAAATCTCTCTGTAAAAAAACGGAAGTCAAAACGCTGGCTCAGATAAATAGAAAAAGCTTGAGTCAATCAGGAAAAAGTCTGCCCGAAACAGGGAAAAGAATTGACCTCCCCAACCAATGCTTCGGCACTTTCGTGAGCCTAATTGAAACACAATAATCTCTTTTCATGTACAGCTTCCGGTATCCCGGGATAAGCATTGGTCTTATTCTGATAGGGGCATTCTTGTTTATTGGCCACCATGCGATCATCGACCTTCCGCCCCAGAGCATGCATAAATGGCGGCAAACCGACTCCGCTTCTTTCGCTTGGAACTACTACGCTGAGAGTCCCAATCTCCTCCAACCTCGCTTTCATAATCTCTACAATGATCAAAAGGCCGCCGCTGAATTTCCCATACTGTACTGGATCGTGGGGATGCTCTATCGTCTGTTTCAGCCGCATCATGCTTGGTTTCGAGGCTTACAATTGCTGATTGTTTTTAGTGGTTTCTGGGCATTATATAGGCTGGCTCAGCTCTTCCTAGCAGACCACATTTGGTCAATTCTTTAGATGCTTTTGCTGATGGGCTCTCCTTTGCTGCACTTCTATGCCAATGGATTTATTCCCGATCCACCCGTCTTTGCTCTCTGTTGTTGGGGCTGGTATGCTTTCTTCTTCTACCAGCGACGACAGTCATTCCTTGCTTTGGTTTGGGCCATTGTCGCCTTTGCTTTAGCCGCTACGATGAAAGCTTCCAGTATCGGATGCCTCGGAGCAGCGGGTATTTTGATCCTCTACGAAGCCAAATATACTCCCATCGCATGGCTCAAGAATAAGCGTACTTGGGCCAAAGTTGGATTACTACTAGGAGGGATGGGGATGATTTTGCTCTGGTATGTTTACGCGACTTGGTACAGTACGGGCTTTGAGCGAGGACACTTTGGGCATATCATGAGAGCCTTTGATGGGCTTTCGTCTGCTCATCGAGCAGAGATTTGGGCTTATCTGTACGACCAGCATTTACCTTTTTTTTATCACCCGCTTTGCGGAACGCTCATCCTTCTCATCAGCTTCCTGCCAGTACTGGGGCTAAGATCTAGTGATCAGAAACTCTGGCTAGCCACTGGATTTTTACTCCTAGCTAAGCTGATCTATGTCTATTATTTCTACTGGCTGATGGGCATCCATGACTACTATCTACTTGCCTTCTTGCCACTGATTGCCTTGGCCTTACTGCATGGACTCAAGGTATTGAGTCAGCAATGGCCCAAGCTCTACCGCTCTGCTTGGCTCAAATGGCTGATGCTTGGCGTCTGCATCTTTGGCTTATACCGCGCCAAAACTGAGTTGAGAGTACGCTATTTTGGGAGGACGATGAACTATAGGGAGCAGCCTGCTTTTTATGAGAAAGGGCTGCAAGACTTCTTATTGGAGGCAGGAGTAGGCCTAGAAAATACGGTAGTAAGTGTCCCTGACTTTAGCCCTAACAACACCTTGTATCTCCTCAATCGCAGGGGCTGGACTAACGCTAATTTTGGCCTAATAGAACCTCAAAAGATGGAGCCTTGGATAGCGCAGGGCCAAGCAGACTTTCTCATCATTTCAGATTCCAGTCTTTTGTTCGAGCCTGCATGGCAAAGATATATGCGTTCCCCGAAGGGTGAATACAAAGGAATATTTGTCTTTGACCTCAGAGAAATCAAGCGCGAATAGGCAGGGTAGAGGAGGGGCAAAATGTTCCACGTGGAACATCTAGGAGACTCAAACCAGAGAGAGGAAGTGAAGTAAAAAGGTTCCACGTGGAACCTTTAGAACTGCCGCAGAGCGAGGGCATTCTTTTCTTGCTGACGCATTTCAGGTTCTGCCTCGCCATGATCATCAAAGCCCAAGAGGTGTAAAACACCATGCGCCATCACCCGATGGAGTTCATCTTCAAAGTTAGATTGAAAGGACTGAGCGTTCTCGCGAACGCGATCGATGCTGATGTAGATGTCTGACCAAAGGCCCGTTTCCTCGGGATGCTCGTAGGGAAAAGTGAGGATGTCGGTATAATAATCGTGCGCTAGGTACTGCTTATTCAGCCCAAGCAGATACTCGTCTGAACAAAAGATGTAGTTCAATTCATGCACCGATTGCTCATGTTGAGCGACCAAAGTCAGCAGCCATTGCTTTATCTTTTCAGCATCAGCCAAGCTAAAGTTGATCTCCTCGGTGTGAAAAAGAATAGTTTCAGACATCTCTTTACATGCAAAATCAGGTGCCTTTCTGAGAAAAGCACCTGTATATTTTTAAGGGAAGATTTCTAAATATTGAAGATCATTTCGACCTCAGTCCCATCGTCAGAGAAGCTCATCTCGTCCGAAAGGTGTTGCATCAAGAAGACGCCTCGACCTCCAATATTGACAAGATTTTCGGGTGCGGTAGGATCCGGTAAACTGTTCGGATCAAAGCCTGGACCTTCGTCTCTCACTCTCACTAGTAGGCGGTAGGTGTTTTCCATCTCAAAGTCTACAAAGACTTTTTTGCTTTCATCACCACCATTGCCATGCACCACAGAGTTGTTTACTGCTTCGGTGACGGCTACCATTACATTGCCGTAAACGTCTTCCTTGAAGTCAAGATCAGCACGGATGTCATCAACGACAGACTCTATCGTGTGGATGACTTCTGGCTTACTTTCCAGGGTCAGTTGTTTTAGCACCTTTCGGGTTTCGGTACTGCTACTCATTCGCTTCTTCGAGCTTTTTGAAATATTGTTCGATCAAGATGAGGAAATCGTTGGAATATTCCAATTTGTTGGATTTCAACATCTCCTGACGGATTTTGTTTTTATACTCCTCTATACTGAGTTGCTCAGGGGACTTGCGGTCCAATTCGCGACCCGTTTTAGATTCTCTTTTGTTGTCCAATTCACGCTCACGAACGGACTTGTCAGCCTGTAATAAGCGGCTCAATATCTGCTGCTGACGGAACAATGTCTCAGCTGTCAGCTGACGGTTGACTAGTTCGGTTTCGGTCTCTTTCATGTCTTGCATGATCTTATCGAGATCGCCTAAACCGTTTTCGCCGTTCTGTTTCATACGGTCTCTCGCCTCCTGAAGTTGCTTCCGAATCGCTTCTTGACGCGCCGCCATCTCACCCATCTTCTGGGCATTCATCTGGCCGTTCTTCATTTGCTGCATCTGCTGGTTAAGCTTCTTTTGCATCTCTCCCATCTTCTGCATACTCGGCGTTTGACCTGGCTTCTGGCACATGCCACTGCCGGGCTTAGCATTCATCATCTGCTCCTGCATCTGCTTCATGACATCCGAAAGCATGTTGGCCAAGTTGTTGATACTGGTCATGGCAGTCTGCTGATGATAAGTGATCATTGGCACCTGCTTGTTGCGGAAGAATGTCTGAGACTGCTTCATGTTGTCAGTGATCTTACCGCTTTCGTCAAGGACGAACTTCTGAATCTGAAATACTTTATTGGCTAGTGCCTCAAGGCTATCAGATACTAGCGCCATATCATCTTGCAGTTTCTTTTGCTCTTGGCTCTTATCCTTGAGGGCAGGATCACCATACTTGAGGCCTTTGACATTTTCTTTGAGGTCTTCCTGATCGAAAGAAAGGGTCAGGAGATTCTCGAGCAGCTCACGCAAGTTCTCCAGATTTTGCTGGTCTTGTTGCTGCTGCATATTCATCTGCATCTGGCTAAGCTGATCAGACATCTCCTGCATTTTCTGCGAAGCGCCCTTCTGTTGCTCGCCAGCATTTTGCTGCATCTGCTGAGCTTCTTTCTTTTCTTTACGGCCTCCGTCTTCCATCTTCTCCGCCGCCTCTTTCATTTCATCAGAGGCTTGGTCCATTTTCTCTTGGGCCTCATCCGCATCCTCTTGCAAGCCATCCATCTCAGACTCGTCAGGAGTTTGCGTATCATCTTTCATATCCTGCAGTTCGTCTAGATCTTCTTTGACATCATCCATCTGTTGGTTGATGTCATCTTGACGATCGGAGAGATTTTCTAAGTCTTCAGGAGTCTCTGCTTTTTCGAGTTGCTCGTTGAGTACATCTTGCTTCGACTTCATATTGTCGAGCTTGTTGCGGATCTCATCTGCTTTCTGATCGACCTCCATCTGCTTAAAAAGTTCGAGGGTTCGCTCCAGACTTTTCTTGATATCCTCATCATTCATCTTGAGTTGCTCCATCTTGCTCATCACATCTTCTGGATTCAACTCTTCCATTTTCTCCTCAAGCTCCTTTAACAAATCTTCTATTTCTGGATTATCCAGTTCTTCTAAAAATTCATTAAGCTCTTCATATTTCTGTAAAGTCTGCTCGGAGATCATCTCATTGTTTTGCAGCTCTTCTTTGGTTTCTTCAAAGGCTTGCTGAGTCTTCTCAAGCTCATCCATCATGGCGCGATGCTCCTCGAGCATCTTCTGCATTTCCTTCTTATCGTCGAAAGACAATTTCTTTTGCTCAAGTAAAGTCTCTTGGATCTTTTTGTATTTTTCTTCGAGCTCTTTGGATTTATCTTTTAAGGCTTCGAGCCTTTCTTTGACTTCGTCTTGCTTCTCACCGACTTCGTCATACTTCGCATCCAAAGTGGGATAAACTGCCTTGAAGGTTGCACTAGTTGAGGCCTTGGCACCTGATACACCATCATTGTCCCAGACCTTGATAAAGTACTCTAGTTCGTCTCCTTCACGTAAGCCGAGGGCCGTAAGATCAATTCGGTAAGAACGTGGCTGTAAGAGCGTCCTACGGTCAACTTCGAGTGGGTACTCAGCGTATTCTGCGCTCACGGCGGAGGTTCCTCCTGACTTGGTGAAGCGATAATAGAGCGCCATTTTGGTAAATCCATAGTCGTCCGCAACCTCTAACTCCAAAGGCATCACTGGATCCAGGTCAACAAGGAAGTCGTTGTTCGGAGAAAAGACATAAATCGAAGGGTAACGGTCTTGTAAAACGTTGATTTTGTACTTGACCGTGTCAATATTTGTGATTTGACTAGTGGATTGTAGCGAGAGGAAATAATTCAAATCCTGCATTATCCGCTGGCTGATCTCATATTCACCCGCTTCACTGCTATTTTTGAAGGCTTTTTTGTCTCCAGCGACCAACCAGGCGTTTTCTACTTCGGTATTTGGTAATAATTCCCAGCGAACAGTCGATCCTTTGACCACTTTGAAGTCTCCGACATTGTCTTCAAGCGTTTCGGAGCCCAAACCCGTGTATTTTGGGTAAGTAATATGCGCTCTGAAATTTTTAATAAACGGACGTTTTAATACTTCAATTTTATAGCTCTCAGAACGAGCGTCAGGATTGCCAACATAGAAGCTAAAATCCTCTTTTACATCCGAAAGTTGATAAGAAAAGCTGTTGGGCTGCTCTTGATTGAGACTGTAGTCGATGAATTGAGATTCTGGGTCGGATTCGTCTTTGATAAAGATGAATAATTCCGAAGGCAGCGCCTTACCATCCACACTTACTTGCAGATCATAACTTTCGCCAGCGATCAGTTGCTGCGGCACACTTGAGAGCTCGATTTGGAAGGGAGCCTCAGGCAAAAACTCAGTATCATAGTTTACGAGCCTTGCAGAACTCGCACTCAACAATTCCGGATTAAAAGAATAAGTGAGTAAAAACAAAAAGAGTGGGATCGCGAGATACCACAAATATTTTCGGTTCAATTTGAGATTGACAGCAGAACTAATCTGGACAGGAGCAATGTCCTCAGCTTTTTTGTCAATCGCGGCCAAGGCCAAGGAATTTTGCTGCGACTCACGCTTGAGCTGTAGCAAATTGACCAGTTTGTCATTAATGTCTGGAAAATGATCCTTCACTATGCCCGCTATCTGAAAATCAGATATGGTTTGGGACATATTAAAAAGCTTGGTCAAGGGCCAGATCACCATCCAACCCAGGACGGCAACAAAAACCGCCCCCAAACTGAAGACCATGGTCGTTCGCACCGCGGCGGAAAAACCAAAAAGCCCTTCGCTCAGCAAAACCACAAAAAGCATGGAACTTACGAGTAGGGCAAGAATGAGTGAGCCACGCAGAATTTTATCCGTATAATACTTTTTACGGAAGTCATGCATGCGCTGATCAAGGACACTATGAGACTGATTCATAAATATTGCTCCTTTAACGACTCAATGGGCGAAGATGATTCTTCACCCACTGAATAAAAGTTTCTTTATCTAAAATTCCCGATGCGAGATCGAGAATGAGTTTTTCTTGTTCGTCAACCGTAGCTTCAATTTCGTAGCCATTCAAAACAAACGTAATCTCCATCGCTGCCTGTCCGATTCTTTTATTGCCATCAACAAAAGGATGATTAACAACTAAAAAAAATCCTAGCGCAGCTGCTTTCTCTAATAAATTTGGATAGAGGTCTTGTCCACCAAAAGCATTCAAAGGCTGGATTAAACAGGAATCCAAAATTCCCTCATCTCTTAAGCCAGCACAACCACCAGATTCTTGGATGAGTCGAGCATGTATTTGCAAGACCATCTCTTTAGTAGGAAAAAACATCAAGCTAGTCGCTTATACAGCTCTCGGTTTTTTTCCATCACCAGTGCCATCGCTTCTTCAAATGATTTTTGGTCAGGAGTTTCTAGTTCTTCCGCATCAACTGGATTTAGCAAAGATTCGTTTTGAGAAATCTCCGCATGCTTGTAGATCACTTTTTCGATGTAATCCTCTACAGACAAATTGAGGCGCTTGGCCTCTGTCTTTACCCACTTAATTTTAGTGGTATCCAATTGTAATACGATTTTTTCCATACTACTCCTTCAACGAAAACCCTTGTCCAAAAGTTCGTAGCGTTCCGCGAAGCGGAAAACGAATTAGGTCCAAGCTATATAAATATCGAAACTTGCGCTCTCAACTCCAAGGGCTCAAAGCCCGAAAAACCTACACCGCAATTTCAACCATGATCGGACAATGATCTGAATGCACCACTTCCGACAAAATATCAGCACTTTTGATCGTCTCTTTCAAAGGATCAGACACCATATTGTAGTCAATCCGCCAGCCTTTGTTTTTGCCACGGGCGCCCGCACGATAACTCCACCAACTATACTTGTCTGGAGTATCAGGATAGATCGAACGAAAAGAATCCACAAATCCGGAGTCCAAAAATTTCGTTACCCAATCACGCTCGTGCTGCAAAAAGCCCGAACTGGTTTTATTGCGAACAGGGTCATGAATGTCAATCGCTTGGTGGCAAATGTTATAATCGCCACTGACGATGAGATTGGGAATCGTTTTGCGAAGCTCGTTGAGATAAACATACATCTCATCCAAAAAATCTTCTTTTACGGCTTGCCGAACGTCTCCACTAGAACCCGAAGGAAAATAAGCTGAAATAATGGAGTAATCATCAAAGTCTGCACGAATCACACGACCCTCATTATCAAAACGTTCGATGCCACAACCGTACTCCACATGATTGGGTTCTTTGCGAGTAAATAGTGCCACGCCACTATAGCCTTTTTTCTGAGCCGAATACCAATAAGTGTGGTAGCCATCCGGGTGCAAAGTAGCTTCGTCGAGTTGATCTTTATTTGCCTTGGTCTCTTGGATACAAAGCACGTCTGGCTTCTCATCCTGTAACCAATCGAGCAGCCCCTTTTTAGAAGCTGCTCGTATACCATTGACGTTGTAGGAAATAATCTTTTGCATAATGTCCTAACGCATTTATTGTTCTTCTTTTTCTTCCTTTGGAAAATGCTCCCAGCCTTGAGCCGTCAATTCGACTACTTCCCCGCTATCCAACACAATGTGCAACTGACCAGGCTCGTCGGTGATATGCCCGATGATGGTAATGCCCACTTCCGATTTGATCTTGTCAAAATCTTGTAGCGGTACGGTAAAAAGTAATTCGTAATCTTCTCCACCATTGAGCGCAAAAGTTACGGGGCTGATTTCAAATTCTTCCCCCACTTTCATCGTCTGATGGTCGATCGGCAATTTGTTGGAATAGATCGTCGCGCCTTTTTTGCTTTGATGACAGATGTGATGCAATTCACTAGCAATGCCATCACTAACATCAATCATCGCGGTCGGTTGAACACCCAACTGAGCCAATCGATTGACTACATCCATGCGCGCATCGGGTCGCAATTGTCGGCCGGCCACATAATCGTAATCTGTCAAGTCAGGTTGCATGGACGGATCCTTCAGAAAAACTTGGCGTTCGCGATCAAGCACCAAAAATCCTGCATAAGCCGCTCCCACATCTCCACTCACACAAATCAAATCTTTAGGTTGGGCGCCGGAGCGATAAGTGAGCTTTTCTTGGCTTTCTTCGCCAAAGGCAGTTACCGAAATTACCAGCCCGCTGGTGGAGCTAGTTGTATCACCACCGAGTAGGTCAATGCCGTATTTTTCACAAGCTAAATTGATGCCCTCATAAAGTTCATCCAAAGCTTCAACTGAGAAACGACTACTGACTGCTATCGAAACAGTTACGCCATAGGGTTGAGCGTTCATCGCAGCAATGTCACTCACGTTTACGGCCACTGCTTTGTAGCCCAAATGTCGGAGAGGCATATAGCCCAATTCAAAGTGTACTCCCTCTACCAACATATCACTACTAAACACTTGCACTTTGCCATCTGTCGCTTTCACCACGGCGGCATCATCGCCCACTCCCTTGAGCGTGCGCTGTTGTCGTGGAGACACTTTTTTTGTCAGACGGTCGATCAGCCCAAACTCCCCCAAACTTGAGATGGAGGTGTAGGCGGATGGGTTTTCCTCTACCATGAAATTCAATACATTTTGCAGAAAGGGCTCACAAGTTACGCAAAGCTTTGACGCGATATGCGCTTTGCGGGCCTTTTCGGGTGAGGTGGCATGCTTATCCACCGATTATTCCACAAAAATACACAAGCTTTTTGAGATTAAATCATTTGATTATCAATGCTTAAGCTTTTGTGCTTGAAATCTATCCACATTATGGGTCTTGGGGATAAGTCGTGTTTTTTGACTGCTTCGCAGAACGATTGACCCTCTTGCTTGATCGAAATTCCAATTTGAGATTCGATATCAGGTAGCGGCACAAGATTTTGTGCCGCTACGATTCCGGTTTGAATCGGTTTAATTTTTTTTTGCGTCATCCCGGACACATGAAATGTTATCCGTGATCTGGAGATTTGTTTTTCCTTTGGGATCGAGACAAACGTTCCGCGCAGCGAGAGACAAAAAATTGATATGCTGCACGATTATGTGATTCTCTTCTCTATTATTATTCTTTTCTTTTTTAACTAGATAAAAACTAATAGTAGTAATGGATCCGTGGATAAGTGGGAAAACTTTCTTCTATTTTGCTTGACTTAAATGTATTCCACAAATGAGACAACAAAATCCACAGAGTTTATCCAAAGACAAATTTAATGTTACGTCAATGTTATGAAATCTTATCTAGTCAAGATATTTCGAAAATCGATGGAAGCTAATGGCTTTATCATTCAATCGGTTAGAGATAATTTTGATTTATAAAAATTGCTGGAATTTCATTGATATAGAATAAAAACATATTGGAGTTTGACAAAGCTTTTCGACATATCCACATAGGAGTGGAAAAGTCAAAATGCGTGAAAAAAATCAAAAAGCTTAATGGGGGAAAAAGTTGATAAATCGCACTTTGTTCACCTCGGATATCCACACTACCATGCTTTTCCACTGGATTGTGCATAAAGCTTACACTTGTGGAAAACGATATTCACCCCACTTAGAGGCTTCTTCACAATTTTGACATTTTGGCTGTGGATTTTAAATGCCTGAAAATCTGGCTTTTAGAGAAGTTATCCTTTTTGCTGTGGATAAGCCTATGTACTATTGACTTTATGGAACACACATATTAATAGAAACGCAAAATATTTAACCTAAACATCATGATTGAAGGAATTATGTGGGCACTGGCAGCCGGACTGATGCTCGGTTTGTATGCCTTACCGGAAAAATTCACTAAGGGATTTGAGTTTGAAAATACCTGGGGGACGTTTTTTACGATTGCCTTATTTATCGTACCTCCTATCGTTTGCTTTTCGATGATAGATGGATTTGGATCGGTGCTCTCAGCCATCCCGACCGAAGTAATAATCAAAATGGGGATCGCCAGCTTTCTTTGGGGTATAGGGGTCATGATGTGGGGTAAGGCTATCAACTACATTGGGCTTTCTTTGGGCTTTTCACTTTTTATCGGTACGATTATTTTGGTAGGATCCTTACTGCCATTTTTTGTAGTAGGACTTCCGGAGCAGGATGTTTTGCTCAAAATATTGCTTGGATTGGCGGTAGTGCTTGTGGGAGTTTATGCCAATGGCAAGGCCGGCATAATCCGGCAAGCAGATGAAGAAGCAGAAGGAACTTCTGAAGGGGGATCTATGGTAACCGGAATTTTGATTGCCGTGGTAGGCGGACTTTTAGCCACGGGATTTAGCTTCGCCAACTCGATAGGTAATCCAAACGAGCTAAGTGAGCAGTACATAAAAAACGCTTTGATCGAGCAAGGTAATCCAGAATGGATGCTAGCCCTTGCCATCATGTTTATTATTTATGTAGCGGGCGGACTCTTTGTTACGCCTTATTTTATCATCCAGCTTTCCCAAAAGGGATTTTGGGGCAAGTTCTCTACGGCACATCTCGGCCTGAACCTTGGACTGACTGCTACCATGGCCATCTTAAACTTCTCTGCTTCGGCTGCTTTCGCTTATGCCGCTTTTAAGCTTGGCAACACGGGGGGAACGGTTGGCTATGCAATTTTCAATACGGTCTCAGTTGCAGTCGCCATTGTAAGTGGATTGATTACTGGAGAATGGGCCAAGGCTTCTGGCAAAGCAAAGACTTATTTGTACGCTGGACTTGCTGCAATGATAGTAGGTATCATTATTATCGCCTTTGGAAATTCCTAAAAACCCTAACAAACTATTTAAGGACTAAAATAAGAAGTTTAGCTGGGTTTGCCTTAGCTATGACCAAGGCAAAATCTGTACAGAGGATTCTCAAAGCCCTTTTTTGCCAAATAATCGCGCTGAGAGTGACGCAAAAAAAATACTACAGGGTATTGGTGCTGCTTCGTCACATTCTCAGGGCCGTTTTTTGCGAATATATAGTGTGGTTAGGCCCAAAGTGCAAGAAAATACTTCAAAAAAGTTGTAATAATTAAATTTATTACGGTATATTCTTAGTTAAATAACAGATAATCAGTTTGTTATGATTTTTGGATTGATTTTTTCTCTTTTTTACTGATTTCTGCTTCGCAGAACGCTTGTCCCAATCCATTGTAGGGGCGCAATCCCGAAAGCTTTTGCGGATGCGCCGCTACGGAACGTATCGATCGATACCATTATATCCTAGAGACAAGCGTTCCGCGTCCCGAAAGCTTTCGGGAGTAATCCAAACCCTATCTTCCACTCAAAGACTCAGTATCAGCACTCAACTCATAAATCGTATTCTGTACAAATCCCTCAAAAGGGCGGCCGTCTTCATCTTTGAGTTGATAGCGAATCTCCATAATCCAGGTCTCCTCAATATCTGGTACCGTCAATCGGACCGTTTTGCCATCTAGCATTAGGTGAGCCTCGGCCACTTGGAGCTTTTTGGCGTCATAGCGTTTGGAACCATAAAAATGCGTACGCTTGAGTTGCCAGGTTTCAATTTCAAAATTATTAAGATCCGCTACGCTCGTAGGATCGAGCCCGTTGGCAAAAGTCAAATTGATACCGTTGGTATGGGTCTGCAGCTTGATCGGCAAATTCAAATCATTGCCGGTATAGCGAATACGGTAAAAGCCGCCATTTTGGTAAACTTGGCTACTGCCCCAAGCGTTCATGCCGATGGCATACATCTGCCCATCCTTCGGATTGAAGCGCGCCCGCATAATGCCCGTTGAAAATCTCGGCACTGGCAATTCGACAATGCCTGCCTGCGGCTGACCTTCCTTTTCTTCCTTGAGCACGACAAAGATTTTGCCATAGCCATAAGAGAGGTTGAGCAAGTTACCATTGAGGGGACCCCAATCTTTGCTTTCTGCCCAAACCAATTCGGATGGGGAGCGATCATTTTTTTGATCTACCCAAACTAATGGGGAAACCATCGCACCATTGGAGGTATCGTCCGGCGCGCCATAACCATACATATTGCCGTAAAATTTACCTTCCTCTACGAGATTGATCCGGTTCATGGGATTCCAATGGCCTTCCTGATCGGTGACATAAAAACTGCCATCCGGATTGCGGCAAACTCCATTGGCTGCGCGGAAGCCATGCGCCACAATGTCGGTGCGTTCGCCGTCGGCGCTAACCCTCAACAAGGTCCCATGTTGTGGTACTAGCGGGGTGCGGGCATGACGAGCACTTTTGGCGTAATAAAAATTGCCTTTCTCATCTACCTGTAAGCCCATGGCAAATTCATGGAAATGCTCCGTTACTTGGTGATCGTTATTAAAGCTCTCATAATAGTCTGTTTCCCCATCACCATTGAGGTCTTGCAGCCTAACCAATTGATCGCGGCAGCTGACATAGATTTTGTCATTGTATATTTTGATGCCGAGAGGTTGGTACATTCCCGTAGCAATTCGCTTCCACTTGAGTTCGCCTGCTTTTTGGGTGATGCCACTGATCTCCCAAACCTCTCCTTCGATGGTACATAAGACAGCGCGTTGCCCATCGGGATAAAAATCAATGCCACCCGGACGCATGCGACTTTTCCATTGATTGGGGATGGGCAGGCTCAAGACATCTACCGCATAGGCCCCGGTATCCGTACCCACAAGTATTTCGGAAGAGAGTCTTTCTGGGTAACGGGTCTTACCTCCTTTGGTGAATGTGCTAAGATCTTCGACTTTTGGTATATTCTCAATTTGCGAATCAAGAACGGATTGAGATTCAGCGATTAGCACCTTGACTTTGGTTTTGCTCCCTGCCGGAACGCTTAATAGATGAAAGCCATCTTTTTGCTCCAATTGAGCGTTCCCGGAGAGAATGGCCAAAGGAGTAGCAGCCGGTGCCAAGCGAACACTCAAGGCCTGATCGCCGGTTTCGATATTGAGGCTCCGACTAAAAATAGGATTTTCACTATCTGTCTCCATCTCATAAGCTTCGAGCACTTTGCCATCGCCAACCGTATAGGAGAGCACGACCTTATCTTCGTGATGATAAAGACCTTTGTAGTGCGCCCAATTTTTGGGAAGGGGACCAAAAGGCCGACCATCGATAGCACGAAAACGTGGATCTTCAAAAGAACCATTTTCTGGATTAGCCCAGGCTGGACTGACAGGATTTTCGAGTAGAACCTTACCCACGGTTCGTGGATAGATATTGTGGCGATCGTTGAGCAAAATTCCCTGCCAGTCAATAAATTTTTCTCCGGTCCAGATGCCAGTCAGACGTAAAAGGTCGTGATCAAAAAGGGCCCAAGCTTTGCCGGCAGCGACCCCACCTTCGCCCTCATCCAAACGGAGGACGATGCCCTTATATGCAAAATTGAGATCATTATAATTTTCGTTGGCTAGGGGAGAAGGGCCTCCTGATATTTCCCGTTCGGGAGCATTGGGACCGGCGAGTTCAAATGTATTGATCCAAAAGTCTCCATAATCCATCTCTGCCCAAGGTTGGTAAACTTTTGGTTCCGGTCCAGCCTCTGAGCCCTCCGGCAAACTCGCTAAATAATCATCATCAATTTTGAATCCTTGCTGACTCGGATTACTCCGCGCATAGGTTTCATAGATAAATTGGATGACGGCATATTTTTCTTGCGGAACGAGCTGGACTTGCGCTGGCATGCGTCCAAAGCCGCGACTGATGGTTTGATACATGCCGTATGGATCTCCAGCATACTTATAGGTATCTTCCCAAAATTTGTGTGCATTGGGAATCGAACCTGCTTGCCCTGGATTACCGTGGCAATTGAAGCAGACATTGTTATAGATTCGTTCTCCTTTGGTATAGCCGTGATCATCAAAGGCTTCGATCATACCAGCATGATCGATCTCTTTTTCATAATCAGGCAGATCAGAAATCGACAATAAGAACTCGGCGGGTACCGAACTTTCAACGGGAGGGGGCGTCTTTTGGCAAGCATTGTTGGTCAATATCAACCCCAAAGCAAGCATAATGGCGAGGGTGTAGTTTAGTAGTAGTCGCATACTACTAAAGCTAAAAAAATCCCGCTGAGAATTAAACCAGCTGACCTACTACCTACAAGCGCTTGATACAGAGGATTATCAGGGCCATTTTTAGCCCAAAAACCGTCTTGAGAATAGCATGAATATATACCTTACGAGTATAGGTATCGGATTAGTTGATTCTCAGGGCCTATTTTCGCGGAAAAGGGCCTTGTTTTTGACGAAAAAAAGCGTTTTTAATACAATTTTACGTAATTTCCAAATATGTCTGCTGTCTTACTTTTTTAATTTATTGATAATCAATGGTTTATGAAGGCGGTTGAGTTAAAGACTCTGTTTTGCAAAACGAGGTATTTTTGTACAGGAAAGACTTAAGGTTAGAAATCATCGATCATCGAGAGAGCAGCTTTAAGGCCATATTGTATGCATTTAGATGCTGAAATACCTCGTATATTCTTCTTCAAGATGTAGTCCCAATAATCGGTTTTGCTCGCAAAAAGAGGTGGCGGTGGATGTGATCCTAATTAGACTTTATTAGGAGGGCCGCTTCGCGGAACGCTAATCTCCAAGAGCCAGATATCCTTCCATGATTCCGCGATGACGGGATTTCTTTAGGACCAGCCAAAGGTCATCCCAGCCAAGGCACGCGAGCCGGGATCTTATAGGTTGGGTTGCCGCTTTGCGGAACTTTAATCTCCAAAGTTCCCTGGGCTGTCGCTCGGGATGACCTTTAGATTTGTCTTGTGGTATATTGTCAAGACCTTGTTGAAAACATCAGGCATTTAACCCGTGCAGAGGGCGAACGATCGGGATGACAAATTGGGAGCTTCTGGTACTTTTACCTCCATCAATCATGTCATCCTGAACTAGCTGAAGGATCTGTATTTCTTTTACCGCTTCGCGGAACGATTTTATCTGATAAAATAGGTATCAATCCATACGATCCGTGACGCCACAAAATTTTGTGGCGCTAAATCTTTTCGTCGCTAACCGATTACTTCCCTTTAAAATTGGCTTTTCGCTTTTGCAGGAAGGCAGCGATACCTTCGAAGAAATCTTCTGATTTGAAATTGACACCCTGATTTTGGGCTTCAGTAGCTAAAGCACCTGCTAGACCTTCACGCGCCGCAGCGCGCAAATTGGATTTGGTATGTTGGATGGCCAAGAAAGGACCGTTGGCCATGGCGCCAGCCATAAGTTCGACTGCTTCGTCAAGTTGCTCGTCCGCAAATAGTTGATTGACCAATCCGTAGCCTTTGGCTTCATCGGCAGGGATGATTGCATTGGTAGCCATGAGTTCGAAGGCTTTGTGGTGGCCGAGTTTTTCGTACATAAAAAAAGAGCCTCCTCCATCACTCGATAAACCGATGCGGGTAAATATCTGACTGAACCTAGCGTTTTGCGAAGCAAAAATCATATCACAAGCCAAAGCAAAACTAAAACCTACCCCTACGCAATTACCGCGTACTTTGGCGATAAAGACTTTATTCATCTCCCGCATTGCCAAAACCAATGGATTATAGGTCTCTTGCAAAAAAGTCGTTACGTCAAAACCGCCTTCTTCCGCAACTACTCTCGGATCTAGATCTGCTCCCGCACAAAAATCTGAACCTTCACCCGTCAATATAATCACCCGACTGTCATCTTCTTTGGTTTCCAAAATGACATCGCGAAATAGCTTGGCCATCTCACCACTAATAGCATTTCGCTTATGAGGTTGAGCAAAAGTGATGGTTTTGATGGTACCATTCATGCTGACTTGCAAGGGACCTTCGGAGATAATGCTTGCCATATCGGGGGATTAGTAGGATTTATTTGCTTCAATTTCCAACAATGTACGAATCAAAGCAAAGGAAAATATAGAAATTAAAAAATTTTCCATAGTTTTATAGTAAGCAAAAAATCATATGGCAAAGACATATATCAATACCAAAAATCTCCGCTTCCTTTTGCACGAGGTGCATGCTGTGGAAGATGTGCTAGCGCAAGAGAAGTTTGCGCACTTTGATACTGAATCGGTAAACATGCTAGTTGATGCAGCCAAGCAGTTTTCGGATACTTATCTTTTTCCTCACTATGAAGGGATGGATCGTAATGAGCCACAATTGGTAGATGGAGAGATCACGGTACATGAGAGTGTCATTCCATTTATCAAGGCTGCGGGCGAAGCAGGTTGGATTGGGGCTTCGGCACCATTGGATGATGGCGGTATGCAGGCGCCTAGTATGTTGTCGGTAGCTACTGGTTTGATATTTGCCGCTGGCAATAATGCCGCTACTCCATTTACGGGTTTGACGGCTTCGGTAGTCAACTTATTTGTTGAGTATGGTACGCCCGAGCAAAAAGCAGCCTATCTCGATAAGTTGATTAGCGGCGAATGGCAAGGAACCATGTGTTTGACTGAGCCACAGGCCGGAAGTTCGCTTTCGGATATTACCACTTCAGCTACGCCTCAGCCAGATGGTAGCTACAAAATCAAAGGCCAGAAGATTTATATCTCTGGTGGCGATTATCAAGGCATAGATAATGTCGTACATATGTTGTTGGCTCGTATTGATGGAGCCCCTGCGGGAACGAAAGGAATTTCTCTTTTTATCGTACCTAAAAATCGCGATGGTGGACAAAAGCCTAATGACGTCTCGGTAGCAGGGCTATATCATAAGATGGGCCAAAAAGGAATTCCAGCAACACATTTAATGTTTGGAGAGGATGATGATTGTGTGGGTTATTTGATCGGAGAGGAAAATAAAGGTTTGAGCTGTATGTTCCAGATGATGAACGAAGCTCGGATCGGAGTGGGAGTAGGGGCGACTGGTGTGGCATCTGCTGCTTATCATGCCTCTCTCGAATATGCACAAGAAAGACCACAAGGTCGTCGTTTGGATGATCGCGATTTGAGTAAGCCTCAAACTTTGATCATCAATCACCCTGATGTGAAGCGGATGTTGCTTTTGCAAAAAGCGGTAGTTGAGGGCTCGATGAGTTTGGCGGTTGCTTGTGGTAAGTATGCAGATATGGCAGATGCGCTTGAAGGCGAAGAAGCCGCAAACGCTCACCTGCTACTAGAAATCTTGACGCCAATCTTGAAGACCTATCCATCTGAGATGGGAATTACCTCTATCAGCAATGGTCTGCAGATATTTGGCGGTGGTGGATTCTGTGAGGATTTTCCTTTGGAGAACTATTATCGTGATATCCGTATCTTTTCTATTTATGAAGGTACAACCGGTATCCAGTCCCAAGACTTGCTTGGTCGTAAGGTGACTATGAAGCAAGGTGCAGCAATGAAGTTGCTCTTTGGTGAAATCCAAAAGACCGTTGCGGCAGCTAGTACCTTTGAGGAGCTTAAACCATATGTAGATATTCTCAACGAAAAACTACAAAAGGTCCAACAGGTAAGTATGCACTTGGTTGGCTTCGCGATGCAGGGTAAAATCGAAAGATTCCTTTCAGACGCGACTTTATATATGGAGCTGTTTTCGATCATGGCCATCGCCTGGCAATGGTTGGCACAGGCCGTAGCGGCGAAGCAGCAATTATTGACGCAGTCTCTAGGTGAGGATGAAAAGGCTTTTTATGAGAGTAAACTCCACACTATGAAGTACTTCTATCACTATGAAGTGCCAAAAACGCTGGGGTTGATTCAGCGTCTTTTGGACAATGAAGTTTTGACCATCGAATCAGAAAAGGAACTCGCTTGGTAAGTTCCCTCTGCTCATTTGCAAAATGAGTTTTAAAAGTAATATTTTTCACGAAAACGTAAGAAATGCCGACCTAGGTCGGCATTCTTTTTGGACCTAATCTAGCAAGTCATGGTTACGATTTTTTAGAAGAAAAATTTTAGCAACAAAAAACGTCCAATGACTGACACATTTTGGAATTGTAATTCGTAGAAAAATAAATACAACGAAATATGAGACTTTTTCCTAGCTACACAGTCATAATAGTGTTGTAAAAAATTATCGTACAAAAATGAGTATCTGGAGCATAGCCTACATCGCCATAGCCAGCATCCTTGTGATTGGAAATGCTATCGTAGCCCGCAGATTCAATCAGTATCAAGAGAACCCAGAGTCTGAAAAAGAGCTCTAATTTGTATCCAACGGCTTTTTTTTCGTTACTGAAGAAAAAGTATGCACTGGACTATCCTCTTTTTTCTCTCTTCTCTCCTCATTCAACCGCAACCCAGAAAACAGTGGGCTAACCCCAACCCACAGCCTTTGCAATGGCAAAAACTCGAGCAAGGGCTGGATTTTACTGTCGCTGATGCTTCTATCAAATGCAACATAGGTGATTCTAAAATCCGTGTCCTACGGATCGATCCCACTTATTTTGACTTCCGCTTGTTGAGCACCAAGGAGCTCAAACATCAAAATCTTACTGCTGACCAATGGTCAAAAAAATACCAGCTCACGGCGCTGGTCAATGCCGGCATGTACCAGATGGATCACCAGACCAATGTGGGCTATATGCGCAACTACCAGTTTGTCAACAATGGGCGCATAAGCAAAGACAATACGTTGCTTGCTTTCAACCCCAAAGAGTCAGAACTCCCTTCTGTCCAAATCATTGATCGTACTTGTCAAGATTGGGAAAACCTGATGACTCAATATCATTCTCTTAGCCAAGGTATTCGGATGGTGGACTGCCAGCAAAAAAATCGCTGGGGCCAGCAACCCAAATATTGGAGTATGGTTGCGATTGCTGTAGATAAGCGAGGTCAAGTTTTGTTTCTGCACAGCAGAACGCCTTACTCAGTGCGTGATTTTATCAAGCAAGTTTTGGCTATGCCGCTCGATATCTACAATGCCATGTATCTAGAAGGCGGACCCGAAGCCTCCTTTTATCTAGATCATCCCAAGGCTCAGGTTTCCGCCATTGGCAGCTACGAAACGGGTTTTTATGAGTCGGACAACAATAAGCGCTATTGGCCGATACCCAATGTGATTGGGATTGTGCGGAAATAAGCGTTCCGCGCAGCGGTAAAAAAAATACCCTGCTCACCTTCTCTAAAATGAGAAAATGAGCAGGGCTCTATTATTTAAGCAGTCAAAAAGACCTACTGCAAATAGCTAGTAATTTCTTCTCCCAAGGGATCTACCGAAGAGGGAAAATGGGCCAACCAATTCCCTTCTGGGGAAATGAGAAATTTGTTGAAGTTCCAGCTGACGGAAGCATCAGAAACTTGATTCTGAGATTTTTGCGTTAGCCAAGCGTAGATGGGATGTTGGTTCTGGCCTTTGACATCGATCTTTTGCGTCATCGGAAAACTCACACCATAATTTTTCTGGCAGAAGGTTGCGATTTCGCTTGCAGTGCCGGGTTCTTGGCCGCCAAACTGATTGCTTGGAAAACCAATGATGACCAATTTGTCTTGGTACTGATCGTATAATTCTTGGAGGGGTTCGTACTGGCGAGTGTAGCCACATTTTGAAGCGACGTTTACGCACAAAATGTACTTACCTTCGTAATCCGCCATATTGATTTGATCAGCAAGCAGTCCTTCGATGCTAAATTCGTGAAAGGAGGCAGTGGTAGTTTGATTCATAGATAAATCCAAAAATGGAGTGGTAAGAGAGATGATGATGAGAGAAAGAAAGGTCTTCATTCGTAAGGTGTTTAGTTAAGAAACCTCCTGATGAGTAAAAGGTTCTCAGCTTTTTGTGGGGCATAAATCCGCGACTAGTTGTGGAGCATGGCTAGGCGATGTGCTACTTGCTAGGGAATTTTATCCCTTTTGAGCCCTTGTCAGCCTAGACACAAACTATACATACTCTTGGAAGCGGAAATCTAATCCCAAAGATTTTGTAATTACCCTTATCAAAAACCCTTTCATCAAGATTCTATCATGTTAAATACATCTTTACGGTCTATTGCGACCATCATATTCTTTTGTCTCTTTTGTTCTATTTCGGCCCAGCCCCCAGCCCCCAGCGGTAAAATGTGGGAAGCGGTACCTGAGTTGAGCGACGAATTTGATTTTTGGGATACCTCAAAGTGGTTTAAATCCCTTTGGAACTATGGGGTTCCCGTACAGATGCGAGCGGAAAATTCGGGCGTGGCAAATGGAAAACTCTGGATCAAAGCGACCCTTGATACTAGTTCAACTCGCTGGTTTCAGACTTCTAGGATTTGGTCTCGAACTCAGATATCCTATCCCATGTACACTGAGTGCAGTATGAAGACTGCGCATATTTCTGGCTATAATACCTTCTGGATGAACAATGGGGATATCAATAATCGCGATGAGATTGATATCTGCGAAAATAACTCTAAGCCATCTATTACTTCTTACACCAGTTGGCCCTACTTGATGCAGTCCCAATATTTTCTTACGGTCAATGGCAATGATGAACGGGCCAAAGGAAATTTTGACAATCGTAATCTTGCTGATTCCAACCCATTACAGGGAGTACCTTGGAATGAAGCTTATCACACATTGGGTGTCTGGTGGAAGGACAAGAACAACGTACAATTTTATCTAGATGGTGAGCCGGCAGGTAGCGTTTCCACTACTCGGGATTTTACGCGGAGCCTCAATATCATCTGGGATTTGTGGACCATAGACGCCCAATGGAGTGGGGGCATCGCAGCGCAGGCAGATCTGATGGACGATAGTATCAACACTATGCGCGTCGATTGGATCCATACCTATCGCTTGGTTAGTGATGGCTCGGTCGATATCGAACCCGAAAAAGAAGCAGTCAAAGTCAAGGTTTTTCCCAATCCTGTTAAGGATCATCTGCAGTTGGAGTTTTTGGAGTATCCCTTGGGTAATGCAAAGATTGAAGTCTTTGACCAACTGGGCAAACTCGTCCGTGCCCAAGCCTTGACCCGTAGCAATCAACAGTTATCTTTTGTGGATTTGCCGCCGGCTTTGTATATGCTCAAAATCACGAACGGTGAAGCCGTGAATTACCAAAAGGTTCTGAAGCGATAGCGTTGTTTTAGGGAAGATATTTTTAGCGGCTTCGCCGAACGCTTGCCTCAAACAGGAGGACTTACCAAGCAGAGAGCCCTATGATCTCTCCATTTGGACCTTCAAAAAAGGTGTATTTATCACGGACGTAGTTTTCGTTTTCCAACTTATATCCTGCTGCTTTCAACTTATCTCCAATCGGTCCAATATCATTTACGATCAGCATAAAGTGATTGTGATTGGTATTGCCGACTGGGCCAATCGTGTGCATGAGTTCTGGGGCGGTGAGTGAAAGGCGAATCTCAAGTTCATCTGCCCGCAGTATCATGACCAACATTCCTTCTATACTAGGACCTTTGAGCACCTCAGCATCCGTCAGTTCAAAACCAAGAATTTCACGGTACAGTTCTAGGCTTTTTTCAAGTTGAAGGACGTGGATACTGATATATCTAAGGCCAGTTACTTTGGCTTGGTTTACATCTGGTACCGCTAGAGAATCAAGGTTTTGAGCAGTGCAAATGCCCAAGCTTGCCCAGCTCATCAAGGCAAAAAGACAGTATTGGCCAATGCGAGGAGCGTATGTGGATTTGTTGATTTTTTCTTTACCCATGCCAAATTACATATTTGAGGTTTTCATAAAGTACCTTTAAATACTCAGCAAGGGCAATCTTTAGCCGGCGAGGTCGCTATTGTTAAGTTTATGTCCAGTTCTACCTATTGATGCAAGCATTCATAGACATCTGTTGGATCAACTCGCCTTACTTAAAAAGAAAAACTCCCAATCTAGAGGAGCTAAAAAACAAGGCCCGCTCTTGCGAACGGGCCCCCACATTAAGGCAAATACGATACTTCCTAACTTATTAAATCTTAAGGGCGATGGCCCGTTTTTTCTAGTTAAGTACTACTACTAAGTAGCGACTAGCAGCCCAAAATTTGTCCGGGTTTGTGATTTCTAGGCTTTCAACCTGACCTTTTTCAGTTTCGTTGACTGCGTAAGAATCAGCTGGGTGAGCCGTTACTACTTTCACTTTTTTGGTTTCTACTGGGATGCGATCAAATTCAGTAATATCAACGGCGGTGAAAGCATTGGCGTCGAAGTCTTGGGCTAATTTCGCGGTACGACCGAGGCCGATAACACCCCCTTCTTTAGAGAGTACGTTCATCTCTTTGAGCTCTTTTTCGGTACCTACTACGTAGAACGCGCGGTTGAGACGAGCTGTCTGGGTATTGATGGTTTCGGTCTGTTCGGTAAGAACTTCTTCTTTTTCTTCGAGCGTCTTGGCTTGGTTGTTTGAAAGCGCAACGAGTTGCTCATTTACCCCGCTAAGGGTATCAACACGGCGGTTCAAAGTTTCCTTTTCGAAGTTCAAGGCTACGAGCTCTTCTTTCATCGTAGTGATTTCGGTATCACGTGCCTCTAAGTCAGACTTAAGACGCTTTACCATGCGACGGAACTCACGTACCTTACCGTCGTTTTTCTCTACTTTTTCGGTTAGCTCGGCGATGAGGCTGCGGTTTTGATCGAGCAGATCATTGATAGACTGGATGTCAGTCAAGATGCGCTCCTTTTGATCTGGGGCAAGTTCCTGATCGCTAGTTTCCATGGCGATCAAATTCTCCTTTTCTTTGATAAGACTTAGGTTGTCTTCAAATGTATTGAAGCTCATCATGAAGTCATTTAGCAGAGAGTCTTGAAGGGTGGTTTGTTCGTTAAGGGCTGTGTTACGTTTTTCTAACTCTGCGATCTTGTCTCCATTACAGGCTACTAATGACATGGCGGCGATAGTAGCGGCGAAGATTGATATTCTTAAGCTTTTCATAATTGATTGGTGTCTAAATTAAAGTGTTTGTTTGTTGTAAAGCGCTTATTTGTTGTAAGCGTTTGTTTGTTGTCAGTGATAAGGCAAAGCTTGTTCCGCCTGCCAATAAAAATTTAAAACACTGATAATCAATTGATTAATTTTTGTGCCAAAACAAAATTCTTCTTGCATTGATAAGGGGCTTCTCATTTTGATGAAGATTAAGCGTTCTGCGCAGCAGTGATTGAGGTAAATATGGACCGCTGCGCGGAACGCTTGTGTCGGACATCTCCCCTGCTCCTTTCATTCGCTGTCCCCTCTTGGAAGAGGGGACCCTGAGATTTTCCTGTCAGTCCTCCCGATAGCTATCGGGATGAAGGGGACGTTTGACGGAAAGGGGATGTCCCAATCTTTTACCGCTGCGCGGAACGCTTGTATTTGATCCCCAAGCGGCAACGTTGAAATCATTTAGTAATTCATTGAAATCCTTTAATTCCTGCTCATCCCATGATTTTTCTTTGTGTCCAGAGTAAAAATGAATTCATCAATTCAAAAACAACGGACATGCTTGTAACAAAAGAAATGTATGATGAGGAGCTTCAAGCTCAATATGGTCAGTATCGATTCCTCGTATCAGTCAATTCAAAAAAATGGAGCCTTGGTCTGATGACCCGCCTAGTGCGACTCTCCAAAGGACAGAAGGTAGAGTCTGTAGTAAACGAAAACTATCAAGTGCCTAGCACGACCACAGCAGGGCATACAATTCGCACGAGAGTTTTTCGTCCGGAGGGAAATTCGAAGCCTTTGCCAGCAATGTTGTACTTACATGGAGGAGGGTATATGATGGGGCTGCCTGAAATGGCAAATGACTTTTATGCAGATGTGCTAAAGAGAAAGGATATTGTGATTGTGGCCCCAGATTATCGTCTATCACAGAAGGATCCATTTCCAGCAGGCTTTAATGATTGTTATGATACCCTCTTATGGATGCGAGACAATGCAGCCGAACTCAATATCGATCCCAACAACTTTATTATTGCTGGACATAGCGCAGGCGGAGGCATGACTGCGGCAGTTACGTTGAAAGCGCGAGACACAAAAGATGTGAGGATTGCATTTCAAATGCCAGTATATCCAATGTTGGATCATCGGATGATCACAAAATCTTCAAAAATGGAGGGTTCAACCATGTGGGATGCTAAGATTAATGCTTTCGCTTGGAATCTCTACCTTAGAGACCTACAAGGAGAAATACCGACCTATGCTTCTCCTGCTTTGAATAAGGATTACCGTGAATTTCCTCCCACCATTAGCTTTGTCGGAGATCTAGAACCATTTTATGATGAGGATATCGCTTACATTGAAGCTTTGCAGGAGGCTGGGATCCCAGTTAAGTTTAAAATTTTCAAAGGGGGGTATCATGGTTTTGAAGTGGGTTCACCAAAGACTAAAATTGGGCAGGAAGCCAATAAGTTCCAGCTAGATGCTTTTGAAGAGTTTTACGACAAATACGTTCGTTAAGGAGCAGTTTTTTCTTTGCTTTAGATGATGCCATACTTATGCGAGAAAACATAGAAATACAGCGAGTCTCCCAAATGCATAAATTGGGAGGCCTGCCAGCACCAAAGCACCAGCTAGTCAGTGTCATCTATAATCGAGACCTAGAATCTGTGGCTAGCATGCAGGGAGTTAAGGTGATCAATCATTTGTATACGATTATTTTTAAGTCCTCTGATGCCTGTAGTTCCTTCTCTTACGGCAGAAACTCCTATGATCACGAGGAAGGCACTTTGGTTTTTACCGCTCCCAGCCAGGTGATGAAGTTTACGGATGATACAAATGACGAACAAATAGATCCAGATGGTTGGTCATTGGTATTTCACCCAGATATTTTTAGAAAATCTGGTTTGTCAGATAAGATGAGTAAGTATTCCTTTTTTCATTATGATTCGAATGAGGCTTTGCATGTATCGAATGAGGAAAGAGTCGCCATTGAGGATTTGTTGAATAAGATCGTGCAAGAATATAGTCACACGCTAGATCGACATAGTCAAAACCTTATTGTATCCAATATTGAATTGTTTTTGGATTACTGTTTACGCTTTTACGATCGTCAATTCTATTCGCGGACTTATCTCAATAGTGACATTATGTCCAAGTTTGAGAAGTTTCTGATCAACTACTATGAGTCTGACCTAGCTTCCCAAAAGGGAACGCTCAGTGTGGAGTATTGCGCCAAGCAGCTAAACTTTTCTCCCAATTATCTAAGCGATTTGCTCAAGAAGGAAACGGGAAAGACTGCTTTAGAGCATATTCACTTTTTCTTGATTGAACGAGCAAAAAATAGTTTACTCAATTCTACAGATTCAATTGGGGAGATTGCTTACTCATTGGGATTTGAGTTTCCTCAACGCTTTAGTAATCTGTTTAAAGCAAAGACAGGGATGAGCCCAAAGGAATACAGGACTTTAAACTAATAGGTTGAGTCTCATAAATAGAAAAAGGAATAGCAGCTATGTGCCGCTATTCCTTTTTGCAATTTTATAGATAAGGGATTGATTTATCGGGTCTGTTGAGAATTAGAAAGAGACGCTTCTCATGCTTCTAGTCTATTTTTCAGCTTTTTAGTTGCTCCACTTGGGCCTTCAAGGCAGCGTTTTCTTGCTCAAGCTTCTCGATTCTTCGCTGCTGCTCCTGTGTCGGACTCACATTGAGCATGGAGAGAGCCTCATAATCGACAGTATGAAAGTCGTCCACTTCGCGGCTGTAGGCAAAAACAGTTTGCGAGAGATAAGCGTTCCGCGTAGCGAGAGCTCAAACCCAAGCCCTCATAACATATGCGATAGGGCGATTTTTTGGCCCTTGCTCTTAACGCATTTACACTGATCTTAAGAAATGTAAAGCTTTGTTAAGGAGTGATGAAATGAAAAAAGAGCCTCCTACCTTTAGTACATGACCAATCAAGTAAAGGGCGTAATCGCGCTCATCATTTGCTCCCTCATGGGAATGTTTTACCTGCAGTCGTATTACGCTTGGCAGGTTTATCAACAGCACAGCCTTGCCCTGCAAGGAGAAATCGACGAGGTCTTACTGGCCGCGGTAAGTAAGGCTCAAGAAGAGAAGAATTTACGCATAAAGGAACGCGTCGATGAAAGTCTTCGCAATCCCGAACTGGTTTCCTACGCTTTCCTAAGGACAGCAGAAGGTCCCAAAATCGCTACTATTGATCCGATTACGGGGGAGACCTATTCGAGTTTGACCTATCCAGGGGAGGCCGAACCGGAGCCTAGTCTCAAGGAAATGCAAGAATACCTTATCAAACGCAACGATGCCTTTATGGCGAAGGGTACCTATATGTACTGGAGTCCCTTGATCGCCGAAAGACTGGAAGACTATATGAAAAACACGAGGCTTTCGGCCGCTTTTCTAAACCAGCAGTTTGAAAAGGAGCTTAAGAGTCGGAACATTGAGGGAGGCTTTCGGGTGCTTTTTACTTCTGAGGAATTTGAAGATGAAGATTTTGCCCAAGGAGAGTTACGTTCGCTGGCTTGGAATGTACATACCGAGGAGTATGATCACTTGGCTTTAGTTATTTCCAATCCCGCTTTTGAAATCCTCAAGCGTATGGGACTGATCTTGGGCTCGACGGTCTTGGTCTTGATGTTGATCGTATTGAGTTTTGGAGCCCTTGGCATCATATTGCATCGTCAAAAGAAGTTATCTGCCCTCAAAGATGACTTTATTGACAATGTTACGCACGAACTTTTGACGCCTTTAGCCACCCTGAAGTTGGCCTTAGAAACCCTAAACAGAGATCCCGATTTCTCTCAGTCCCCTTATCTCGAAATCTCCAACCAGCAAACCCATCGCATGGCAGAGGTGGTAGATCACATCCTGCAGGTATCATTTGTGGAGGAAGGCAAAGCAGGGCTGCGCATGGAATCCGTCGAACTCGTAGGTTTGATTCAAGAGGTAGCCAATTATCATCGCACCATGGCTCAAAAACCCATTGCCTTGAGTTTGGAATTACCCTCTGAAATATTGGTTTGGAGTGATCATCATCATCTCAATAATGTCCTGCATAATATTTCGGGCAATGCTGTGAAATATGGCCCGGCCAAAGGCGCAGAAATAGGTATCAATTTAAAAACAGAAGGTGATATCCTCCTGCTGCAGATTTGGGATAATGGCAGAGGAATTCCAGCCGAGGAACAGGAGGCGATCTTTGATAAGTTTCATCGAGTCCAGAGGGGAGGAATCCATGATGTCAAAGGCTTGGGCATCGGTCTTTATTATAGTCGGAGTATCCTGCGGCAGCTTGGCGGCGATATTCGTCTGGCCCAAAGTTCAGCGGCGGGTAGTTGCTTTGAAATCACTCTTCCACTTATCCACACTGCCGTGATATGAATGCCAAAATCTTATTGGTAGAAGACGAATTGGCTTTAGCTCGCCTCATTCAGGACAACCTGATAGAGGAGGGCTTTTTGGTTGAGCATAGTCCCAATGGCGAGGCTGCCCTAAAGCGATTTTTTGATTGGGAGCCTGATCTGGTGATCCTTGATGTCATGATGCCTCGGAAAAATGGTTTTAAGGTCGCTACCACCATTCGCGATACGGATCGCAAGACGCCGATTATATTTCTCACCGCAAAAATCAAGGCCACAGACGTGGTAAAAGGCTTCCAAGCTGGTGGCAATGATTATATCCGCAAGCCTTTTGCCATGGCAGAACTATTGGTCCGGATTCAGGCCCTCTTGCAACAAGATCGTTTGCTTGATCAGCCAGCGCTTACCGAAGAAACCCGTTTTGAATTAGGCCGCTTTACCTTTGATAGCAAACGCATGCGGCTAGTAGATAAGGCCGGTAAGCTCCAAAAGCTCACCACTCGGGAGGCAGAATTACTCCAACTGCTCTGCCAAAATCGTAATCACTTAGTGACCAAATCTAGTATTCTGCTGAAGGTCTGGGGAGATGATTCTTTTTTCAATTCTCGGAGTTTGGACGTATTCATCTCTCGCCTCAGAAAGTACCTCAAGGCCGAGCCCAGTGTGAATCTCGTCAACCTGAGAGGGGTAGGCTACAAATTGGTGACGGATTGAGATTTGGGCTGTTTGTTAGGGGGTTACTCCCGAAAGCTTTCGGGAGCGCGGAACGCTTATCCTTGGCACTCGACATGGCATTGCCTTGTCGCTCAACAATCATTTATTTGCAATAATATAGGGACGCATCCGCGAAAGCTTTCGCGGATGCGTCCCTACGGACCGTATCGATCGATACCTTTTATAAGCGTTCCGCGCAACGGCAGAAGTAAACTTACTCCTTGATCACCTTTAACTTAAAGCTCTGCTTGCTAGTCCGCAGATGGATCAAGTACATTCCCTTTGCTAATTGTGCAAAGTCTTGGGACAGTTGCTGCTCTACTTCACGCTTATTGCCCTGCAAAACCATCAACTGTCTACCTTGCAGGTCTATTACTTTTACGCCAAGCCTGACATCATCTGCCACATTACCAATTGAAACTCTATCGACGATAGGATTGGGGTAGAGTAGGGGCTCTTGCTCAGGGGTCCAAGCAGAGATAAAACGGACTGGACTGAAGGAAAAATTCCCGTCTAGATCGATTTGTTTGAAGCGGTAATAAGCGGCTTCTCTATGTTGGAGACTAAAGGTATAAGTCTGCTCAACACTTGAATTGCCTGCTCCTGCTACGAAACCTATCTGCTCAAAGCTTTCTCCATCGATACTTTGCTCGATTTCAAAGCCTAGATTGTTTTGCTCGCTGAAGGTGGACCAATTGAGTTGGATGTTTTCATCAAGGCGATGAGCCTGAAAGTCTGCAAGACTAATCGGTAAAGGACTAGCTGGTCCGGCGGTAATATTATGAAATCCCCATGAAGAGCCTACAGTACCGGAAAAGGTGATTCTGAATTCATCTAAATCATTAAAGTCATCATCTGATGATAAATCAACAAGCTTGGTTGAGCCATTTCCTGGCATTGAAGTACTGTAAGTCGCTCCCGATACATCAGCACCATCCTTCCTACCTGTTACATTGACTGTAGCTGATGCATAGCCAAAAGAATTTTCAATGGTAAATGACTCCAAATCAAAATCTGCTGCATCCGTTCTTACCACTGACATCATATAATCCGAGGAAGAGGTACTTACTGAAGCTACAATTAGTTCCCCTCCGAATGCACTCAATGAACCATTGCCAGTCCCCGTTGCCGTAAAGGTAAAAGGGCTAATGCCATCTGCTCCAGAACTAGGTAGTGCACCATAGGCTGAGATAGGAGTATTGGGAACTGGAAAGGTGTAGGTAGTTTGAGCAAGAGATTCTTGAAAGAGCCAAAAGCTGCTCATGAAAACGAGCATGGCGGTTAAACCGTACGACTTAAATTTGATCGTAAATGCCTTCATTGTGGTTGGATTGATGGTTTTAAATCTTCTTTAGTGAAAGTCGATGCTGCTGTAAGGACATGAGGATTTTGTCTGTTCTACAAAAGGGGAACAGCCCGATGAAGCCAGCAAAATTTTATTATGAATATTTGTTCAAAAAAATATTCTACATTCGAAAATTACAGCCGCCTGTTTTAGTTTTCAAGCGTTGAATCTGTTATTTCTAACACTTACTTTTTTCATAGGGCCCGCTGCGCGGAACGCTTGTATAAGGTATCGATCGATACAATCCGTAGGGACGCATCCGCAAAAGCTTTCGGGATTGCGTCCCTACATTATTGCAAATGGATGATTGTTGAGCGCCAAGGCACTGCCTTGGCGCGTGCTTAGGATAAGCGTTCTGCGCAGCAGTCAAAAAAAAGCCCGCTCACTCAGTGAACGGGCAGCAGTCTCTTGGTTTGGGGTTTACATTAGATTTCGACAAAAGAACGATATTAGCGAGACTGTATTCGCGGAAGTCGTTCCTTAATGTGTTAGGGAAATACGACCACGAGGTATTTACTCATAGACCAAAATCGTTCCGAATCTATGATTTGCAGACTCCTCATGTTGTCTTCGTTGATTTCATGAAAGTGATAGGAGTCGATAGGATGCTGACTCGCTAGGCGAACTTTGTTGCTGGCTACCCACATTCCTTCAAATTCGGTGATATTGACGGGGGTTAGTGCTGATTTGTCCAATTCGGGTATCACTTTATATTTGCGACCAAGGCCGAGAATTACCCCCCCTTTTTTGATGATTTTTTTGCTGAGTAATTCTTTTTCTGAACCTACGATATAATAGGCTCTTTTGAGTGCCTCATCTTTTTGACGGATAGTGTCCTCTTTTTGATAAATGCTTGATTCCTGTTCGGCGATCACTTCTGCCTGTACGCGCGAAAGAGAGAGTAATCGTTGATTGAGGGTTTCGAGACTATCCATTTGTTGGTTTTGCGCATGTTGTTGTTGACTAAGTTCAACGATAGCGCTTTGCTTTAAGTATTGGTCTCGCTTGCGGATTCTCAAATCGGAATGTAAACTATCGATCAAAAACTCAAATTGAGACAGTTTCCCCTGATTTGCACTCACTTGCTGCTTGAGCTTTTTGATCAGGATTTGGTTTTGGTCTAGCAGGTCGTTGATAATTTGTAAGTCGGTGAGAATCTTTTCTTTTTGATCAGGGCTCAACTCAGGGTCTATATCCTCTAAAGTCAGAAGATTTTCCTTTTCCATGATCATATTGAGGTTCCCCTCAAAGGCATCAAAAAAGACCAAAAATTCCTGTATGGTAGAATCTTGACCTTGGGCCTGAAGCTTGAGTAGTCGGTTTCTATTCCTCAGATGGGCTGCTTCATCATCATTACATACTGCTAACAATAGCGATAAAAAGATCGCTATGATCAGTGAGATCGTAAAGTTTTTCATAATAGCAAGAGCTAAGGGTTTGAATGTTTGCGTGTCAAACTAGCTGCCCAACAACTATTCCGTAAAACCGAACCACTTACAACCACTTGATATCCAGTTTTATAGATAAATGTAGATATGTTAGATTTACCGGAATGAGAAAAGGATTATCATTTTGAATAACCGAAATATTTGATTTGACGTCATGAATTAGCTTTTCACTCAGCCCTAAAAGCGGGCTATACTCAAATAAGGATAGGGAAGGACCTTATGGAAAAAGTTGGTTGATAAGCTCTTTCTATTTTAAAGGAAGTAGTATTTATAACTTAATGTTAAAATTTATAACAGGGTTAAGTAAACAGCAAAAACATGAAAATCATCTATCTGAGCCTTCTTTTGGGGCTTACGGCTTATTCGCCGAACGCTAAGTCTGAGCGTTCCCCGCAGGGAGAAACCCAAACCATCCACCTCCTCAAAATCAATACTGGTTGCTATATTTGGGATATCGAATGGATCCAAATCGAAGTGGAGGAAGCAAACATCCAACTGCAATACCGAAATGATGTCAAGCTCAAAGAGGAGTTTTTTGCCCCCGCTCTCAACGAATCAGTCAAGGCAGATTGGATTCAAAAGATGTTAGTCGGAATCCCCTTGGAAATCAACAGTGATCGACTGCAAGTCCAGCCAATGACTGCTATTAGCACCATCGAATTGAGCCCCAAGGCTTGGGAAGCAATAAATTCTCTACCAAATCTCGGACAAAATCACATTGCAAGTGGGATCAATACTACTTGGGTGCAGATTGAGGGTAATCAATTGATTATCAGCAATAAAAACCCCAGCCTAAATTTTGATCTCCTTAAGAAACAGCTGCTTTCAAAATAGGCTCCGCCAAAAAAATGATTTTTTTTTATGGCTGCATTAAACCTCGGGCTAGGGGAGGAGTCAAAAGGGTGTTCAACAACAACAACAAACAACGTTAAGAAAATGAAAGCCATTTATCTCGTATTCACCCTCGCCTTTATGGGATTGTTCGTTAGCGTGTCGGCTCAAAGTCCGGCCACCCCAAAGGTTAGCAAGACACAGGTACAGCAGCAAAAACGCATCAAGCAAGGTGTGCAGTCAGGAGAACTCACCCGCCGTGAGGCTCGCAATCTCCAAGCCCAACAGGCCAACGTCCAACGCACCAAGCGCCGCGCCAAAGCTGACGGAGTCGTTACCCCACGCGAGCGTGTCATCATTCACTCCAAGCAAAAGCGCGCCAGTGTCAATATAGCTCGTCAGAAGCACGATGCACAGGATCGACATTAATCATATCTGACACAGATGATGGGCCCCTATGATTCATTTCATAGGGGCTTTTTTTATTAAAGCGGCTTTAGCTCTAAATTAGTGGTGTATATTTTTTAGCATAAACCAATTTTAATGAAAACACTTAAGTACTGCTTCCTCGTCTGGAGCATCATTGGAGCATCCATCCTTCCTGCTCAGGATCTCCAAAACTATGAACCTCTAAAGTCTTCTGGCACCTTACCCAAGGAGTTTCGCACGACTACCTTTGAACAAGTTGCCAACCAACAAGCCGGGATTTCTAAGCAAACCCGCAACAGCACCACCCAAAAGGACCTCGAAAACTTTTATCTAGAAACCAATTATGCGCTCGATGAGCTATTGCGCAGTGGGCAGGTACTGTACAATGATCCGATCGGTAATTATGTCAATGATGTGGTCGATGAGATCCTCAAAGATCAACCCGCTTTTCGCAAAAAGTTGAGCGTCTTTGTGGTGAAGTCGCCCGTGGCGAACGCTTTTGCTCATCAAAGAGGAGTCATTTTGGTCAACACCGGCTTGATCGCCCGCTTAGACACTGAGGCCCAATTGGCCTTTATCCTTTGTCATGAGATTGCTCACCTTATGCTTGAGCATAATCAAGCCATCTATCTCAAAACCAAAGACTTGCAATACGGTAGGGGAGAGTATCGCAAGCAATCGATCTCTGACCGCCTGCTCACCCGTAGCGCTTATTCTCGCGAAAATGAAACTGAAGCCGATATTGAGGGCCTCAAACTTTATCTCAAGACAGGCTATTCCTTCGACAATATCGCTGAGGTATTTTCTTTGCTTGAGACTGCCGGCGAACCCCAATCTCCGCTGGTTACTTATTCTAGCCTTTGGCCAGAAAGCTTTCGCAACGACAGTACGATGATGGCGCTGATCGAGAAAAACCTTTTTCCCAAGGAAAAGAAAAAATCTGAGACTGGTTCAGAGGAAGAATCAAGCTTTATCACTGGCTTTGAAGATGAAGAAGAAACGGATGAGGAAGAAGAGGCAGGAGGCCTAAGACCGGTTGAAAAACCGGATGAGATTGCAGATCTAGAGTCTGAAAATGAAGAAAAAGCCATTGTCGACTCTGAAGAAGAGGAGCCAGAATACGATGAATACGATACGCACCCGGCTGCTTCTGAGCGCAAAAAAATCATCGAAAATGAAGTTAAGCGCTTTTCTAAATCAGATGACAAAAGCTTATTTCTCGTTTCTCCCGCCCGCTTTACCAACCTACGGACAGTCGCTCAGTTTGAGAGCTGTGTGCTCTTTTTACAAAACTCGGCTTATTTCGATGCCCTATACCAAGCCTTGGTGCTCAAGCAAGAAGGAGAAACTTCTCCCTATCTCGACGACATGATCGGCAAAGCCTTATATGGGATTTCCAAGTACAGATTTGAGGGCGAGACTTATCCCAAAATCTTTGAGTATGTCATCGATCGCAACATCCCCGGCTCGGACCTATATAAGCGTCTGCGCCGATTTGATATGAACGATATGTTGTGGTTGGCCTTTGATTACAATTATCAGATCTACCAAGAGGATAAAGCAGATATTCATCGTAAAGCGATTTTGACCGACCTCCTGATTGATGTGCAATATCTAGAAGAGGATGCGGGTTTGACGGACTTCTTCGAAGAACGCACCGCCGAGAGTCGTAAAGACAATGGCCTAACTGAAATTTGGGAAGAAGCGACTCGTCGCTACGATCGTCTCAAGCAAAGAGAAGACTTTTTTGGCAGCCGTGAGGGCCGCAACTTTGTCAACAGCTGGCAAAAAGATATTACCAAAAAGGGCTACAGACTGGGCATAGATAAAATTGTCATCTTTGATCCCCTTTACCTCCGTACCGACCAACGTAAAGAACAAGCCACCCAATTGGTTAGTTCCGAGCAGCAGCAGATCGAAATCAAGGAGATGCTAGAACGCTCTGCCGATAAACTTGATCTGGACATCACCATTTTGGATAGCAAGATATCGGGTAAGGATATATCTGCTGATTATTGGAATGAAATTGAGCTGCTCAATCGCTGGCATAAGGAGAAATTAAATCAGGAAGTTGACCGTATGGTCAGCAGCAGCTTTGGAGAAATCTTTGCGTTGCAAGAAAAATATGGTACGCCTTACTTCTTCCATACGGGAGTGCTTTCGCTACGCGAAACCAAGGATGGCGAAGATTACCTTTACGCTTGTTGCGCAGCAGCCCTGGTATACACGGCCCCACTAGCCATTTATATCTTGGTCAAACCCGAAGAAACCAGCTACACTTATGGCATCATGTATGACCTCACCGATGAATCCACTGAAGCAATTATGCTCAATGAGATGAACATGCGCGCCACTCCAGCTGTGATCGAAACCAATCTGCACTACCAACTCCACCAAATCAAAAAAGCCAAGAAATAATGTCAAAACGATATATATGCCTATTCTGCCTGCTTCTACCCATCATTGTATGGGGGCAGGGCTTCAAAGGCAAAACCCTATTGATCACCCCTCACATTAGCGGCATCTACATAGGTGACAATGATCAAATCATGAATAATGTGTTGACGGCCAATATCGATATAGAAAAAACCATCAACCGATCCTACAGCTTTGGGCTTAGAGCTTATACGCAACTCAATGACGAAGATTTTCAGTGGGAATCTCCTATTACTAGCCGCACCATTAATGGTCAGTTTACCGGATATGGCTATGGTATTTTCCTTAGAAGGTACTTTTTCAATTTCGGCGCGATCGCGCCTTTAGGTACTTTTTTTCAAGTAGGCGTTTCACGCAACACTTATACCATTCTAGATGAGCTTGAAGTGGAGGAGGTAAGACTCAAAACCTTGGCAGGCAGCATAACCTACGGTCTTAATTGGTTTTTAGGCAATAATGTGCTTCTATTTTCCGCTTTAGAGTTTAAATATGAGCTACCTGATTATCCCTCTGGTACTGATAATGATTTTGCCTTTAGATTTAATAATGAGCTGAGAGAAACCTTACCGATTAGTTTCAAACTCGGCCTCACCATCCCGATACTTTAATACTATCCCCCAAACACTTCGCTAAAGACGCGGAGGGTTTGGGGATATTTAAATCCTTCGACATGTGCTTCGTAATAGTCAAAAAGTGTCCGAATTATGTGGCGCTTTTCGACCGTTGAAAAAGTAATCTCCTGACAATCTTGTAGTTGGCTGCGATAAAAACGCAAAAGTAGTTTTGCGATCGGGTCTGGGTTTTGGCCAGCTTCGCTGAACGTACCCAATCGTATGTCAAAATGTACTCCCCCGCTTAGCCCAGCCTTATCGTTAGGCGAGAAGCCCAAAAAAGCCGTAAGCTGCATCAAAAAATAGATGAAGATGTTGACCAGTTTGCGTTCACTCTGATCTAGATAGAGGATGGTGTGTCGCAAAAAAGTATAGAGCTGCAGATTGGCTTCCTCCTCTTTGACGGTATCATAAAAGATCTCCATCATGGCCAGTCCTATCGACATTTTGACAGGATCGGTTTGAGCCTCCTGTAGGAGAACGCTAATCTTGCTTTCGCTGATCTTTTGCAAAGAACGATTGTCCTTTTGCAAGAAGACGATATCGACAATCGAAAGTGGTTGAAAGTAAGAGTGCCGACCTCGGCTGCGACTAGAGCGATAGCTTTTTATAATGAAGGACCTGATCCCATACTCCTTAGTATATAGGGTCGCGATCAAGTTAGAATCTTGATGCTTTAGGGTACGGAGGACAATGCCTTCAGATTTGAGTATCACGCACTATAGGTCATCGGTGAGGCGATTCGGGCCGGTCTCAGTTCATGAGCCAGTTCAAGTGAGGCCTTTTCTTCCTCGTAAGATTTGAGCCATTCGGTTACATCTTCTGAGGTATCGATGGTCAATTGCTTGGCTCCCAAAGGAGACATGGGGTTGGCCGTAAAAACGATGGTCTCGCTGATCTCGAGTTCATTGCGTACTAGCTGTACCATCTCGATAGGATCGGCCAAAACCGCTTTTCCTTCTTCTGCGATCACCGGTCCCAAAATCAATACTTGCAAGGGTGAAAGTAGCTTTTCCACCAGTGAAACGTTCAGTTGCAGGAGTCCAGCCTCATTTCTGGAGAAAAAATTACGCTGATCTCCTGAAAAGGCATTATTATAGATCATCGTTTCGCTCATCAAAGCCGACAAGCGTTTTGTCACAAAGCGAGTATCAGAAACTGTTCCGCCAAAAGTGTCGTGAATCAAAATTGCCTTCTCCGCGAGCTTAAAATTATGGATCATATCCCGCACAAAGAGACGATCACGTAAATTGACTTCAGTAAGATACAGTAATTTCATAGTGCAAAAATAAGGATTCCCTTTCGTACTTTATCGAATCACAATAAGCAATCCGATGAAAAAAATTCTTAGCAGTCTGCTTCTATGCCTAACCGCCACCACCAGCATACTGTTTGCCCAAAGCCCTCTCAAAACCCATACAGTTTCCATTTTTAAAGATGGTACTGCTTTTTTCGTCCGTTCGGGGGAAGTCCCCCTGCTCGAAAAAAGCTTTCGCATTGCCGAGGCCGATATGCCCAAGCCGCTTTATGGCTCCTTTTGGTTTCATGCCCCCGGTCAAAGCAATTATATCATCAGAAGAGTACAGGATACCATTCGCTCTACTGACATTTATAATCGCCTCGCGGACTTACCCAAAAATAATATTGGCAAAAGGGTCCGAGTACAAAGTAATGACACCTGGTATGATGGAGTCATTCTTTCTGCCGACGATCAGATGCTCGTATTAAAGCACAATGATGTCTGGATGCCGATACAAACAGATAGTGTCACTTTACTGCAGTTTTTTGACGAACCTCAGACCACTTTCGAAAGCAAAAAGGTCCAAAACAGCCTGCTGTTAGATTTCCCTCGTGCTAAGTCGCGCCAAGACCTAGAAATGATGTATCTCCAAAGAGGCATCGCTTGGTTTCCTTCCTACATCCTCGAGCTCGATGAAGAAGACAAAGCCCGCATTACTTTCCGCGCCGAAATCGTCAATGATGCGGAGGATTTAGAAGAGGCCAGCATCAATTTTGTGGTAGGAGTGCCTAATTTCCGCTATTCCCAATCAGGGGAAACGCCGCTAGTGAGTAATGTTAGTATTTCCCAAATGATGCGAATGATCGGGAATAGCAACTCGTCTGGCTTTGATTTTAATGCTATAACAAGCAATTCTCAGGTAGTCGGTTATGCCTCCGATGGCCCGATGGGAGCCACTTTTGAGCCGATGCCGATCAATCAAAGTGCGGAAGGGAGCTCACTCGAAGACCTCTATTTCTATCGCCTCGACGATATCACCCTGCCCAAAGGAGGCCGCGCTTCTTACAACATCTTGACCGCTGAGATTCCGGTGGCGCACGTTTACGAATGCCAGCTTCCCAGCAATAGCGCTAGCGCCGGATATTATCGTTCGCTAAGTGCGGAAGAAAAATACTCAGAGGTCACCCATAAGCTCAAACTGCAAAACAATACCGATCAACCCTTTACTACTGGCGCCGCTTTTGTCAGCCGCATCGTCGATGGGACCACCAATCCGATCAGCCAGGATCAACTCAAGTATACGCCTGTTGGGGGAGAGACTTATCTCAAAATCACCACCGCTCCGGATGTGCGGGTTTCCTTCCAAGAAGAAGAAGCCGAAGTGGAGGAAAACGTCAAGAAGGAAGGCAAAATTAATTACGACCTGATTACGGTCAAAGGCACGGTTTCGGTCAAAAACTATAAAAACAAGGCCATCGATCTCAATGTGCGCCGGACCATTACTGGCAATCTCGATCAATCCAATCCCGATTGGTTGCAGGCCATCCGCGTCAATCTCAACCGCAATCTCAATGCGACCACCGACGTCTGTTGGGAACTCAAACTCAAAGCGGGAGAAGAGCAAACGGTCGAATACAGCTATAAAATCTATGTCGCGAATTAGTGTAGTTGGCGGCATCATCATGGATATCAAGGGTCTCCCATTTGCGGGGGCCCTTTTGCATAATTCCAACGCTGGGCAGATCACATATACGCCCGGTGGGGTAGGGCGCAACATTGCCGAGAACCTTGCCCGCCTTAGCATACCAGTGAGTATGTACGGGATTGTAGGGGACGATCCCTTCGGGGAACGCTTGCTCAAGGATGGCCAAAATATGGGCATTGATATGTCTAGCGTCATCACCCAAGCAGGGGGACGGACTGCAGTTGATCTCAATATTTTGCAGGAGGATGGCGACCTATGGGTTTCGGTGACGGAGCTCTCCATTACGGAGCAGTTGCGGGTAGAGGATTTGGCCCGCTGCGCGGAACGCTTATTCGATGCGGCCTATTTAGTGGTAGACGCCAATCTATCCGTGGAGGTATTGCAATATCTATTGACAGAGGCCAATCAACGGCAGATTCCTTTCATCATCGATCCCGTTACCATTCAATTCACCGCCAAACTCAATGCCCTCCAAGGCGATATCGCCATTGCCACCCCTAATCGCCCTGAGGCAGAACAAATCACTCGACCTGTGGATAAACTGTTGATAAGCTGTGGAGAGGAAGGCTGTATCTCCAAAATGGGGGAAATAGAACAACTTTTCCCCAGCTTTAGCGTGGATAAAGTCGTCGATAGCACCGGAGCGGGGGATGCTTTCTTGGCCGGACTCGTGGCGGGACTCTATTATCAACACAATTGGGAGACGAGTATCCGATGGGGGCAGGCCTGTGCTGCTTTGACTATTCAGACCGATCGCAACGTCAGCGCTGATCTTAGCTTAGAGAAACTTCAGGACTTGTTGTAATTTCGTGCCATGTCCTTTCTCGAATACACCCACGAACTCAAAGCCGCCATTGCCAATGGCGAACCCATCGTAGCGCTCGAATCTACCATCATCGCCCATGGGATGCCTTATCCCCAAAACAAGAAAACGGCCGAAACGCTGGAAGGCATTATCCGGGAGACCGGAGCCATTCCCGCGACTATCACCATCTTGCAGGGCAAGGTACGCATCGGTCTAGGTCCCGACGAATTAGAATACTTGGCTTCTCACCCAGAAGTCCACAAAGCCAGTCGTCGCGATTTTGGTTTGATTCTCTCCAAAGGAGAAAGTGCTGCTACCACAGTGGCTGCGACCATGATTGGCGCCAATATGGCCGGTATCCAAATTTTCGCCACTGGCGGCATTGGAGGCGTTCACCGTGGTGCATCTGAAACTTTTGACATCTCCGCAGACCTGCAAGAACTAGCCCGGACGCCAGTGGCAGTGGTTTCGGCAGGTGCAAAATCTATTCTCGATCTGCGCTTGACCCTAGAGTATCTCGAGACCATGGGCGTGCCAGTCGTGGGAGTTGGGACGGATGAGTTTCCGGCTTTTTATACGGATCGCAGCGGCATCAAAGCCCCCTCTAGACTCGATACCCCAGCCGAAATCGCTCAGATGCTGCATACCCAGTGGAGCCTTGGTTTTGAGCAAGGTGTTTTACTTGCCAATCCAATCCCAAGCGAGTTTGCCATGGACCCTGAGGCCATAGAAGACGTGATCTCTCGCGCTTTGCGGGAAGCCGAAGCCCGCAATATCACCGGCAAAGAGTTGACGCCTTACCTCCTCGGTCGCATCAAGGAACTTACCGAAGGCAATAGCCTCTTTTCCAATATTGAGTTGGTCAAAAATAATGCGCGCCTAGCGGCCCAAATCGCCATTGAGTTGGCAAATAAGTAAGCTGCGGCATATGCTATACCTACGGCTTGGCCAAACCGGCAGCTGATTTTTCCAATCCCCAGAGGGCTACACCGCCGATCACCGCAAAGGCGAGGGCAATCAAGGTATTGCTGTCGCTAAAATCAGGGATAAACCATTCGAAGCCGCTGACGATTTCTTTGCCGCGCTTGAGGATAATCTCGCCTGCATCGTCGCGGAGCGGGATTTCGTTTTTCCAAGGCCAAATGATCGCGAGAGAACCGAGAATAAATCCGGTCATCGAAGCAATGGTAACATCACGATAGCGTTCAAATACCCAAGCTAAAATACGAGAGAAGGCCAAAAGCCCGCCTGCTGCACCGATGGCTACCGGAATTAAAATTTTGAGATTGAATTCACTGACTGCGTCAAGCATGATCAGTTTGTAGTTGCCGAGGATGATGAGGACAAATGAGCCCGAAAGGCCCGGTAAAATCATACTACACATGGCAATGACCCCGCAGATCAAGAGATACCAGATAGCCTCGTTCTCCGATGCAGGAGTCAAAAGCGCGATACTCACGGCTACGCCAAGGCCTACTAAAAGGGCGATGATTGGCCCCGCTGACCATTTGCTTACGGTGCGTCCGACCGAGAAGATCGACATGATGATCAGACCAAAGAAGAAGGCCATCAGCCAAATGGCGTAGATTTCATCTTCCATCATAAATTTGAATAGCTTAGCCAATGAGACCAAACTCACGCCTACACCCGCAAAGATCAAGGTCAGGAAGGTGCCGTCAATATGCTCCCAAAAGTCCTTGATTTTGCCTTTGAGCAAAAGCTGGATCGCCCCCATATCGATAGATTTGACCGCTTTGATCAGGCGCTCATAAATACCGGTGATCAGAGCAATCGTACCTCCCGATACGCCGGGAATCACATTGGCGGCTCCCATAGCCAAACCATTGAGAAAAAGTGAGATATATTGACGCATGCCGCAAAGCTAGAAAAAATCCCAAAACCCACCCGCTTCTTGCAGATAGACTTTGGGATATACATTATCAAAGGCCCAAAATGCCGCCTAGACGGTCATAATTTCCTTTTCTTTTACTTTCAAAATATCTTCAACCTTGCCGTTGAATTTATTGGTCAGTTCCTGCACACTATTTTCACCGTCCTTGACCATGTCCTCTGAGGTACCAGAATCTTTGAGTTTTTTCAAGCTTGTATTAGCAGATTGACGTGTACTCCGGATAGAGATGCGGGTATTTTCACCGGCGCTCTTGGCTTGCTTTACCAAATCCTTGCGACGCTCTTCGGTCAAGGCTGGAATCGGCACACGCACCATATCTCCATCGCTACCTGGATTGAGACCAAGGTTAGCATCACGGATCGCTTTTTCGATCACGGGAATCATATTTTTTTCCCAAGGGGTAACGGTCAACATACGAGCATCTGCAGCTGAGACATTTGCCACCTGAGAGACTGGTACCATCGAACCATAATAATCCACTTTCACTCCTTCCAACATGGCGGGAGAAGCTTTGCCAGCACGGATTTTTTGCAGTTCCGAAACTAAATGCTCGATAGAGGCATCCATGCCCATTTCGGCTTCCTCTATTACAGATTGTACGCTTTCGTCCATTTCTTTATCTCGACTAAAAGTATTTAGTAAATAGTAGCTAGTAGATTGAAAATCAAGGAATACAGCTCGTCTAAATTAATTTTAGATCTTACTACTGAATACTTTCTACTCTCTACTTTTTGAGGTCTGAATTTAGCAGAATCTGCCTAATTATCCCAATTATCCAACTTTTCGCGTACGATTTGATTGACTACCTTGGGATCGCCCTTACCTTGGAGCTTACGCATCATCTGCCCGACAAAAAAGCCCATCAGTTTTTTCTTGCCGCCTCTATATAGAGACACCTCCTTAGGGTGCTGGGTCATGATTTCCTCCATATATTTTTCCAGTTCTCCACTATCGTTGTTGATGATGAGGTTGAGATTTTCTGCTATTCGCAGAACGTTTGCCTCTGGATCTGCGACAAAAGCCTTGAACAATGGACCCGTAGCGGCCTGCCGATTGACCTGACCCTCTTGCATCAAATTGATGAGGTCTAAGAGTTGCGCGGGGCGCAAAGGAAAATCGGTAATCTCGAGCTGATGCTCATTGAGATAAGAGCGGATCGGCCCCATAAACCAATTAGCCGCGAGGCGAGGGTCTGTCGTTGCCCGATGGAGGGCTTCAAAATAATCAGAGTCTGCACGCTGCTCGACGAGCGACCAAGCCTCATTTTCAGAGATACCGTATTCTTTGTGATAGCGATCAAAGCGCGCCAAGGGTAATTCGGGGATTTCTTGGCTGATGGCCTCGATCTCTTCCTGACTGATTTGTACGGGCAACAAATCGGGCTCTGGAAAGTAGCGGTAATCATCCGCGCTTTCTTTATCGCGCAGAGAAAGGCTGCGTTCGTTTTCCACATCCCAGGTCCGCGTCTCTTGGATCACGGTGCCGCCTGATTCGATGAGCTTGATTTGGCGCTCTATTTCGTAGACCACGGCCTTTTCGAGAAAGGACATGGAGTTCATGTTTTTGATTTCGGCGCGAGTGCCATATTCAGTTGCCTCTTTGAGCATGACTGAGACATTGGCATCGCAGCGGAGATTGCCTTTTTCCATATCGCCATCACCAACGCCTAGATAACGTACCAGCCTACGGATTTCGGCCATGAAAGCAGCGGCCTCCTCCGAAGAACGCAAATCCGGCTCTGTTACCAGTTCGATCAAGCCTACCCCTGCGCGGTTGAGGTCAATAAAGGATTCCTTGGGGCTTTGATCGTGCACCGACTTACCGGCATCTTCTTCTAGATGGAGGTGATGGATTTTGATGGTATGATAATCTCCTTTAGCGGTACGAATCCGCAGACTTCCTCCTTTACAGATGGGTTCCCGATCTTGGGACATCTGATAGCCTTTGGGAAGATCTGGGTAGAAATAATTTTTGCGATCGAAGTAGGTATGGGTATTGATTTCGGAGCCTACGGCCAAGCCGAGCTTGACGGCAAATTCGATGCAGCGCTTGTTAAGCGAGGGCAAAGCCCCGGGATGCGCAAAGGTGATGGGCGAGAGATGCGTATTGGGTTCACTCCCAAAGGCAAAATCTTCGATGGCAAATAGTTTGCTATCGCTCGCCAATTGGATATGTACTTCCAGCCCGATGACCGGCTGATATTTGTCTCTGATGGCAGCTTCCAACATAAGAGAATCAATTGCTATCAATACAAAAGGAGAATGTAAAAGTACGGAGCTAGCTCCGATTTACATTCTCCCTTTGCCTTAAATATTGTGAGGGGTATTAAGTAGAGAGTACTGAGTATAAAGATGGTTAATTGAAGTCTTGATACTATGTACTGACTACTAAATACTCAAGAGATGCCTACAAGTGCATCCAAGCTTTCTTTTCTAAAAGCGTATCTTCCGTCTCTTCATTGTCTGGGTCAGGCACACAGCAATCTACTGGACAAACGGCAGCACATTGTGGTTCCTCATGGAAACCCATACATTCGGTACACTTATCAGTTACAATATAATATACATCGTCAGAGACAGGATCATGTTCTTCATCCGCGTCAGCTTCTGTTCCTGAGGGAGCAGTAAGAGAACCACTTAGATCTGTGCCATCGGAAAACTTCCAGCTGACACCTGGTTCATAAATAGCATTATTTGGGCATTCCGGTTCACATGCCCCGCAATTAATGCATTCGTCAGTTATCATTATAGCCATAAGACCTATTATGTTTTATTGGATTCAAAATTATAGCAATTATTTCAGCTAACCAATGCAAAAGGCGGATTGTTCGACAAAGCTATTGGTAAAAAAAGATAGTGCAAAATAAATGCCCTAAACGTCTACATGTAAACACCAGAAAATCAGTCGTTTACAAAATTGTTGAATTACATATGCTTGAGCTTGTTTTTTGTTGTGTTTGTGTAGTGTAATAACCTAATTATTGTGTTATCGTAGATGTTTGTGAGTCTTTTTCCTTCCAACTAGCATAATCAAAATGAAGGACTAGACCCTCCCAACAAAAGACAAGGTGAGATCGAGAGAGTAAAAACAAAAGAGTTCGTTCTTTTATGACAGGAATTGTCAGTATATTTGTTTTGGATTTTCGAATCATCCATGTCGTACGCTATTGCAGAACATGAATTATCTCAGAGCCTCTACCGCTTGGCGGAGGACCTCTCCCTGGAATCTATTCCAGCGGCAGTGCTTGCGCAAGCCCTCGCGGATAATCCATGGTACACACCTTATTATATAGCGCGCAGTTTGGAAGGTATTAAAAGTTGGCTACAAGCCAATCAACTCGAAACATTTTTATCAGCTTATCCTCAACGTCCTGACCAATCACAAAAAATTGGAATCATTACAGCAGGTAATTTACCCTTAGTAGGATTTCATGATTTATTGATCGGGGTATTGAGTGGTCATCAAGTATTTGTCAAAGCTTCACACCAAGACAGCGCTTTGATGGAGTGGGTTGTCGCACTTTGGACACAATATTTACCAGCTTTAGCCCAAAAGCTACATTTGGTAATTGAGCTTCCAGAGATTGATTTTCTCATCGCAACGGGTAGTAACAATACTGCGCGTTACTTGAAAAGTCGCTACAGAGATATTCCCCAACTCATCAGACAAAATCGCTTTTCGGTTGCCCTCTTAGATGAGCAAACAACTCAAAGCCAGCTAGATAAGTTAACTGAGGATGTGCTGTTATATAATGGTCTAGGCTGTCGCAATGTTAGTACACTGATTCTGACAAAATCTTTCGACTTAACGGCTTGGACAAGTTCTTTGCAACAATATTCGCTGCAGCACTTAAATCCGCATTATTTGGAACGAGTTTTGCACGAAAGACACAGGATAAAGATGCTAGGCGCATCATTTATCGATGGGGGTGTTATCCTGATGCAGGCAGTAAATGCCTTGAAATATGCATCTATGGGCGTTTTGAACCTCTTAAGGGTGGAAGATAGGGCGGAAATAGAGACAATACTTGCTTCTCACCGCGATCGCCTACAATGTATTGTAGGCACAGAAACTCCTTTTGGTACTACGCAGATACCCGCAATCGATGATTTTGCGGATGGTGTCGATACCATGGCATTACTTACATGCCGCTGATTTTTGATGTTAGGTTTCTGAAAATCTTGATTGGAGACAATTCACTTTTAGGTATTTACTTTGAGAAAGTAGTAATAACCTTTCGAACCTAAATACCTGAAAGTCAAAACCATTAGGTTTACCTCAAATCTCAAGATTGAAGAGTACTGAAACAAACTTAACGCTTTTGACTATTGCACAAGCCCATTCGTCATGAGTTCAAACAGAGCATTCTATCGTTACTTCCTAACTTTGTCTCTTCTGCTTTTTGCAGCAAGTGCCTTTTCCCAGACTACTTGGAAAGCCGACAGATACAATGGCATTCCTGCCCACGATAAAGCAGATATTCTATATGAAGATTTTTCTGCTGATGGTGGCGCTTTTCCCGTCAACCGTAGCGCAGTTGAGCGCCAAGAAAAGGTTTACAACGGTGAGTTTTACATTATCTCTTACGGGCACAAACCCGTTTACAAACTCTCCAACCAACCAATAGACACCAAAGATGATTACGAAATTGAGATGAAGTTTCGCTTTGGAGAAGGATTCTCCTATACCATGGCCGGTATGGCTTTTGGCGGCGACCAACGTAACTCTCACTTCCGCTTTATCACGGATGTTTATGGCAATTACGAAATTTCTATCCACCATCACGGTACTGATAAGATTCTCAACAGCGGCCAAACACGCCGTCGTTATTCTGCTGATGAATCTCGCACGTTGACGCTTCGCAAAGTCAAAGATCAATGGCACTTCTTCATTAGTGAGGAACTGATACACCAAACCTCTGAGATGGCCTTTTTTGGTGATCGTTTAGGTTTTCGCCTTGGCGGAACGCGTACCATGAAAGTAGATTACTACCGAGTCTCTCTACTGCAGAGCTCTGATATTCTCGGTCCTATTATCTCATTGAGCCAACCACAAATGACGAGTGGCAACCTAGCGGTGGTCAATGAAAAGAGAGCTTATATCTCTGGTCGTCTGACTGATCAGTCAGGGGTAGAATCCTTGACGATTAATAATCAGCCCATCAGCATAGATAAAAACGGTAATTTCCAAGCTTCACTGCAGATGCCAACCGACAAGCGCATCGCCATCAAGATGGAAGCTGCCGATGTTTATGGTAACCTGAGCAATCGCGATTTTTACCTTGAGTATCAAAATCCAGCAGCCGTAACTTACAATACAACTACGACTCAGACTCAGTCCAAAAGCAATAATTACAGCAATAGCAGCTACAACCAGCCATCAACCACCCCCAGTACTCGTCCTCGTCAGGTGCCTCAACGCCCTGCCAACGTTAGTGCTCCATTGACTAGAGGTGAGAATTATTTGTTGGTAATTGGGGTCAATAATTATCGCCATTGGTCTTACCTCAACAATGCTGTTAAAGACTGCCACGACATCGTACGTACTTTGACCCAGTATTATATGTTCGAGCCGCAAAATGTTTTCACGCTCTTCAACGAAGAAGCTAGTCGTGAAAATATCCTCGAAAAATTAGAGCAGATCAATAACCAAATCAGTTCTGAGGACAATCTTCTCGTTTACTATGCGGGTCATGGATTTTACAATACCTCTACAGAACTGGGTTACTGGGTACCGTATGACGCTCGGAAAGACAAAGTTTCTGACTTTATCCCTAACTCTACGGTAAGAGATTATGTAAGTCAAATCGACGCCCACAATACTTTCTTGATTGCTGATGCCTGCTACTCAGGCTCTATGTTTGGCACTCACCGAGGCAACACCTACAATCGTGAGGCACGCTCTCGTTGGGCCTTTACTTCTGGTGATATCGAAAAGGTATGGGACGGTCAGCCCGGACAAAATAGTCCTTTTGCACGCTATTTGATTAGCTACCTCAAGTCCAACAACAAAGCAGAGTTAACTGCTTACGAGTTGATCGATGCGGTATCTAACCAAGTACGCAACAATACACAGCAAAACCCACAAGGTGCCCCCTTGAGACAAGCCGATGACCGTGGAGGTATGTTTATCTTCCAACGTCGTTAATCTCAAAAAGACATTTTTTTCAACGGCCTCGCCTTGGGTGAGGTCGTTTTTTTATATTGGGCTATGATGTTTCAACCCGCCCTCGAAAGCATGCCGCTCAATGAGTTGAGAAAATTGCAAAGCCAACGTTTACAGAGCCTCGTCAGTCGCCTCTACGAAAAGGTGCCTTTTTACCGACAAAAATTTGAGGAGGGAGGCGTTCGGCCCGCCGAAATCAAACATATCTCTGATCTGGCTAAGCTGCCATTTACTTACAAAGATGATCTGAGGCAGCATTATCCCTTTGGGTTGTTTACGATGCCTGTTTCAGAGCTAGCGCGGATTCATTGCTCGAGTGGTACGACGGGTAAGCCCACGGTCGTAGGCTATTCTTCGCGTGATTTGGAGCTTTTTGCCGAAGTCAACGCTCGTTCCCTAGCTGCCGCAGGGGCGCGACCAGGCATGATGCTCCACAATGCATATGGCTATGGCCTTTTTACGGGTGGTCTAGGGCTTCACGCTGGCGCGGAACGCTTAGGCATGACCGTGGTTCCGGTATCTGGGGGTATGACTGACCGGCAAATTATGCTGCTGCAAGATTTTGGACCGCAGGTGATTTGTTGTACCCCTTCCTACGCTCAAACCTTAGCAGACGAATTTCACAAGCGCAATATCGATCCGGCGAAGCTCGAATTAGCGTTCGCCGTTTTAGGCGCAGAACCTTGGACCGAAACCATCCGTCAACAAGTCGAAGCGGGCCTAAAAGTGCAAGCGACTAATATCTATGGTCTGAGTGAGATCATAGGGCCTGGTGTATCCCAAGAAGCGGTCGAAGAAAGAGGGACGGGTAGCTATGTTTGGGAGGATCATTTTTTTCCTGAGGTAGTCGATCCCGATACAGGAGCCGTCTTGGCCCAAGGGCAGGACGGCGTTTTGGTCCTGACCACCTTGACTAAAGAAGCCTTCCCAGTATTGCGCTATTGGACCAATGACATATGTAGTCTTCATTATGATCCGCATGGCCAACGTACCCATATCAAAATGAGTGCGATCAAGGGTCGAGCTGATGATATGCTTATCATTAGAGGGGTCAACCTCTTCCATACCCAAGTCGAAGAATTACTGCCGCAAATCTCTGAGCTCAGCCCCTTTTACCAACTGATCGTTCGGCGAAGCCAGAACCTAGATAGTGTCGAAGTCAAGGTCGAAGTACAAGAAGGGATTCCGATCAAAGAGGAGTATGGCCAAGCCCTCGCCCACAAAATCAAACAAAATATCGGCCTCAATATGCAGGTAAGTGTATTGGCTTATGGAGAGATTGCTCGAAGTGAAGGAGGGAAGCTCAAGCGAATCGTCGATTTGAGAAGGTGAAATTTGTTTATTCATGCTTGGCAAACCATTAAATACACCTAAATAACTCAAGCAACTAGCAACTTGAGTTACTTAGGCAATAGTATTCATCATTTGCTCGAAGACGAATAGAAGCTGACAAAACAGAGCTGCCTCGTTCATTGCAAATCTGAACGGCGTGGCTTTTTATGGCTTGTAAATAGGGTGATTAATGGTCCCCTGCTTTGCTAAGGTGGTCCTTAGTTTGGAGATCAACTTTGTTTGCGCCTTAAAAATAAGAGCCCTAAAATGCGTAGATAGTGGAGCCAATACTGGGGAGACGCTATCTAAATAGAGACTAATTGCTATGCATAAGCTGTCAAAATTTAAACTTGGCACATTTATCTTGATCTTTTCGATCTGGCTTTTTGCCTGTAAAGGCGATAATCCTACTCCTCAGCTGGGCGACGAATTTGTTTTGTTTAATGCCAACATCTACACCCTCAACCCCAACCAGCCTTGGGCAGAGGCAATGTATGTCAAAGAAGGGGTGATCCAATTTGTAGGCGGTAGCGCTGATGCCCAGGCCGCTGCTCCTGCTTCTGCCGAAATGATCAACCTGCAAGGCGCTTTTTTAATGCCGGGTCTGCATGATGTGCATTTGCATCCTCTGGAGGCTGCGACCGATAATTTTCAGTTCACTCTCAACGACAACATCCAAAATCCAGAAAACTACATCCCCGCCATTGAGGCCGCCCATCTGGCTAATCCCGGAGACGACTGGCTGCTTGGTTGGGGCCACTGGATAGATGCGCCGCTAAATGCCACTCGTTTGCCCAAGGCGATCATTGATGAAGTCAGCAGCAATAGACCCATCGCCATTTTAGAGCAAACCTCTCACTCGATTTGGTGCAACTCTCAAGCCTTGAATTTGCTAGGCATCGACGACAATACACCCAATCCGCCCGGAGGAATTATCATGCGAGCTGCCGATGGCGAAGCCAATGGCCTTTTGATCGACAATGCTGGCAATATGCTCCTCGATATAGCTCTTTCTCCCACGCCCCAGCGCGCTCAAAAAGACTACGATGGCCTGACTCAATCTGCCTTGGCAGAACTCATGAGGTATGGGATTACCTCTATCTGTGATGCCCGCACTTATTGGAAACGTGAGCATCATCTAACTTGGCAAAAAGTGGCACAGGAAGGAAAACTGACCGTTAGGGTCAACCTTGGGCTTTGGGCTTATCCTGCGGAGAACGATGCTTCCCAGCTTGCGGCCCTCAAGGCCTTGTATCAAAACAATGAAAACAGTCTGCTCAAAATCAATCAAATTAAGGTTTATGTCGATGGTATCGTCCATAATACCACCTGTGCTATGCACGATGACTTTATTGTCAACTACTTTGGCCTTCCGACCAACAAAGGGCTAAACTATTTTACGGAAACCCGACTGGCTGATTATATCGCCGAATTAGAAAGCATCGGCTTTGACTTTCACATTCATGCCATCGGCAATCGAGGCGTACACGAAGCCCTCAATGCCATCGAGCAAGCAGGCAGCAGTCAGGGGCGCCATCGCCTTACTCATGTGGAATATGTAGATCCAGCAGACATGACACGCTTCGCGCAACTCAATGTTACGGCTGATGCCCAAGTAGCTGGCGATTTTACCCAGCCCGAAAACTGGTCTGATAATGACTATCTCACTGGCCCAGCCTTAAACCAAAATATTATCCCGCTCCAAAGTCTCAGTCAGGCCAATGCGCGTATCAGCTTGAGCAGCGATTGGGATGTGAGCGAACTTAACCCTTTTGTGGGTTTACAAAATGCCGTAACTAGAGAGCCGCAAGCTCTCAGCTTGGAGGAAGCCATTCGCGCCTATACCCTCAATGCCGCTTATGTGATGCGACAAGAAGATAAGGTCGGTTCGCTTGAAGTAGGCAAAGAGGCGGATTTCATTATTCTCGACCGCAATCCTTTTGATATCAATCCCAACCAGATCAATCGAATCCAAGTGGATGCGACCTATTTGCAAGGGCGCTTGATTTATGAGCGCTAGGACTGCTGAGCAGAACGCTTGTGTCTGATCAATTGATCTTTCGTTTTACAAAAACGTAGCGACGCAAAATTTTGCGTCGCTACGGATCGTATCGATCGATACCATTTTATTCCTTGAGACAAGCGTTCCGCGAAGCGGGCAGCCTAAGCCAAAATCTGATAGGTCAATAGCGAAGCCAGATAAGCCAAAGCTGTCAGATAGCCGAGCATCACCAGCGTCCATTTCCAGCCGCCGGTTTCTTTTTTGGTGACGGCTAGGGTACTCATACATTGCATCGCAAAAGCATAAAAGATCAAGAGCGATAAGGCTGTCGCTGTCGAATAGACTTTTTCACCTGTTTCTGGATTGGTCTGATTGAGCATTTTATCGCGTAAACTTTGCATTTGTGATTCGTCTTCAGCGTCTGGCTCTTCGAGACTATAAATGGTCGCCATGGTGCCGACAAATACTTCTCGAGCGGCAAAAGAGGTGATCAAGCTGATACCAATCTTCCAGTCAAAGCCCAAAGGCCTGATGGCTGGTTCGATGGCTTTACCGACGATGCCTGCATAAGAAGCCTCTAGTTTATCAGTTGCGATTTGGGTTTCGATATCCAATTTGGTCCCATCGTCCTGTGCTTGGGCCAATTCTGCCGCATAACTTTCTTCGATTTCAGTAAAGCGTTCGCCGGGGGCGAAGGAAGACATAAACCACAATATGATCGAAATGACGATGATGACCTGTCCCGCTTCGGTGACAAAAGTTTTACTTTTTTGATATATCGTAATCAATACGTTGCGCCAGCGTGGCATCCTGAAGACGGGTAACTCAGCGACAAAACTGCCACTGGCCTCGTATTTCATCATTTTCTTAAAAACAAAAGCCATCGCTAGGGCCATCAAGAAGCCCAGGAGATAAAAGGCCATCATCGTTAAGCCCTGTAGCGTAAAGATGCCCAGTACCGGCGTATCAGAAATAAAAAGACCAATCAGAAGGACGTAAACCGGAATTCTCGCTGAGCAGCTCATCAGCGGCGTTACCATGATAGTAATCAATCGCTCTTTGTTGTTTGGAATATTACGAGCCATCATAATGGACGGTACTGCGCAGGCCATACCCCCAATCAAAGGGATCACGGAGCGTCCCCCAAAGCCAAAGGGTCGCATGATTCTGTCCATCAAAAAGACTACTCGCGACATATAGCCACTCTCTTCCAAAACGGCGATGAAGAAAAACAAAAAGGCGATCTGAGGAATAAAGATGACAATACCTCCCAAGCCAGCCCAAACACCATCAATCAAAAGATCGGTAAACATACCCTCAGGCAAGATGGATTTTAACTCATCGCCCGCCCAAGAAAAGGCATTTTCGATCCAGTCCATCGGGGTTGTGGCGAAGCTAAAAAGCGCCTGAAAAATCAACAGTAGCAAAAGCGCAAAGATCAGATAGCCCCAAAGCTTGTGCAACAAGATTTTGTCGAGCTTGTGCGTAAAGGAAGCGCCAGCATCAGATTTTTCTACTAAGACTTGACTCAGCATACCATCAATCCTATCGTAGCGTACTAGCATCTCATTGGTTACCAGTCCTTCAGGATTGGGGAGATCAAGTTGTGAGCTAGTATCGGAGGATAGTTGGCTAAACTCTTCAGGTCGCAGCAAGGCTTGAAAAGCGAGATAACTGTTATCTGTATTGAGATTTTTTTGGACAGATTGGATGGCGGGTTTTAGGCCTCCTGGGATTTCGAGGATAGGCTTTTTCGCCTTCGGCGGAACGCTTAGCATTTGCGTCTTAAGCGCTTTCATACCTTCACCTTTCAAGGCCGAGATTTTGACCACTGGTATGCTGAGGATTTGTGCTAGCTTAGATTCATCGATATGAATACCCTCTTGCTCCGCTAGGTCAATCATATTGAGCACCAAAATGCAGGGGAATCCCATATCCATGACTTGGGTACAAAGCAACAAACTACGCCGAAGTTGCGTAGCATCTGCAACGACCATGACCATATCTGGATAATCCTCGTGCTGAGAATCACGCAAGATATTGCAACTGATGCGTTCATCTTCGGATACAGGATACAGGCTGTAGGTGCCAGGTAAATCGACTAAGCGGGCATTTTTACCTTTACCCAACGACACATTGGCGGTCTTTCGATCGACGGTTACCCCAGGATAATTGCCGACTTTTTGTCGCAGTCCGGTAAGCTGATTGAAGAGGGAAGACTTACCTGAGTTAGGATTCCCTACAAGAGCGATGGTTTTGGGCCACATAAATATATGTTGAATGCAGAATTACGGATACCCATTAGAAATGATGAAAGTCTATGACTGGATATCGCAAAGCCTACATTAGATGTTTTTAGGTTTCAACGATGACATGATTTGCATCTTGGCGACGGAGCGCAACTTTTGTCCGATTGATGGTAATGGCGATAGGATCCCCCAAAGGAGCAATATTGCTAATCCAAAACTGATCTCCAGGCAAAATACCTAGTTTCATGAGGGCAATTTGAATTTCTTCGGACTCCACCCGAATAATTTTACCCTTCTCTCCGGTTTGCATTTCTGCCAGTGTCTTGTCCATTAAGTCACAAGTTAGCCGTTTCCTGCTTAAGGCCACAAATTTCTGCTGATGTTTTCATATTTTTGAGCTAGATGTTTTTTCGCAAACGAGTCAATATCAAAAGCCTAAACGACGAGGAACTCGTCGAGCGCTACCAAAAGGACTATGATCCAGAATTGGTAGGTGAGCTTTTTGAGCGATATACCCACTTGGTATATCTCGTTTGTATGAAATATCTCAAAGACCCGATGGAGGCTGAAGACGTCTCCATGCAGATTTTTGAAAAGCTCCTGGTCGATTTGCGCAAATACAATGTCCGCAAATTCAAACCTTGGCTTCATACGGTGGTCAAAAACCAATGCCTCATTTTGCTCGAAAAGCAAAAACGCGAGCGTACCCGCAACGAAAATGTGCAGGAAAAAGAGCGCAGCCGTATGGAAAGCGAACAAGAATTCTATCTACCTAGTGATGCTCAGCTGCGTGAAGAACAGCTGGTTTTGATGGAAAATGGTCTCAAAATGCTCAATGAGCATCAGAGGGCCTGTCTGGAATTATTTTATCTACAACAAAAAAGTTATCAGGAGGTATCTGATGCCACCGGATATACGATGAAGGAAGTCAAAAGCTATATTCAGAATGGTAAACGCAACCTGAAGAAGCATATGGAGTCCATTTCATCGAGCGGTTTGCCGCTAGAAGACTAATATGAGTGAAGTGAAGGACATATCGTCGATAGAAGGAGGAGCCTTTCCGAGTTTGGAAGTGCTGCAACGCTATCTACGTGGGGAAGCTAGTGCGGAAGAGAAAGCCCAAATCGAGGCAATGTTGGAAGACGACCCCATGATGGCTGATGCTATCGAAGGTCTGCAAATGATCAAGGATCCTGTCGTTCTCCAACGGAGTATCCAAAAGATCACCCACCATTCTCGTCAGAGCATAAAACGACAAGTCAATAAGCGGGAGGCCCTCGTTCGCCGTCAATCTCGCATAGCGCCTAAAAACTTCCTCCCCTACATCGGTACGGCTGCGGCGGCCATTGCTTTGTTGATTACCACTGTATATGTGATCCGTCAAATGGGACCTGATACAGAAAGAAGTTTGGCTACTGCTCAAGAACAAGTAGCTGAGCCTAGTGCGCCAGCAGGAGATCTCAAAGCAGAAGGGGCCGGTTTTACTGACTCAGCAATGACCGTTAAGGCACAGCCTAGCGAGATTGAGGAAGAAAGTGATATCACCCCTGCCGAACCGCTTAAGGCCCCCATTGCCCAAGCAACACCACCCATAGTGAAGAGGCGAGATCAAGCGGAAGATGCCAATAATGCTGCTCCACCAGTGCTTGAAACCCTAGCCAATTCTCCTGGATTTAGTGAAGGGGTTGATGAGCTTACTGTTCCGGCAGAGTCTAGTTTGGAAGCTTCCTCGACCACCTCTACCAGTCCTGCGGTACCTCAAGTGAGCGAGACAAGCGGGGAGGCCGAGCAAGCATTTGAGCGAGAGGAAGAAATTGCTTTGGAAGACTTTGAAGATGATATAGCAATCGGCAGCAGTGATGAAATGTTTTCTCAAGATAGTACGCCCAGTGTGGAGTACTTTGATGCCGAAAAGCTAGAAAGTATCCCCGAATACCAAGGTGATGAGCGAGTGGGCAATTCTCTTCCCCCGACCCAGCCTCTTCGTAAAACTAAGAATCAAAAACAAACGACCACGGCGGAGCCTCTCTACGAGACTGCTCCTAGGAGGAGTGTAGAAGATATTCAACAAGGACAAATGGAGCGCGCTGCGGCCATAACGGATATGATCGCCAAAGCCGCCAAGCATTTGGAGGCCAAAGAATATGACGATGCCATCCTGCAATTAGACGAAGTCTTGCTCTCCGAGCCCTTCAATCTAGTTGCTCATCATTATCGCGCTCAAGCTTATCTAGCCAAGGGCAATGATGAAGCGGCTCAAACGAGCCTCGAGACCGTAGTCAATATGGGTTCTGGCGAAAACTTTGAAGGCGACCAATGGGCCTTGGCCAATGTTTATCTGCGCCTCGGCAAAAAGCTCAAAGCCCGCAATCTGCTCAAAGCGATTGTCAAAGCTGGGGGTACCTACGCCCAGCAAGCGCAACTTTTGTTGGATCAATAGTTTACATACTGCTTCGCAGAACGATTATCTCTATGCGACAAGGCATTGCCTTGTTGCGTGCTAGTGACAAGCGTTCCGCGTCCCGAAAGCTTTCGGGAGTAAGCCTCTCAAAAACTAGCCCAGCACATGCTCGATCAAAGGCTCAAGACCCTCAAGGTTCACGCCTGATGGCTCCAGGATGGCGATGATAATCAAGATACCAATCAAGGAAAATAAGCTCCCCAATAAGACGCCGATACGTGCCATGAGACGATCGGTTTTGCTGTAACCATTGCGGCGAGTCAAGACGACGCTACCGACCACTATAGCTGCTAGGCCGATAAAGATGCCGGGCAAGCCCGCGAGAATGAAGGTCACTACGGCCAAGATGCCAAGGCTTAGCGCGATCGCAGGCAAAACAGGTTTACCAACGGCTCGCTGCTTTTTGTTCTTTTTGGCTTTATTAAACCATGCCTTACGGACTGGTTTTTCGGTTTGAGATTGCTCGCTGAGGATAGGCTCCGTCGAAGCAAGCTGAGGCGCACTATTGAGGGGCGAAGATAGGCTCAAGCCCAATAGGACGAGAAGGAGGATAAACTTTTGATACATAGAAGTAGAGTAAGGGTTGGAGCGTCAATTTGTCAAAAAATCAGCTGAATTTCCGGTCTAAAGCCTTTCTTATGCACATTTCCACAGCTTATTGTGTATAAATCAAGGACTTACGTCCAGATTTTTTTTCAGATATTTGTCCCATGGCGGAAGTGCAGGACAATAGCACCTATCGTATTACCCTCCCTCAATTCGAGGGGCCCTTCGATCTACTCCTATTCTTTATTGAGCGGGATGAGATTGATATTCATAATATCCCGATCGCCACGATCACGCAGGAGTTTTTGGCGTACATCCAGAACATGCAAAATATGAATATCGAAGTGGCCGCCGAATTTATCCTCGTCGCGAGCACCCTGATGCGCATCAAAGCCAAGATGCTACTCCCTCGCCCTGTGCTCGATGAACATGGAGAAGAGGTTGACCCTCGCCAAGAACTCGTCCAACGCCTCATAGAGTACAAACGCTACAAAGATGTACTCGGCCAGCTCAGCGAACTAGAAGCCGCCCAAAGCGAAAGAGAAGTTCGCGGCTTTGTCAAAAAGGAAACCAAGCTATTTCTGCAATCGCAGTACCCGGAAGAAGAGCTTATCGGCATGGATCTTTATACGCTGATGCGCGCCTTCAAGCGGGTATGGGATCGCCATCAAGATAAATTGCAGAAGCCCTCTCATGTAATTCGCCGATATCCTTACACCGTCGAACAGATAAAAAACCGCGTCCTCGAACGTGTCCTCATTACCGATAGAATCGACTTTGTAGCCTTCGTGCTCGAAGAGAAGGATCGCATCTTTGTGGTATTCAGCTTTTTGGCTATCCTCGAACTGGTTCAGGTGCAAAAAATTGCCATCACAGTAGGCGAAGGATTTAACAACTTCTGGCTCGAAAAAAAGCACGCCGAAGAGGCTTAACCTTTCCACCCCGCACATATTTTTTTTATTGGATGATTTGGTAAATAAAATAATTTACCCGACCTTAGAGTCATAGGCATTACGCCAGATACAGAAGCTAGGGGTTAGGGTGACTCTCCCGATAGGGATTGAGTCCCCTAATTTTTTTTGAAGCGATACAAGATTTTGTGTCGCTTCATTTTTTTATGCCAAAAGCTCGTTTTTTCGCGTTTATGTCGGTTTTTTTAGTCGCTCAGTTTTTTGGGGGTTTACCGCTTCGCGGAACGTTTGTCTCTGATCAAATGATTATTCGTTTTAAAAAAATGTAGCGACGGAAAATTTTCCGTCGCTACGGATCGTATCGATCGATACCGTTTTGTTTTTGGGGACAAGCGTTCCGCGCTCCCGATAACTATCGGGAGGTAAAAAAAAACATAACCTTCAAAATTCAGCATCCGAAATCCAGCCTTCCTTCCCCCCAGTTCGTTCAACTTGAGATTTGTTCACTTAACTGGATTTTAGTGGCACACTCTGCTGCATAAGGTCATTTTGAGGCTTTACAACCCAACAAAACAACCCAACAAACCCAAATGTCATGAAACAGAGTTGAAAGCTTCTCTTGGGGCTATTGTGCTTTAGCTCGACTCAGTCAAAAGCTGGGTCAGCCCAGGCCCAGATTAGGGCTTATGTGTTTTTGCATGAAGCCTGCCCGATTAGCCAATACTATAGCCTCCCACTGCGCTAATTGCATGAGCAGTATGTCAATGAAAAGCTCCGCTTTTTTGCTATTTAGCTCAATACTTAATCACTTTTTGCTTCACCTCTCCTGCGGCAATCACGTAAATCCCAGCTGGCCATTGGCTGGTGTTCCATTGATTTTTTCCGCTTTGGAGCGCGCCACTTTGGATGATCCGGCCTCTTATGTCATAGACTTTATAGTCTAGAGGGATCATGGAACTTGACTCGATTTGTAGCTGATCTTGCAGCGGATTGGGGTAGATTTGGAGGGCCGCTTCGCGGAACGCTTGTTCGTTGCTGGTGCTCAAGCTGGCTGGAAAAATGCAAGCAGTAACACTATCCTGAAACAAATTGCTCAAGCGTTGGTAAGCAGCGGTTTGAGCCGCTGTCATTGGCGTTGAGCCAGTAAGTAGATTGACGTTTTCGTATGGATCTTGGAGAAGATCATACATTTCGTCAGCAGCATTGCTAAAGTGGATCAACTTAAAAGTATCCTCTCTAACCGCCCAGCCAGATTTTTCGCTGCCATCATCGACCTCTGCGTAGGCACAGTGGCGAGTGCCGCTATTGGCGGTGTTAAAGGTTGGGTAAAAACTAAATCCATCGTTCACCGAAGGTGTAGCGATCCCCCCTAACTCCAAAACCGTAGGGAAAATATCTGTCACACTGATCAATGATGCTTCGCGCTCGCCTTGGCGGCTAATCCCCGCTCCGGAAACGATCATGGGTACGTGCACCCCGCCTTGATAAAGTGAGCCTTTGCTTTTTTGGCCGTTGTATGGCGCTTGAATCACGCCTCTTTGGGTGCCATTGTCACCTACAAAAATAATGGTAGTATTGTCAAGCGTACTTTGGGGTATGCTATCGAATATGCGCCCCAATTCATAATCAAGACTTTCAATCATCGCGAGATAATACGGTAGCGGATTGTTTTCGATATCCATTGAATCCCCACTCAGACCCGTCTGGCTATGCATCTCGGCGGGCGGCAGGTGATAAGGCGTATGAGCGCTATTGTAGGCCAACCAACAAAACCAAGGCTGATTTTGGGCTTGGATCCAATCAATGGCGAGATTGGTTAGTTTGGTCGTCGCGTAAGTAGTATCGGTAGCTTGTTGACCATTTTCGACTAAAGGCCATGAAAAATAATCGGGCACGCCCCCACCCATAATGCCAGCGAAATAGTCAATTCCCATTTCGATGGGGTAATCGTAATTGTTGTTGGCGGTACCGCCAAGGTGCCACTTCCCGATCAAGCTCTGTGCATAGTTGCCCCCTGAGGCGCTATCAAGATAAGCATGCAAAGTGGTCTCAGATTTCATGATCCGAGATTGATCCTGCGGATTGAGCACCCCTGTCCGAAAGCCATACTTCCCACTCAAAATAGCGGCCCGGGTCGGCGAGCAAACTGGATTGGCCCAGACATTATCATAAGTGAGTCCACTATCGGCCAAGGCCTGAAGATGAGGCATATTGGCTTTGGTTGCGCCGGCAGTAGCAGTGTAGCCAGGCACAGGATCTACGCCAATGTCGTCGACAATGATGAGTAGGATATTAGAATTTTGGGCCTGTAGCGAAATGCTCAAGCCAAGGCAAAATAATAGAATGGAAAAGCGCATATGTGTTGAGATCTATCAGCTTAGATTATAGGAATGGTCAAAGGATTAATTTGGCGACTTTATTTTTAGAAAAGGAGCTTAATCCTTAGATGAGGTTGCATGGGTTTTTCTTTTGGTGCTTTTGTAGATTTTTTCTTTTTCATTCTTAGTGATTCTTTGCCCTTTTTCGCAAAAAGGGCAGCCATCCCGTACAGTTGTCGGGATGGCCCGTGCAAAGCCTACGCGCATTCTGGCCCCCGAGTGCACGCGGCACCCAGCCAACGCGCTTTTTGAGGGTTGTAGAGCATAGGCCCTGTCAGCCACTAGGGAAATAGGGCGGCAAAGTCCCGAAAGCTTTCGAGAGGTTCGCGGCTGACAAGATTTTTTGGTCCTTTTGTAGCAATGACAAAAGGACAGAGAGACTTTAAGAAAAAGCCTGCCTCAATTCCTTCTCTAACCAAGACCTTTGCACCATGGGTGCAGCCTCAGCGAAGTCATTTTGCAGTTTTTGTTGGCGGGAGAGCCATTTGCTTTGGGCTTCTAAGTGGCGTTGTTCCGCGAGGCGGGCTACCTTTTTGAGCCAACTGAGATATTGAAGATACTGATTGCGCTTGTCTTTTTCGATCTCTTTGTTGCGGCCGAGGAAATGACGGAAAGCATTGATCTGATAAGCCATCGAGTCAAAATCCTCCAATTGGTAATAAATTCGCAGCATCAAGATGCGCGCACTCAGTTGGTAAAAGACATCGGTATAGCTAATGGCATTGAGCAGATTGAGGGCTTGCTTGGTTTCGCCTTTTTCGGTGAGATAGGCCGCTTGAGCATAGCGAAAGGCATTTTCTTGAAAAGTTGGGGCCAAGCGTTCGGCGAAGCCGTGCAAAAACTCATGGGCCCAATCGAGCTTACCTAGCTTAAGGGCCAGACTGACGATATTCTTATAATCTGTATGGGCGAGTTCACCTTCAAAAAAGATGAGCTGATTGCCGATCAAGGTCTGGTAGAGACCAAATAGCTTTTCTTCATAACCTTCGGCTCCCTGATTGATGCGACGGATACAAGAATTTTGGGCGTATTTGTACATGGCGCGGCTCTCCTCCGGCGCAAAAAAGGAGGTGTACATGTCTAGTATGTCCAACATTTGCTCGTAGTGCTGCTCACTTTCGGGATGGGCTAGGGCCTGATAAATGTGGAAATAGACGTCTATGACGGGAATTTTGCGGTAGGGGTGATCAGCTTCGCTCAACGATTGGATCAAAACATCCGTCAGCAAAATCGGAATCTCCGTATTGATAATGTGCTGTCGATTGAGAGCCTCACAACTCTCGCGCAACTTGACCGCGAGATAATATTGATCCAGGGCTTGATGCTTTTTCTCCAAGCCTTCGTGCTGAGTGCGTAAATGCTGTCGCCCAAAATGATCGTTCCGGGCACCGGCCAAAGCCAACTGCTGCCGATGATAGGTCTCATCCAAGAAAGGTCGTTGCAGCAGGCCTTTTTCCAAACGACGAAATTCTATCTCAAAGAGGTCGTTAAGCCCTTTTTCGCTTAGTGCTTGGAGGGAATCGGTTTCGTCTGCTAGGCTTTCTTGCTTTTGGCGCTCCGCACCGAGAAAGTCTTTGAGGCGGCGATAGAGCAATGAAATTTCGTCGGCAATCTTCTGTTCGCGATAAGCCTTGTCGCCATAAAGTTGCTTTTGCAATTGAGCCTTGCTAAGCTTTTTATGCTCAAAGTCCGGGGCATATTTCAAAATCGCCTCATACAAATTGCAAAGTCGGGGATGCGGATTGCAGTAGGGGGATTGCAGGTAAACTTGAAAACGCTGGCGTTCTTCCTTGCTTAATTTGCGTAATAGGCGCACCAACTTGCTGTTTTTCATAGTTTGAAGCTTGATTTTGAATAATCCAAAGACGAAAATCGATTCAATCTACACATTTAATTAGCTGATAACCAGTAATTATCAACTCAAATCTTTCAATCGATTACATTAACATGCGCTGAAATCATCATTCTTTTTGGCTTTTCCTCCTTCTATCATTGTAATGTGTCTTCACCCCTTAATTGTTTAAGACCATGAAAAAGCCTTTTCTAAGCTTATTTATCCTCACATTCGCAACTACGCTTTCTGCTCAAATATGGCCTTTTGCCTATGATTCGCTTGAGGTCGGCAATGTCAAAGCCTTTGTGCGCAGCGATGGCGCTCTCTTTGAAAATAATCTCTTCGGTGGACTCATGACGCAAGATGCCAATATCGGTCTCATAACAGGCTCTGGCCTTTGGATTGGTGGTATTGCCCAGAGCGGTCAGCTTCACCTCAGCGTACATGACTGGGGTTCTTGGCAAGGTACGGGTTATGACTTTTGGCCAGGTCCACTCTCTCAAAACACCGCCGCAACAGATAGCATCACTACAGCACAACATGATCGATTTTGGAAAATTGATCGGGTGGAACTGGACGCTTACCTACAAGATTTTCAAGACAATGGGATCGTGGATAACCCAAGCGCCTACCCCAATGTCTATGACTGGCCAGCCTTTTTGACAGACTTCAATGGCAATACGCTAGCCGATGCCGCCCCTTGGGTGGATGTAAACGGCAATCTCAATGACTACAATCCCGACCAAGGGGATTATCCGCGAATCAAAGGCGACGCCATGATTTGGTGGGTCTTCAATGATCGTGGTCCAGACCCAGCCAATGATCGCTACAACCCGAGTCCTATGGGATTGGAGGTTCACGCGATGCTTTACGGCTTTGATTGCCCCGGCAATGAATTAGAAGAATCCATCTTTCTTGAATACCATCTTGTCAACCGCAGCAATGAAACTTATGCCGATGTCTTCGCCGGTCAATGGACGGATTTTGATTTGGGTGGTTTTTTGGATGATTATGTAGGCGTAGACTCTATTCGAGGTATGTACTACGGCTACAATGGCACTAATAATGACAATCAGTTTGGCGCGAACACTCCGGCCGTCGGCATTCAGATGCTGAGAGGAGGTACAGCTCCGCTGAACGATGGGATCGATAATGATAGCGATGGCGTAGTCGATGAGCCAGGAGAGGATCTGGGACTGACCAACTTCCTGACCTACCGAAATGATTTTACCATCACGCCGACTACTTCGCAGCACTACTATGGCAACCTCCAAAGCTTTATCCCCAGCACCAGCAATCCTCCCGGCGTCCACGCTGTGGACAACTACAGCAATGGCGGCCCCGGCAATGGTAATCCGGATAGCGCCAGTGGACCGCCTACTAACTTTATTTTCTCCGGCGATGTCTGTAATCAAGTAGGCTGGACCATGGCCAATGCAGGCATCCAGCCGATCGACCGTCGGGCGATTGGTAGCAGCGGTCCTTTTATGCTCGCTCCCAATGCGAGTGATACCATCGTGATGGCAATCATTATCAATAAAGAGGGCAACTACCTCCAAAATGCCTGTAATCTTGGCGCGGATGCCGATTATATTCAAGCCTTGTATGATGCCGGAGTAGATAGCTGTGTGATCGCAGGTGAAGTCTATCCGGGAGACGCCAATCATGACCGAGTAGCTGATGCCTGGGACATATTGCCGATAGGTTTACATTATCAGACTAGCGGTCCGGCTAGGCCGAACGCTTCTCTCAATTGGGTGGGCCAAGCGGCTCCGGATTGGAACGATAGCCTTGCTTCGGGCGTCAATATTAAGCATGTCGATACCGATGGCAGTGGTACCATCGATCGAGACGATACGCTCGCCATTGAACTCAACTATGGTCTCACGCACTTTAGTCAGCGCGACGCTGAATCCGTCGATGGCGCGCCCTTTTACTTCACCCTGTCAGACACGGTAATTGATCCCGGAGATACGATTGAAGTTTCTGTTTGGTTAGGCACTATGGATACGCTCGCCCAAGATGTCTATGGCATTGCCTTTTCCCTTGAGTACGATACCAGTCAGGTTGAAAGTATGGTGGTCGATATGAACCCTAGTTGGTTGGGAATCAATGGGGTGGATCTACTCAGCTTTAGTAAAAATTTAGCTGATGTTGGACGTCTAGATATAGCTCAAGTTCGCCTCGATCAAGCAAATGTCAGCGGCTTTGGTCGCCTCGCCAATATCATTGTGGTGATGGATGATGACATTGCCAAAACCTTGATTCCCTTTGCGATGGATGTTTCTCGTCTCGATATGATCAACAAGGACGAAAACGAATTGGATGTCAGTGTCGAGCCTTTAGACGCTAGCATCAGTACTGCGATTAGCGATCTTTTGGAGGTGGAGGGCCTTAGCGTTTTTCCCAATCCGACTCAAGGAGAGCTTATGATTCGCTGGGATAGGGGGCCTGCCACGCAAATCCGTCTTTGGGATATGCAGGGGCAATTGATCCTGACTGAGCGTTCCCCGCAGGGTGAATCTCAAAAACGACTGAGCCTCAATGCCTTGCCAAAAGGACTTTATCATCTTGAACTGATCCAAGAAACGCGCCGCAGTATTAAGACCGTGATCAGACATTAAGGCAATTTATTTATACCGCAGTGGCACCGCTGTTTCAATATTGATTGGGATGGTGGTGCTTTTTTTTACTCTCGAATGCTTTCGGGACGCGAAACGCATATTCGATTGTTGCGGCATACATGCCGCAACTACCCCTTATGATAATACCCCCAAAGGTCATCCCGGAAATGCGAAGAATAAGCATTATCCGGGATCTTTAAATCCTAGCATGATATTTCGTCCCATTACCCCAAAAAGGCGCAGATATCATCTATCGCCTCTTGCCTTTCGGGCATAGGAAAGACCAACCAATCGTGCAGCATCTTATGATACTCCTTGAATTGAAAGTTTGCGTTCACGGCCGTTGCGATGACTTTGAGTTTGACGCAGTCAGGAAAAAATAACTCTGTATTGCTGTATAGTACCAAGGTGGGAGGAAGATTCTCAAACTCCCCATTGATGGGGGATAGGAGATTCTGGGTTTGGTCATCGCCGCCAGCGTATAGCGAACCGGCGCTTTGGAGCATATCAACCGTCAGCAAATGGTCGGTCTTGACAAATTTATCTATCTCTGGATTGAGCATCGTCAGGTCTAGCCAAGGAGAAATGAGCACTGTTTTGACTGGCAGCCTAGTGTGATTTTGTTTGACCAAGATTTGGTTGAATGCTAGGGCCAAACCCGCGCCGGCAGAGTCGCCCATCAACACAAATTGATCATCGGGAAATTGCGCGCAAAGTAAATCATAGGCCTCAGCCACCATCGCGAAGGTATCCTTATAAGTCGATTCGGGCGCTAAAGGATAGTCGATCAGGGTCATGCGACAATGTGCTTTTTCCACTAACATCTTGGCGATATCCCAATGGCCTCCTACGGCTTCGAAGACATAAGCCCCCCCATGCAAAAAGATCACATGCGTTTGGCTGACTTGCTGCTTACTCGCAAAGGTGGCGACGGCTTTGCCTGCTACCTCTTGGGATTGCGCTTGATAGGCTTTGAGGATGGCCTCGGGTAAAAAAGCTTTTTGGGAGCGCTTGATGGGTTTGTTGACGCGCTTTTGGACTTGGATTTTAAAGTTGGACCATTTGAGGATGCTAGTCGTAAGTCGGGAAGAGAAACTGGGTCGCATGTATCGAAGGATTTAGGCCTTGGATCAAAATAGCAATTAATCTGATGAGTTTTCTAAGGACCGCTGCGCGGAACGCTTTTTTTGCTCGGCCTAGGCAAGACTGCCAGAACCAAGCGTTCTGCGCAGCAGTCCCTCCCCAAACAATCTAAGTACAGAGTAGCCAGTAGCCCGAAAGCTTTCGGGAGTATCTAGTACAGAGAAAAAGGTCTTAATACTAAACACTATTTTCTAAGGACTTAAACGCTGACTAGCCGGCTAACTTTTGCTTTTTGAGCACAACAGACATGCCGACAAAATCATGGATTGCTCGCTTCTCTACATTGCCGGTAATAGTGAGCAAGGAAATCCAACCTAGCAAAGTCTTGCTTGCAAAGCGTAAAATAGCCAAGAGGAGGTTGATGTTTTTCTCATGATTTTCGGATCGCTTCACCTCCAGATTGGACATTTTGTGCCCGATCGTACCCCCAGCAAAGGCCACCATCAAAGGATCATAAAAGACAAATAGCAAAATGAAAAGCGGCGCTTTGAGGGGAGAGTCCGCAAAACCCAGCGAGTCGAGCCCACTAAAGCAGATAAAGGCAATGAAGAGGATGATAAAGCCATCCAAAAGGACGGCTTGAACGCGTTCTTTTAGGCTGGGGAAAATAGAACGATTTTGTTCCGAATAATAGTCATTTGATTCAATTTCGTGTGTTTTCATGGGGATGGTTTTAGTGCTTGATGTTGATGGTATGAAATTTTTTTAGGTATCGGTGCTGATATTGTCCCATGTTTGATCCATATGGTTGATCAACCAATTGAGCACATAATGCCGTTCATAGACGACGCTATTGTTTAGCTGGCCGGGTGGTTCTTGATCATTGATTCGAGCATTCACGCAAGCCCAATGAATGCGATAGATCAAATCGGCCTGATCGAGGATTTCTTTTTTGCTACGGACTTGAGCTTTCGCCATAAATTCGGTTTTACTGTTTGCCCAAATGAGCAGCACATCATCACCCACATTACAGAGTTGGTTAGGATAGCTCAGGCTATCGATATAGCCCAAGGCCCAGAGGAGCACATGCATGCTTTCGTAGCGCCAATTGGCGTTGACGGTTTGCTGCTGAGTGGGATTGGCCGCGTCCACATAGGCAAGCTCTTCAGTTGTAAAACACTTTCTAATATCGTATTTCTCTTCTAGCTCCTTTAGTTTTGCTGCCTCTGTGCCTTCGCTTTTGATGCCAAGATATAGGAGGGCAAAAGTCCGCGAGACGATTTCCTCTTTGCTGCGGATTTTACTTTGAGCTTCCGTTTCGATTTCGGGCAGATCAACATTGATCGGAAGGTCATACTTTAAACAGTACTCGATAGACTGGTACTTACGAGTAAAGGATTCTGAATTTTCGGTTTCTTCCTGCTTTTTCAAATCTTGTATCTTCAAGCCAAAGCTCGCCTTCTTGCGATTGCCAAAGCAAGCGGTCAATAACAAAGCCGTAAAAAGACAAACAATAAGTGTTTTCATATAGGAGTTGATTGTGCAATGCTAAGTTATCGCTTCACCTCCCGAAAAGTCAAATTGATTCTACCGGCTACCGCCTTCTTGGTTTTTGATATTTGATGGAGCCAATGATGCTGCAGAGCGCCTCCCATGACGAGAAGACTTCCATCTAGCAGATCCATTCGTCTGGTTTCTAGATCTTTACGCTTCCGATGCTTGAGATGAAAGCGACGAACGCCACCCAAACTGAGGGAAGCGATTACAGGATTAGGACCTAGTTCGGGTTCATTATCGCTGTGCCAGCCCATGCTATCTTGTCCATCACGATAGTAATTGAGCAAAACGCTGTTAAAAGGCGCCCCAGCAAAATCTTCGATCCGTTTTTTGATCTCGGCAAGTGGTTCTGTCCAAGGCAAAGGCTCCATCACAATGCCCGAATATGAATAGGCCGTACCAGGATCACCATACCAAGCCGTCAAACGTGGTTGCATCACCTCTTTGCCAAATATTTTGATGGGTTCTTGGCGCCAAGCGACATGCTCGATTAGGTGTTCCCGCAGGGAACGCCTCTCTACTGCCCCCAAAAAATCGGGATCATAAACCAGCTTACCGTCCTCAATCGGGATAGAATATGCTTTAGACATCTATGGCATCATACACCTGCACTCTCGCCCAAAGATCTTTGCAATTGGCGATAAATACGTCATGATCGGGATGTACTTGGTAGGCGTCATGGTCTGCTTTGTTGTCAAACATCACCAAAAGCGAATAGTCAAATGTACTATCTACGACTTCGCGATCTGAAGGCGAAACCACGCCAATACGGCTATCACGAATCAGGTCGATTTTACAAAGCTCTTGCATCTGCGACACAAAATAATCGCGCTTATCATCATGCCCCGGATTGAGCCAAAAAAATACGTGGTGTACAAACATTTTTGAATTATTGAGGAGTTGAATGCTTGAGTTAAGTAAATATTGAGATTTGGGCAAATTGTGGAGACAAAAAGTGAAGTATTTAAGCTGTGAGACAAAAGTATCAGTCCCCTTTTGATTGCTGCTGCGCAGAACGCTTAGTTAGCGAAACAAAGTAATCGACCCTCTTTCCTTGAGTAAGGTCGGCCCATAGTCGATCTTTGGATTGTCGCTCCGGTACCACCCATCTACAAAATAAGCATAAACTCCTTGTGGGACTGCTTTGCCTTGGTAGGTGCCGTCCCAAGTGGCGTGGGGATCTTGCGAGGCAAAGACAACTTTGCCCCAACGATCATAAATGCGAATCTGGTAAGAAAGTATGCCTACGCCTTTGACTGCAAATACATCATTGATTTGATCGCCATTGGGCGAAAACGCATTGGGGATGTGGACTTGAGGCTTTTCGGGGATGATGCAGACTACCGCAGAAAAGCTATCTGGACAAGCAGCCTCATTTTCAATAAATAGACTTACCCTATATTGGCCTGCGTCAGCATAAATATGCTTTGGATTGACCCCTGGACTATATTCAATCGAATCTCCGTCTCCAAAGTACCACCAGCCTCCTACGCCACCACGGCTCACATCCAAAAACTCTACCACTGCATTAGCGGTACTGACGCATTCTTCATTGGGGTTGGGGAGAAAGTTGGCCCTTACCAAGGGAGAATTGGGGATCTCAGTCCGTGCGGTATTTTCGCATCCATTGACGAGGTCCGTAACCGTTACATGGTAATTGTAATGGGTAGGCGCAAAGAGGGTGTCGGTATATTGGATAGGATTGACGTTCCATTCGTAGGCATAAAGTCCTGGAGGGTTGACTGTTGCAATGGCAAAACCAGATTCTCCGGCACATTGAGGCGGACTAACTTCAAAACTGATAGCTAAGGAATCTTTGATATAGACAGTGCGTTCGCCAATGGCGGGATCCGAACAACCATCACTCACCTCAACATAGTAGGTAGTCGTTTGCTCGGGGTGCACCAACAAAGTATCCGAACGACTCCCACCTGGTGTCCAGCGATATTGTCTAAAAGGACCCGTACCGCCGCTATTGCGTGCGTCCAAAATCAGATAACTATTAAAACAGAGCGTATCTATCAAAATGCTGTCTTCGAGGACGATGGGCTCACCGATATCGATCTGTTGCCAATCCGTCACTGCACAGCCGCCGGAGCCTAGGGTATATTCGATCCTATGACTACCTGCACCCGCTCGCGCTGGATTAAAGATACTATCGCTGACGCCAGCGCCGCTAAAAACTCCACCCGAAGGAAAGCCTTGCAAGACGATTATGGTGTCTTGGTAGCAAAAGTCTTTGCCAAAATCGAAGAGCGTAGCGCTCCCCAAAGCTTCGACCCGTACAGGCATACTATCGATACAAGCCTGAGGGCTTTGATAATAAACATAATGCATCCCTATCCCCATGATCTGGGGGTCAAAAATTCCCGCTCTGTCATCGATCAAACCAGGACCTGACCAATATCCTCCAGGAGCCGAAGTCCGAATCTTAATAGGATCCGAAAGTTCACAGACGGTCGTATCCGTCAAGATGGTATTGGGGCGAATCCTGATGGTAAGCGTATCTACACAGCCATTGGCAGAGTAAGTGAGCGTATGATCCCCTGACCCCGCCAATTTGGGATCAAAGGTACCGGGAAAATTTTGTACCGTGACGCCTGCGCCTTGCCAGAGGCCATTGTAAGGCGTACGGCGGGTC
>JBCCQN010000012.1:0-78213 GCA_039024315.1 Bacteroidota bacterium
GAATTGGAATTGGAGTACTGGAGATACTACAGCAACTATCTACTTGCTTTCAACTACCGTAGGGAATGATACTGTAGTTGTGAGTGTGAGTGATACGACAGGAGCTGTTGCTCATGATACAGTAGTGATTATCGTTTTGCCAGAATGTGTATTGCCTGGAGATGCCGATGGCAACGGATTAGCTAACAATTTTGACGTACTACCCATTGGGCGATCATTTAGTAGTATGGGTCCTGTTAGACCTAATGCCCACAACAATTTCATTGGTCAAGCCGCTCCTGATTGGGGAACTCTCAACAGCGCTGGGGTTGATCAAGTACATTCAGATGCCAATGGTGATGGGGTGATTGATTGGCAAGACTTTGATGTAATTGACTTTAACTATTTTCAAGCTCAGTCAGTTGGAGCCAGTGGCAATATCCCCAATGGCATACCCTTTTACGTTGATTTCCCTGCGGGGCCTTTCAATCCAGGAGATACGATCCGTGCACCGATCATTTTGGGATCAGCTAGTAATCCTGCTGTCAACATTATGGGGATCGCTTTTAGTATCGATTACGATACCAGTCTGATAGAATCTGGCTCAGTCCGGATTGAGTACGATGATTCGTGGCTTGGTGCCGCTAATATAGACATGGCCACCTTAGACAAAGATTTTTATTTAGAAGGTCAGGTGGACGTAGGCATGAGCCGAGTAGATCAACTCGCTAGGAGTGGATATGGCAAAGTTGGGGACATTATCGTGGCAATTGATGATATCGCTGGTAAAGCAGAATTTTTCGATGCGGAAATTGGGCTCAATCATGTCTCCTTGCTCAATCAACAAGGATCATTTATTGATGTCGATACGGATCGGGCCAACATCCAGATTACGCTTAATCTTGAAGAAGAAGGCTTTGCGGCGCAAAAATTAAGTCTTTTCCCTAACCCTGCTTCTGGTGTAGTACAATTTGATCTGGCCAATCTTCCTTATTCCGGCCCTGCCGAACTCTTAGTCTTGGACCAGCTTGGTAGAGTAGTAGAAAAACAGACCATTCAGCTAAAAGAATATAACTCCCTGAACATAAGCAAATTAAGTAGAGGAGTTTATACCATAAATATTTACGTTAAAAATCAAATATTTTCAAACAGACTTAGTGTTTTATAGGTTAAGTATATGTTTCGTCTTCATGACGTAACATGGTTTTTAGGTTCGTTCTTTTGTGTGTGTTCCTTTTTATGTGATTACAGTACCCAAACCTAGGTACTAAATTCCGAGACTGGCGTATTCATTCCGCCTACGCCAGCTCGGAAACCTTTTTGAAAACTCAAATTTCTATATAACCAAATCTCAAAATTGATTATGAAAAAGCTAATGTTACCATTAGTGCTGGGGGCCTTTATGCTCTTAGCAAACCTAAGCACAGTGGCTCAAAACGCAACTGTACAGATTATTCACAACTCGCCAGATCCATTGGCGGCGCAGGTTGATATCTATGTAGATGGAAGCTTGTTGGAGGATGATTTTGGTTTCCGTGAAGCTACAGGTTTCCTATCTGTAGCTGGAGGGGTAGATATCAATGTTGGTATTGCTCCGGCAACTAGTAACGATCCAGGCTTTAACGGCGTAGATGACACTCTTAAAAACTTCATCTACAATCTTACGGCTGGACAAAGCTATGTCGTAGCAGCTACGGGTGTAGTACTTCCCATTGGATTTGACACTTCTGTCAATCCTAACATTGCCCTGACTGATGCAGTAATTACTCCTGCTCCAGGAACTGCTACTGCTGGTAATGTGAGTCTTGCGGTATTGCATGGTTCGACGGATGCGCCAGCGGTAGATGTTTACGCCAACGGTGGCATGATGCCATTGATCGGTAACTTAGCATATGGTACCTCTCAGGGTCCTATACCTGTTCCAGCTACCGAGTACGTTTTAAATGTTACCCCTGCGGGAATGCCTACAACAGTAGCCGGTTCTTTTTACGTTGACTTAGGTCCATTAGACGGTGGTGGTGCCGTAGTATTTGCCTCTGGCTTTTTAGATACAACCACCACTCCTAGCCAAAATGGTATCCCGTTTGGACTTTTTGCTGCATTGGCTGATGGTTCTGTACTAGAACTTTCGGCTGTAGGTAACTCTCGGGTGCAAGTCATTCACAACTCTGCTGATCCAGATGCAGATTCTGTTGACGTATATGTAAATTGGATTTCCGATTCTGTGAAGCTTGACAACTTTGCGTTCCGCGAAGCGACTGCTTTCCTAGACCTTCCTACTGGCTATCCAGTTAGAATTGATGTGGCCCTTCCTAATAGCAATGTTTCCTCTGAGGCGATCGCTACTTTCACTCCTACCCTCATGGATGGTGAAACTTACGCGGTAGTAGCAAATGGTGTTTTAGACTCTACTCAGTTTGCGCTCAACCCTGATGGCGCTCCAACTTCTTTTGGTCTTCTCATCGAAACCGCTGTAAGAGAAGCAGCTGCCAATGCCGCCGATGTTGATATCAAAGTACTCCACGGTTCAACTGATGCACCAAGTGTTGGGGTGAATGCCAATGGAGGTGCAGTGGTACCGACAGCTAGCTACGGTGATTTTACTGGTTACCTAAGTGTGCTTGACACAGAATATCGTATCGACGTAACGACTGCCAATGATCCCTCTGATGTATTGCTCCCCAATTATGTGGACATCTCTGGTTTTGCGGGTGATGCAAGCTTGATTTTTGCTTCTGGTTTCTTTGACCCTTCTGCTAACCAAGGTGGTGCTGGTCTAGGCCTTTTTGCTGCCTTTCCTGATGGAAACGTAATTCCCCTTACTTCTGTAGGTAACGCACGCGCTCAGGTAATTCATAACTCTGCCGATTTAGATGCTGACTCCGTAGATGTTTATATCAACATGCTCGCCGATACGCTCGTGCTTGACAACTTTGCCTTCCGTACTGCCACTCCTTTTGTGGACCTGCCTACTGGCTATGAAATTGATATCGTAATCGCTGGTCAAAATAGTACAGGTATTGACGATAATATCACGACCATTCCTGCTACCGTAATGGACGGAGAGTCTTATACCATCATCGCCAATGGTGTCTTGGATACTTCTACTTATGCTTCCAACCCAAACATGCGCGATGCTTCTTTTGGGCTATTTATTACTGATGGGGCGCGTGAGGCTGCTGCCAATGCAGGAGATGTTGACCTACGTGTTTTTCATGGCTCTACTGATGCTCCTACAGTTGATGTATTAGCAAATGGTGGTACACCTCCATTGATCGACGATATCATTTATGGTGATTTCCAAGGCTATGCGCCAGTTGCTCCAGCGTTTTATCGTTTAAGTATCACGCCAGGTGCTGATAACAACAATGTTTTAGCTGTGTTTGATGCGGATGCGACTGGTTTAACTGATAGCGCAGGTGTAATTCTGGCTTCTGGCTTCTTTGATCCTACGATCAACCAAGACGGTGCTGGCTTTGGTCTATTATTGGTGCTACCAAATGGTGATGCTAGCCTACTTACCAACACTACTAGCATTTACAACGAGCTACCAAACCGAGATGATCTGATTCAGGCCTATCCAAACCCTGTTAGCGATCAATTGACCATTCGTACAGAGTTGAGCAATACCTCTCTCGTATCAGTACAAATCTTTGACGCGACTGGCCGTTTAGTTTACACTCAGCAAGCAGAAAATGTAAACGGAGTCCGTGAGTGGACCATCGATACCAACGAAATGGCTGCTGGTGTACATACTATCCTCATGAGAACAGATGAGGCGCAAGCAACGCAAAAAATAATTGTAGTTAAATAGTCATTCCCTGCTTTCAACATGACGATGGGTCGTTCCGCGCAGCGGGACGGCCTTTTTCTTTGCTATCAAAAAATCCGAGCCCGCTCAAGCAGGCCCGGATTGCAACATATTGAATATTTAACCCTTGCTTATTTACAACTTTTGCACTCTGATTGCAGAACTATATTCTCCTGCTTTCAGGCGTACGAGATAGATACCTTGGCTTACAGCTGCACCCGAAGCGTTATTTCCGTCCCATTCAAGACTGTGATTTCCAGCTGGGTAGCGAGCTTCAAAGCTACGTACGATCTTACCGGTGAGGGTAAAGATTTCAACTTGTAAGTCTTCAGCTTGACCGAGAGAGAACTCTATCGCAGTACTGCTAGTAAATGGGTTGGGATAGTTTTGCGCTAGCTTATAACCCTGCATTTCAAGTGGATCAACAGAAGTGGTAGATCCTACAGTCAATACGTTGGGCTCAGTCTCTACGGCTAAACGGCTACGGTCCTCGGCGAAAGCTTGACTTTGCGTAATGCTAGAAGTCATGGCAAATGAAGTCTGGCTACCCATATCGCCGATCACGCGGAAGGTCAAGTCAAATACGTTTTCACCGTCTGGCAAAGTGATCGCTACACCAGCCAAATCAATCCAAGCGGCAGTTAGGTTGCCATTTTCTACATCTTGAGTTCCGTAAATACCTTCAAGAGTTTGATGTGTTACTGACTCAAATTGCAGAACGCTAGGATCCCAATTGAGCGTATACTGATAACCCGTGATTGCAACGAAGTCTTTTACACGGACTGGAATAGTAACCAATTGACCAGGCTCAGCATTAAGACGATCCATTACAAATTTGATAGACTTATTGGGAGTCATCGGACGTAGGTTGTAAGGATCCCAAGAGTTGTTGACGTCTCCTAATTTCACACCGATGAAATCTTGTCCTGTCAAAGGAGAAGGAGATACGTAAGCGCGACGAGTCGGGAATCCAAATGGATTGTGGGGATCAGTAATTAGATGATCGCTAGGGATAAAGGTCCAAGTGGCATCATCAAGCCCAGTTACAGGATCAGTAAAGTGAGTCGTGATATTGGCAACTTTACGGAGTACTTGGAAGGCATCCAGTACGTTGATCGAGTTGGTCGCATTTACATCAGCGGCAATGAGGTTGTAAGAGGTCAAAGGCTGGAGTAATACGATATGCTGGATGATATCAAAGGCATCTTGTACGTTGATACCATTGTTAGTACTCGCGTCATCATCTTTATCAGCGCCGATGTCGTTACTAGCGTTACAGGCTCCAGTCAAGAAGTTGAAGCTTGAATCAGCTTGTGAAAGTGGTCCATCATCACCAGAAAGGTCAAATACTACCCCTGGGATGGTATCCCCCATTGCAGAGATCGCTGCTCCCGAAAGGCTGATGATTGGATTGTCTTGGATGGTAACCGTAGCAGTGCTGCTTTGCATGTTGCCATGGATGTCTTCTACCGTTAAGGTAACCGTATTAGGACCGACATTCGCACAGTCAAAAGTATCTATATCAATGTACATGGTATCGATGCCACAAAGGTCATAAGAGCTATCATCAATACTGGCTGGTGTAATGCTGGCTCCTCCATACAGGTCTAGGGAAAGGACGATATTTTGCGTCTGGACGACTGGTACGACATTGTCGATGATGGTTACAACTGCAGTATCAGAAGAAGCATTGCCATGAACGTCAGTTACCGTTAAGGTTACGGTATTTTGCCCAACGTTTGAACAGTCAAAAGTATCAATATCAACCACCACGGTATTAACACCACAAAGATCAGTAGAGCCAGCATCTATACTACTAGCCGCCAAACTCACCCCACCAAAGGCATCGAGGTAAAGGCTCAGGTCTTGCGTCAACACAGTTGGGGCAATGGTATCTAATACTGTAACATTAGCGGTAGCAAAATCACTGTTGCCATGGATATCATTGGCGGTTAAGGTAACTGTGTTAGCACCTACATTACCGCAAGCAAAAGAGCTAACATCTATGGTTAAGGTATCAATACCACAGTGGTCAAAAGAGCCATTGTTAATATCAGCGGCCGTAATATTCGCTACACCAGCAGCATCAAGATAGACCGTAATGTCTTGAGTAAGAACCGTTGGCAATTCATTGTCAGTTACGATGATATCAAAGCTACAACTGTCAACGTTACCAGCTAGGTCAGTGATCGCAAAGCTTACTGAGCTAGTACCCACGGGGAAAGTAGAGCCTGAAGGTAGTCCGGCGATTTGGCTTACGACAAAACCAGTTTGATTGTCAGCACCTGCGGGCGCAGGAAAGCTTACGGTTGCGTAGCAGAAGCCAGGATCAACATTTTGATTGATTGGGCCAGAGCAAGTAATGGTCGGCAACTCAGTATCAACAATTACACTACTACCATCAGTAGTCGAATCCATATAGCTAGTAAAGCCCGTGCCATCATCAACCGTAACCGTGAAACTCACAATGCCATCATCCCCTGCTGCAACTACTTTGGTGGCCGTAAAGCTTGTACCAGAACCGCTTACACTTACTGCCGCAGCCCCTCCCTTTTCGATCGTAACGATAGGCGTTACGCCAACCGGCTTATCAGTGGTAAAGTTCAAGATTATCGTATCTCCTACAGTGGCTAAAGTATTATCTGCATTGCTACTGACGAGAGTGGCTAGTTGCACCTTCGGTGAACGATCAACCTCTACCCCACCATTGCTAACAGAAGGTATATCCAAAGAGGTAGCTGTCAGAGAGTTTGAATACCCAAGCGAGGTGCTACTACCGTCTATTTCTACGGGGATCAAACCACCAGCTGCATTAGAGTCTAGTACAAATTTCAACTCCATGACGACAGTACTGTCGGCTAGAGTAGTCGTTCCCAGAATGGGGTCATACCAAGTAAAAGTAATTGCACTGTCTGGTACATTGCCTTGTGAAGGCAAGCCAAAGGTATGACTAACGTTGGCCAGTGGGCTGCTAATAGAGATAAACTCTAAATTGTCTTTGTCAAATGTGATCGTACCCTGATAGTTGGCGATGCTATCAAAACGATTGACCCAAATGGGTAGAATGACCGTATCACCTGCTTCTACTGAGTCAATGCCGACGACAAACTGCATATTGGGATCACCAAGCTTGAATAATTCTCTACCGAGCGTATCAACATAAGCCATAAAAAACACTAGTCCGTTAGAGGATACAAATTGTTCAGGGTAGGAACTATGGTTATAATAATTTGTGCCTGAGGTATAACCGCCTGGAGCTAATTCTTGCTTGACCGTACCAGATTCCGTACCATCGCTAGACCATAATTCATAATTATTGGTAGTGTCCTGCGCAGCAAAATATAACAAACCTTCGTATTCAAATAGATTTGAAGGCGCGGCAGAGTTGACATATGTATAAGAACCAGAAGTACGTGTGCCAGGGTAGATCTCTTTAACTTTGGCTGTACCATTAGTTGTCCCATCCGTCTTCCACAACTCTGAACTCCCAATAGTATCCTGAGCTACGAAAAAAAGGAGGTCATTTGCTATGGTAAAATGGGCAAGCGATGAACCGTTAGTGCCTGGATTAATATCTTTAACCAATTCAGTACCCGCTGTTGTAGCATCGGTTTTCCATAATTCGCTACCGTGAGTTGTGTCATAAGCCCTAAAAAATAACATACCGTTATATTCAAACCAATACTGGATGGATGAGCTAGAAGAGCCGGAACGGATATCTTTCAACATAAAGGTACCAGCATCTGTGCCATCTGATACCCAAGGTTCACCACCATTGGAGCCATCGGTAGCCATAAAAACCAATTTGCCATTTAGTTCTTGCAAATCATACGGAGAAGAACTTCCAGAACCAGTATTTATGTTTTTGACCATTTCAGTACCCGCGGTGGTGCCATCGGTTTTCCAAAGTTCAAGACCATTAGTGCCGTCATTAGCCCTGAAGTACAAGGTTCCATTTACCACTTTCCAATTATCTGAACCATTAAGTCCTCCCGAAAAAGTACCACTTCTAATATCCTTTACCATTTGGGTTCCGGCTTCGGTCCCATCGGTCTTCCATAACTCTACGCCGTGAGTACTATCGCTCGCTAAAAAGAAAAGTTCCCCATTGAAGCTAAAGAATTCGGATGGATTTGAACTATATGGGCTTCCGTTGGAATAAACACTAGGATTAATATCCTTGACCATCATTGTACCACTTTGAGTACCATCGGATTTCCAAAGCTCTCTACCCTCTGCATTATAGGCCGAAAAGTAGAGATAGCCATTATGATAAAAAAAGTTATCTGGGTTAGAGGAGTAATGGTAACCACTGCTATTCGTGTCTGGATACACTTCAATCATCATAGTGCCCGCCGCAGTACCATCGCTCGTCCAAAGTTCAGAACCAGTTGGGCTTGAAGCGTTGAAATAGACCCGATTGCCTCCCACATAAAAGTTATTCGGATTACTACTATATGGGTAAAACCCCCAAGTATAAGTATTGCCTCCCGGATATAGATCAATCAATTCAGTACCTGTAGTTGTCCCATCACTTACCCAAAGTTCAACGCCATTACTATCATCGTCAGCCTCAAAAAACAAGATTCCATTTACATAAGCGGTTTCCCTCGCCTCATAGTAATCATCGTAACTGCTTTGGGTTCCAGGAAAAATATCTTTTAGCAAATAAGTTCCTGCCTCCGTTCCATCAGTTCGCCATAATTCACCGCCATGAGTAGCGTCTTGGGCAAAGAAGAAAGTAAAACCATTTGCCTCGGTCATGTTATAACTATCATTATAGTATTCATTGATTGATGAATACCCTGTACCTGGATTAATATCCTTTACTAAACTTGCCTGCCCTATAGCACTATGGACAAAAGCAATACATAACAAAACAAGCATTAAAGCATGCAGACCTAATCGAAGCTTTAAATAGCCAAGATTAAGTCGAGGGGTGATTTTTTGATTCTTAGGAAACATGTTGCAATAATTTAGGGTTAAAAAAAACTGTGTGAATTCCTTATAAATCAGGACTGTATCAGATTTGCATTCGGTTGATAAAAGCTTTCGGCTAAGGCAAAATGATCCTGCTTAAGTCTGGAGAAGACTTATTTACGTGGAGGAGCCTTAGATAGAAGTGAAAGATTAAGTCAGGTGATTGCGGTCAGAAATAGAGCTGATTTATTTGTTGATTCTAGGGGTATAAAGAGCGTGATGATCACAAAGTATCAGCCACTGTACTGACTAGCAAAGAGTCTTTATCAAGTGGTCAGCGGCCTTATCAAACGGTCGTCGTTAGGGCTTACCGCTGCGCGGAACGCTTATCTCGGATTGTTGCCTGATGGACAGTAGCGTTCTGCGAAGCAGTCTCCCAAACCACAATCCTCATCCCATAAAGCCCTTTTTTTATTCCTAATATTTAGATAGTTTAACTGCTAAACTACTACTATCTATGCTATCTGGATTTAATATTTGGGAGGTACTGGTTGCGGCTGTATCTGGTTTTGGGATCGGGGCCTTATGGTATGGTCCTCCCCTCTTTGGCAAACGCTGGCAGGCTCTAGTTGGCCTGAGCGACGAGGAGATCCAATCCGCCAATATGCCGCTAATTTTTGGTTTGGCTTTTTTGCTCAATTTGATTGTGGCTACGGTCTTATCTCTCTTTGTAGAAGTCTTTATGATGATTGGCTCGAGTGCCTTGCTCGGAGGTCTGTTTTCTGCCTTACTTTGTTTTGCCTTTGTCGCTACGACCTTTGGGATCAACTATTTATTTGCGCGTCGACCGCTCAAGCTCTATTTCATTGATGTGGGCTATATGATGGTGATGTTTTTTGTAATGGGCGTGATCATTGGTGCCTGGTACTAATCCCGATAAGATGAATAGAAGAAATTTTCTCCAAAAAGGCAGCGGATTAGCCATCGGTGCGGGCTTGCTGAGTGGTTTGAGTAGCTGTAGCTCCCTTTTGACCGAAAAGGCCGCCATGGCCCTGCCGATTGATAAACTCGATAATTTGTTTTTCAAAATCTCTTTGGCCCAATGGTCTCTCCACAAGTCCTATTGGGCAGGTGAACGCGATCCACTAGACTTTGCGCAAGCTGCCAGAGAAGAATTTGGCCTCAGCGCCATCGAATATGTCAATCAATTTTTCAGCGACAAGGCTAAGGACAAAAAATACCTCGCAAAACTCAAAAGAAGAGCCGATGATCAGGGGGTGCAAAGTGTCCTCATCATGATCGATGCCGAAGGTAATATGGGTACACTTGATGATACCGAACGGCAGCAAGTAGTTGATAATCACAAACCTTGGGTAGAGGCCGCTAAATTTTTGGGCTGCCACGCCATCCGAGTCAATGCAGGTGGTAAGGGAGATCCTAAGGTGGTAAAAAGTGCAGTGGTCAATAGTCTAAGTATGCTGAGTGAATTTGCAGCTCAAGAGGAGATCAATGTCATAGTCGAAAATCATGGTGGCTATTCCTCAGACGGGGCTTGGTTAGCCGATGTCATGCAAACGGTCAATATGCCCAATTGTGGCACCTTGCCAGATCTGGGTAACTTTACGATCAATGCTTTTCCTTATAAAAAGTATGACAAATACCAAGGAACGCGCGAATTAATGCCCTTTGCCAAAGGCGTCAGCGCCAAAACGCATGAATTTACTCCTGATGGCAAAGAAGTAGATATCGATTATGTGCGCATGCTCAAAATCATTCGAGAAGCAGGCTTTAACGGACATATCGGTATCGAATATGAAGGCTACAAACTGAGTGAAATAGCAGGAATTCGCGCCACTTTACATCTGTTGCAAAAAAGTGCTGCCGCTTTGTGAAAAAAGTATGTAAGCTTTCTCCTAAATTCTTACTGATCTCGAAATAGTTTTTGAATAAACTAGTTTTTCTAAGTAAAATTCACACTTCCTATTGGGAAACCCACTACTCTTATTCGCATTTTGCAAACATTAACTATCTCTTTTTCAGCCTACTAGCCTCAAGTAAGCGTACTTGATCGTCGGATTATTACTCAGTACTAATATATTCTATCACGTGTAAGTTTCGCCTAGCCACACGAATGTAGAGCCTTGTGATAGCTAGTATCTTTATTGCACTACCAAAGACTGTTTTATCAATTTAAGTGCATTAAGGAATCAGCGTTTTATGAAGCGTGCGATATACCTCACCTTACTCATTCTTTTAATACCGCTTATCAATTTGGCTAAAGGCAACAGCCTAGATGGTCAAATCCGTGCTTATGACGGGACTGCTAGAGACTACTCTCTTTACTTCCCATCAAGCTATAATGGTAAGAAGTCTATGCCTCTGATGGTGAGTTTTCATCCTTATGGTAAATACCGTTGGAATGCTAAGAGTTGGCGAGATACGCTCCAAAACTTTGCCGAAGCAAACCAAGTCATATTACTATGTCCAGACGGAGGCCTAGATGGTCGTACAGATCAGGCAGATGATCTTTCCCTCGCCCTGCAGTTAGTACAATCAACGAGACGCAAATACAATATTGACGCGAAGCAAATCTATGCGATGGGTCATTCTTGGGGAGCAAAAGCCGCGCTTAAATTTGGTTTGAGCCACCCTGAGATGCTTAATGGCCTGCTGTTAGTCGGCATGTCTTCAGAAATGGCCGCTTCTGAATTTGCTCCCTTTTATGCGCGCTCTCGCAACATGCGTATATATATTTTACACGGTCAATACGATAGTCCTACCACTCGATTTCAACCGCTGCACGATCAGCTGATGCGCGGAGGCGCTTGTCTAGAATTTGAAATCATGAAGGGAGTAGGCCATACGATACATTTTGCCGGTCGCGATAATCGCCTGTCTAAAGCTTTAAAATGGATTCAGCAAAGTCCATGCTATCAGATTCCGCAGTCCGAACACAACAAACACCAGTTTCAAAACACGCAAATCTCCATTTATCCCAATCCTAGTACCGAAGGTGCTTCGATCTGGATAGGTGGCCTAAAAGTGGAAGAAGTCGCGCAAATCAGGATTTTGAATCGTTCGGGCATTTTGACTCGAATTATCAAAAATTTTCATCCTGAGCAGCCGATCCGCGGCTTAAGCCATGGAGATTACGTGTTTGTATTTATGCTCCGTAACGGCACTAAAGTGTCGAAGCAGGTGCTGATTCGTTGACCGGCACAATTTCTACCGGAACACCATTTAAGATGGCGTTTCCACTCAGCTCATCTATACCCATTTCATCTGTGAGGTCATTGACACTGGCCCCGGCATGAGCACTGGCTACCTGTAAACGAGTGCCCTTTTGATGGTGCCCCCATCCATGAGGTACACTCACCACGCCTGCCATAATGTCTTCGGTAATTTCTACCGGGAGCTTTATCTCCCCTACCCTAGACCGGATGGTAAGTTTGGAGTCTTTTTGTATGTGCAATTTCCGGGCGTCATCCGGATGTAGTAAAACGGTGCATCGCTCCTTTCCTTTCACTAGCCGTTGACTATTGTGCATCCAGGAATTATTGCTTCGCAGATGCCGGCGTCCAATTAGATGGAAAGTCGGCATTTGTGCTTCTGGGCTTAAATACTCCTGATCAAGGCGAGCCAAATCCTTATGATAGATATCCGGAAAGAGCTGGATTCGTTGATCTTTTCGCTTCAATCTTTCTGGCAAAACTGACTTCAGAGGACCGAGATCCATGCCATGTGGATTTTTACGCAGCTTATTGAGACTTAACTTATAGGGCCCCATCCTCAAAAGACCATCCAAACGAGACTCAGGCGTATCAGACTTAAACGGACGCATCCAAGCAGGGAAAGGTGAATGCACTTTTCCAATCAGGGCTTTGATCATGCCTTGGTAGACCTGCCAATCATAGCGCTGTTCAGCACTGATAGGAAAGAGGGGCTCAGAATACCTTGCGGTATTATGAATCGCCAAGGCATGAAAAATCAAATCATAATGACTGTTTTCTAAACCAGTGGCCGGTGGTAAAATCAAATCTGCGTGGCGAGTGGTTTCATTTAGATATATATCTACCGAAACCATGAAATCTAGGCCTTCTAAAGCTTTACTCAACTGAGCGCCATTGGGCGTAGAAAGGACAGGATTGCCACAGGAAGTAACTAAGGCTTTGATTTGACCTTCGCCCGGTGTGAGTATTTCTTCCGCAAGCGTAGCAACGGGCAATTCGCCTCCGATTTCGGGTAGTCCCCGAACGCGGCTTTTCCATCTGCCAATTTTACGTTCCCCCGGACTATTGGCTACCAAATCCGCCGCAGGACTAGTAAACATCATGCCTCCTTCACTATCGAGCTGGCCGGTGAGAATATTGATGACATTGACCAACCATAGAGAGAGGCTACCGTACTTGACGACGCTAATGCCCATACGACCGTAAACCGCAGATTTATCTGCTTCGGCTAAATCGCTAGCGATTTGACGGATACTTTCTGCTGACATGCCACAGATTTTCTCCGCCCACGCTGGAGTGTAGGGAGTTAAGCGTTCGCCGAGGGCGTCCAAACCCTCCGTAAACTCCGCCAAACAGCCCAGCTTGAGTTGCTTGCTGGCGTATAAAGTATTGGCAATGGCCAGTAAGAGAGCCACATCTGTCCCAGGACGGATAAAATGATGTTCACTGGCTTTTTTGGCCGTGCGTGTCTTGATAGGATCAATTATTACTACTTTTCCCCCACGATCTTGAATGGCTTGTAAGCGTTTGGCTACGTCTGGAGCAGTCATCATACTGCCATTAGACACCAGAGGGTTGCCACCCAAGACCAGCAAATAATTGGTACGATCGAGATCAGGCACAGGCAATAAATTCATATGCCCGTACATCTCTAAAGCTGCCAAGTGGTGAGGCAATTGATCTACAGAGGTGGCGGAGAAGCGATTTTTGGTTTTCAAGGCCCTTACCATGTCTCGTGAATAAAGCATGGTGCCCAAATTGTGAACAGAGGGGTTGCCTTGATAAACAGCCACGCTGTTAGGGCCGTGAGCGGTTTGGATCGCTTTGATTCGTTCCCCAAATAGTTGAAAGGCCTCATTCCAACTGATTTCTTCCCATTGCTCGCCTACCCTTTTCAGAGGACGCTTGAGGCGATCAGGATCCCTGTACAGGTCTTGGAGGGCTATAGCTTTGGGACAAATATGTCCTCTCGATAAGGGATCTTTTTTATCACCTTGGATAGAAACAATTTGTTCGTTTTCCAATTTGATTTCAAGCCCGCACATGGCCTCGCAAAGATTGCAAGTGCGGTAGTGAGTTTTAGTAGTCATTGTAGTCCGGTTCTTCTATAGCTTAGAAGTTACGCATTTTAGCCGAATGCAGGCTTGAAATCAATACTGGGCTTTAGCCTAATTGCATAGGCACATCCATCAAAAGGATTTTGGCATCGGATGTCGCTTTGACGGTAATCTCATCGGTATCCCAAACCCCAAAGCCATCTCTTTTTTCCAACTCTTGGCCTGCAATATTTACCGAGCCTTCAAGTACGAAAGCATAGATGCCGTTTTTGCTACTTTTTAGTTGATAGCGCTCTTCACAATCCTTAGTAAAATCTCCTATGCTAAACCATGCATTTTGGTGAACCCATACGCCCTCATCATTTTGGTTTGGAGATAGGATTTGTTGGAGACGATTTTTGCTCTTAGCTGTTTCTAGAGTGATCTGATCGTAGCGGGGCTGAACGTTTTTCTCATTGGGAAACATCCAGATTTGCAGGAAGCGCACTTCCGCGTTTTGGTTTTTATTGAATTCACTATGATAAACCCCTGTGCCAGCGCTCATAACTTGTACGTCTCCTTGCTTAATGATAGCCGTATTGCCCATGCTGTCTTGATGCTCTAGATCACCTTGCAACGGGATGGAAATGATTTCCATGTTATCATGCGGATGGCGACCAAAACCTCTACCCCCTTGGACTACATCATCGTTTAGAACGCGCAAAACGCCAAAGTTCATCCGCTGAGGGTTGTAGTAGTTTGCAAAAGAGAAGGTATGATGGGTATCTAGCCAGCCATGATTGGCATGTCCTCTGCTGCTAGCTTTATGCAAAACTGATTTCATAGTGCTCACTTCTTGATTGGGAAGATGGTTAAATCCAACTTGTTTCATCAATTTATCATAGGTTGAGTCTTTTTTCTCGCTAGTATTGGCTTTGAGAGTTGAGTTTCCTGCTGCAATACCTCCGAGTCCGAGTAGTGAATTTCTGAGAAATTTTTTCCTGTCCATGACTTCAGTGTTTAGAAAATGATTATTTGATCGTTGTCAATAACAATTTCCGCTAAAACTGCATTAGAGGACATACAGAAAAGGCGCAGATGGATATATAAATTTCGGAATCTGCCTCCAAATGTCTTGTTTTGTGTCTAAAGGAAGTTTTCCATTGCTAATTAGATGTCAGCTAGCCCCCTTTCCTATCCCGATCGTTGGTTGCGAATTATTGCAATTCCTAGCCTAGCGCTTTTTGTCCAGCTGATAGGCCTAGATTGGGAAACAATCAAGGACTATGTGGGCCGTGATTACTTCTATATCAACTTCCTCTTCAACACCTTCAATGCCTTTGTAATGTGGCACATAGCACGGGCAGTAATTATCTACATGGATCGTAAGATGCCCTATGAAAAGGGCTTCAGTAAAAGGGTTCTAGTACAGATTTTTTCATCTATTTTGCTCTCCGTTTCTATAGGAGAACTCCTGACTTTTATCTATATCAAAATCATTTTTCGATCTACCTATTGGGATAACCACTGGAACACCGACATACCCGTAGCGATCCTCCTTATTGTGCTACTCAATTTGGTATATATTGGATTTTATCTATTTCAGAGGCCTTCGGTTGAGGTTACTGCTTCGCAGAACGATTATCCCTCCCCCGAAATAGCAAAAACAGAGATACCAATAGAGGTCAAGCCTCTAGCGATGATTTCTCGTAACAAAACTGTTTTGGTGGCACTCGAAGAAGTCGTGCTAATCGCCTCCCAAGATCGTCTGAGCTTTGCCTATCTCAAGGATGGACAGAAGCTATTAGTCGAAAAAACCATCAAGCAATTGGTCGAGGAATTACCGGAAGCAGATTTCTTTCAAGCGAATCGGGCGCAGATCATTCAGCGTCAATTTGTGGCGAGTCATCAGAAAACAAGCACCCGAAAACTCCTCATCAGCCTCAATAATTTGACTCATTATGAGGGGGAAATTACCGTCAGTAAAGCCCGCAGTCCTCTCTTTTTAAGTTGGCTGTCCGCCTGAGTCATTTATCTGTCCGTTTCAGTCAAAAAGTGCGCATTCCGTGCATTCTTCTGCTTTTTAGAGCGTCCTTGAGGAAAATTAATCACACAAAGTTTTTCCAAATGAAGACAATCTATTTGAGCCTTGTGCTCGGGATCTTTTTAAGCCTGGGGAGCCTACAGGCGCAGTCTATTAGAATAGGCGCAATGCAAGAGGCCTCTACCTTTCCTTTTACCAGCTTCGCGGAACTCCATCCCGGCGTCGAACTAAGTTACGGCTTTGCACCTAAGCCAAAGGAGGGGACTAATCGTTCCACGCAGTGGTGGGTATCTGGAGGCTACTTTTATAACCCCAGTATCGAATCTGCCTTCTATCTCAAAGCCAGCTATGCTTGGCAAATGCCAGTCGCAGATGTAGTGCAATTAGAACTCGCGCCTTCACTCGGTTATTTGCATTCCTTTTTTCCCGGTAATGTATATGAGCTACAGAACGGAGAGTATCAAGCCATCACTCAGTATGGCCGACCACACCTGATGGCTGAACTTGGTTTCACCGCACTCTTTTTGCCCAACAGTAAAGTAAATCCCTTTGTCCAATATCGTTTTGGCGTAGAAGGCCCCTTTGCTAACGGTATCCCAGTATTTCCTCACTCATTTTATCAAATCGGCATTTCCTACAATCTCTAGTCATCCTTTTTTACCACCAAACACAGAATACAATGAACAAATCACTCATATTTCTCAGCTTAATTTTACTACTTGTTAGCGCTTGTCAATCTGAAGTCGATCTAACACCAACTGATCTCGGGGCCTGCGATGAAGTCTACGATGATTTTAGCCAACACCCTAAAGCTGGTATCTATCAAGAGATCGTAGATCGTAATGCTGCCAGAGGCATAGTAGGCACTACCATTTTTATCAAAGATGCCGATGGTATTTGGGCCGGCAGTCATGGTATGGCCGATTTAGCAGCACAACGAGCCATGAGAGCTTGCGACCGGATGATGATCGCCAGTATCTCCAAACCTTTTACCTCGGCCGTAATTTATCGCTTGATTGAGCAAGGACTAATCGGCATAGATGATCCCATTAAAAACTACCTACCAGCGGATATCGTCCAAAAGCTACCCAATGCGGATGAAGCGACCATCAAGCAATGCTTGGCTCACCAAACTGGTATCCCCGATTATTACAATATGGGCTTTTTGATCGACCAGATCAACGTCTATGACAACGCACACAGCTACGAAGACTTATTGAGTTATGCCTATGGTCGCAAGGCTGAGTTCCCCGCAGGGACCAGCTACGGTTACTCCAATAATAACTTTATCGTATTAGGAATGATCGCAGAGATCGTCACCGATCAAAAACTAGAAGCGCTATATCAAAGCTTAATCTTTGAGCCCTTGGGCCTTGACAGAGCGTTCTACAGCGTAGAGAACCCCTTCCCAACAGATATGGCTAAAGGCTATGCCGACCTCTATGGCAACGGCAACGTGGTAGAAAGTGAATTTCTCTATGCTGACGAAGCTCGTACGCCAGATGGGGGCATTGTAATCGATAATTATGATCTGTATCGTTTCTTTTCGGGCTTGGTAAAAGGGAACTTACTGCAAGAAGATAGCAAACAGCAGCTGTTAGAACTATTTGAGCTTCCCACGGATTGGCAGGATACAGAGGTTTTTGGCCAACTAAAAAATGGCTATGGCATAGAGCACTTTGAGCATCATGGCACTTCAGCCTATGGACATACTGGCGCGGTAGATGGCTTTTTGAGCATGGCTTATTATTATCCGCAGGAGGATTTCATGTTTATTCAGGTTGTTAATACCGCTTCCTACGAATATGAACCAAGAGTCGATATGTTTGAGGAATGCGCCACGATTATGTTTGATGAATAGCCTTAAGTGCTAAGGCTCTATACCGGAACGGCTCCTTTTTCCTTCTCTTCTTTGAGATAGGCGCGAGGGGTGGTTCCGGTTACTTTTTTGAAGGCTCGATTGAAAGTAGTCTTAGAATTGAAGCCCACACGCAGCGCCAAGGCGAGGAAGGTCTCTTTATTATTGGCATCGTCTAGAGCTAACTCTGCAAAGGCCTTTACCCGATATTCATTGATAAAATCATAAAAGCTTTTGTTATAGCCTTCATTAATTACCCGAGACAAAGTATGCGTATTGGTCTGGACGATATCTGATAATTGACTTAGGGTCAGCTCTGGATTCATATAGACTTCTTGCTCTTCCATCGCCTTGATCAAGCGTCCTTTATAACGCGTCATCTCATTATCCGTCAAGGTAGAGTCTTTATACTTCTCCACTGTCTTGGGGAGCTTAAAGATCTCGGGCTGATTCATGGCAAAGTATCCCAGAATATAGGTCAGCAAAGAGAAGAGTCCCCAGACTACATCAGTGATCGTATTGGTTACCCAAGGCAGATTGGTTCCTACCATTAGCTCGCCTAGCCAGACCAAGCCGACGGTCAGCCAAAATCCAATACAAATCGCCTGCAAGATCATGACCGCATTGAGATAGCGAGTCGGAGGGGCAATAGACTGGGTTTTGCTCGAATCCTCTTCATAATCGCTGAGTAGCTTCCAAGCCTTATACCAAAACCAAATATTGTAGATCAGAGCGAGACTCCCCCAAATACGAATCGTATGATCCACCTCTAAGGCGACTACTGAATCTACCAGTTCTTGCCTAGCCTTGAAGAGGCTTGGAGTCAAGGAAAGAAAATGAATCGCCGCAGGTAAATAGTAAATGAGTCGGGTCTTAAGAGAAGGCGGTCCTTTTTTGAGCAATCTACTGATATAAAGAAAAAAGGTTGGCCCATAAAGGAAGAAGATCAACTCAGGCAATAGCTTGAGCCAAGGTAGTACTTTGAAGATTTCTCGATCATAAATAGAGACACGACCAATGACCGCTAGCGAAATCATCAAAATCAGACTAGAGAGAATTCTGTTCGCAATTTTATTATTGTCCTGTATGCCATTGATCGCAAAGACTAATAGGAGGCCTTGAAAGGCGGAAAGTAGGAGGATAAAGGTGTAAAAATTGATTAAGCCTCCTTTAAGGTCTTCCCAAGACTGAATTTGCACGTAGATGCGGCCCTTGGGGGCCTTTTTTTGATCAAAAACCCGATTAGGCCGATGCCTACCATTGGGTCGGCCTTCGACCGAAGACCAATTGCCACGAGTGATTTTGTAGCCAAAGCTATCCGGAGGACTGGTAATCAGAATAGCGTAGGTACTATCAGGCTGAAAAGTAAAACGGTAGCGCTGGTCTCCAGGATTCCAATTGTTAAAATCTCCAGTAAGGTACAAAACTGCGTCATGAGGCGTATTTTTGGGATAAGCATTGACACGGATTTCTAGCTGCGCACTAGCGAAGAGTGGAAAAAAAAGGAGTAAGACGCAGCAGTAAGTCCTCATGTTGGCAATTTCTCAAATATAGCTTGATAACTCAAAATTCGGCTGGCTGTTTATCCGATTGTCATGCTAATTTTTAAGATACAAATTCCTGCATTTATCCTTCAATGGGCCGAACTATAAAAATCCTCATCTCAATTTGTAAATTCGTTCTATGCCCATATCACATATACCCTACCAGATTGCCTTAGTGCAAGCCAGCCCGATTTTATTTGATCTCGAAGCCAGTATCCAAAAGGTAGCAGATTGGGCTCAGCAAGCAAAAGCGGCTGGCGCGAAATTAGTCCTCTTTCCAGAGGCTTTTTTGCCCTGCTATCCGCGAGGGCTGAGTTTTGGTACCGTCGTAGGAAGCCGCAGTCCAGAAGGGAGGCTAGTGTGGCAGCGATATTATAACAATACTCTGGAGGTAAAGAAAGGGGACCCTCATTTTGAGCGACTAGCAGCGATTGCGCAGGAATTGGCCATCTATCTAGCGATAGGAATTATCGAGCGTTCAGGAGGAACCCTATATTGTACTTTTCTCATTCTCGACCCCGAGGGAAATCCGATCTACCATCATCGCAAACTGAAACCAACCGCTGCGGAACGGATTATTTGGGGAGAAGGCAAGGGGGATGATCTTAAGCTTGCAGCAACTGAGTTGGGTAAAATGGGGGGATTGATTTGTTGGGAAAACTATATGCCACTCGCAAGAATGGCCCTTTATGAGCAACAAATTGAGCTCTATCTCGCGCCTACGGCGGACCAAAGAGATCGTTGGCAGGCCAGTATGCAACACATTGCTTTGGAAGGACGTTGTTTTGTGCTCGCTTGCAATCAATTTGTTCGTAAAAAGGACTATCCCCCCGAATATCAGGCTGAGTTGGCCTCCCAAGCTGAGATTATGAGCAGAGGAGGGAGTGTGGTTTTTTCCCCCCTCGGGGAACGCTTAGCTGGCCCCCTTTGGGATAAAGAAGGTCTTTTACTCGCGACAATTGATCCCAATTTGTTGTCGCAGGCCAAACTGGACTTTGATGTTGTCGGGCACTATGCTAGGCCAGATGTATTTGAGTATGCTTACAAACTGTCAGAAGGATGAGGGGTATCATAGTAAAGAAATAAGTACTCATCTAATCTATCTCGCTTCATCCAATCCTTTTTGAAAGTATCCGATAATTTCGGATCTGAAGAGAGCAGTTCTGCGATCATTCTTTTGCTTAGGTATTGAACCTCACCGGTGCTCACATCAAAAACATACCTTTCTAAGGTCGAAAATTCTAAAACCACATCATACTCCCAATCTTCATAATAGAGGTAAGGCCCAACTGGATAAAGCCGAGCAAATTCACTTCCTCTGCGATACCAATTTTTATCAGAAAGATTGAGATATACATTTTGCCCATCACTAAAGCCTTCTAGCTTTTGGATGGCTTGCGATTGCTCGTATGGCATCCGCAGATGTACTGAAGAATCAAAGAGAATTTTCTTTATTCGAAAGGATGCTTTAGGATCGGCATCGACAAGCCAAGGCAATGAGGGCTGATTTTGGGCCAGTTCTCCCAAGGATTGATATAAGCCTGCTTTGAGCTCCCCAGTTCTGATTGCCTCAAATATTGCATACTCTTCTTGTCCAGATTCCCTAGCCAGTCTCTCTTCTATCACTACTTCGTCTAGCGCTATATCTTGGGCTTCCATCCCTAAGATGTAAGCCTGCTGGGGAGACAAAAGCGTATCTAAATTTTGATAGTTGATGTGAGAAAACTGCAATCGAGCTTGGCTTGCTGGATAAACAATTTTAAAATATCCGTTTTCATCGCTCAGCGTTCCCTTGCTTCCGTATTGGATCACTACATTGGCCAGTCCTTCAGCCGTTTCGCTATCAATTAGGCGGCCCTTAAATTCACAAATTGAAGGCGGTGGAGAGGGCTTTTTACGGATAATGTAGACAGTACTCTGTTTATAAAAATCAAGATGGCAAGTTGCCAGTAGGGTTTTTAGGGCTTCGTCAATATCCGCAAATTCAGCTTCTAGACTTATGCGACAGCTCTGCCCCATATTCGCTTTATAGGAATACTGCAGACCATATTGCGCTTGTAATTTTTGCAGCAGGACAGTCAAAGGCTCATCCTGCGCTTTGAGTTTGATTTGAGCGTTCCCATGCAATGGCAAAACAAAGAGAAGGCTCAATAAGAAAGGACTAATTTTCATGTGTTGATTGTTTTTAGGTTTACCGCTTCGCGGAACGCTTGTCCCTTACGTAGTAGCCTTTTCGCCTCATAAATTACTGCCCGATTATTCATAAGGATAGGGTGTATCGTAATAGCGAAACAGGAACCTCCCTATCACAAAACGCTTTGCCATTTCGTTTTCATAAGCTTTGTTTAGAGCTTCATTGACAGCTATTTTTTCTTCGATATAATACTTGTCAAGTTGGAAGCTTTCCATTTTTTCCAAATCTAGGACCCAATGTTCCCAGCCTAATGCCCGATCCTCCAGAAAGCGGTTTGTCTCATCAAAATACTCGTAGTATAGGTAAGGCCCTACCAAGTGTAGTTTGGCAAATTGGGCGTAGTAATTAAATCTTTGGTTGTACCGAATATTGACGTAAAGATCCTCCCCGTCACTAAAGCCCCAAACCGTCCGTATCCCTCTTCTATCTTCTTCTGGCATTCTTAAGCGATAGGTATTTGGGACGTAATTGAACCAAGTACGATAGGAATCTCTTCTCTTTTTTCCCTCTTTCCAGGCAATAGAGGGCTTGTTTTGTAGCATCTCATCAATTGAACGATAAATCCCTGCTTGCAATTTCTGGCCTTGCAGGGCTTTTACAATTTCTAGTTCCAAGTAGCTGGTGTCATTTGACAACCAATCTTGAATCCATACGGTAGCTAATTCCATCTCTCGAGGTGTCAGAGGCAAAGTATGATCCTCATTAGCGGAGAGCAAAGTGTCTATGTTTTGGTAAGCGAGGTGGGAGAAAAAAACGGGTTTAGTTTTTACTGCTTGTTCAATCCTAAAGTAGCCTTCTGCATCGCTCAAACTGCTGCCATTCGCATGGCGAATCACCACATTTGACAGTGGTTTCCTCGTCTTAGCGTCGATCAAACGCCCTTCTATGATGGAAAGTGTATTGGTTTTTGACTTTAGGGGTTTATCACTTATGATATAGACTCCTCCAATTAATTGATATTGGTAAGCACAATTGCTTAGAAGGTTTGCCAAAGCATTCTCTAGAGTAGAAAATTCGCCGCTGAGACTTAGCTCACAATCGGCTTGGGCCTCATGTGAAGCAAATGAGTACTGTAAGCCATAACGCTCATGTAAATCGTGTAGCACACTTAACAAAGAATGCTGCTCATAATGGAGTTTGAGTTGAGCGTTCCCTTGCAAAGGAATAAAACTTAAGAGTCCAAAAAATAGAAAGATCAATCTCATCATGGCTATTTAGTTTTTATTTCTTTTACTTTTTCGTTCGATCCCGTAAAAGCGGAAGAAGTATTCTTCGCCAATACTGCCTTTAAATATTCGGCTTTCATATTCAGGTCCTAAAATTGAATCTGCGGCTAATAATGGACGTAAAAAGTGTTTGTTCAAAAGGCTGCGTCTTCCTGTCCGTAGATCAATTACTTCCCGCTGCGTTTCGCTTGTTCCCGGATCACACTCGAGTCCACTGAAGCTGGTTGGACCCTGATACCTTATAAAGGCATAAGGCCCTACCAATCTTGCCTTTACAAACCGAGAATTTCGATTAAAGCGATCCGGTAAAATGCTGATAAAAAGGGTTTGCCCATCGCTAAAAGCGTATATAGAATCTATCGCCTTAAATCCAGCTCTGGTATATTTGAAGCGATAAAATTCACTCAAGGCGAAACGGTTTATTTCTTGAGAACGACGTTGATCGGGCAAAACTTCATAGGGTTTTGAGGGTTCATTACGCCTTAGTTCCTCAAAGTTGAGAAAGAAACCCGTGGACAATTGCTTGTTTTGCAAGGCTTGGATGATGGGTACGTCATAGTCATCTCGGCTATTGGCAACTTGATCCTCAATCAGAACTTCCTCTAAGTAATAGTTTTGAGGATGTAGTTTGACAGTGTGCATCGCATTGGCTACTAAGGCAGTATCTAAAGCTTGATATACCACATGAGAAAACAGGATTTGACTATTAGACTCGGGTAATACAATAGAAAAATAACCGTCCTCATCACTCAAAGTTTTTCCTTGGGTATGTTCAATCACTACTCCGCTTAAGGCTTTTCCGCTCTCTGCGTCCAATAATCTGCCCTTAAAGTAGCAGCTTGCCCTCTCGGCCCGGCGACCAATCAGATAAACTGAACCGATTTTTTGATAATCTAGTTGGCATGGCTCCAAAATGGCCATCAGGGCTGATTCTAAATCTTGAAAATGAGCAGAAATGTTGAGTATACATTCCGAATATGAGTCTGCTTCAAAGCTATATTGAAGGTTGTGTTCCTCATGAAGCCAGCTTAAAGCATCTGTAAAACTCATCTTTTTGAGTCTTAACTTAATCTGAGCGTTCCCCAGCATGGGAAAACACATAATGAGAATGATAAATAAACGTTGATATTTCATGTCGTTGCTGTAAGGAGATGTTTCCTGCCTATTGCGTGATTAAATAAAAACGATCGCCACTTATTTCCTTTAGCTGCAAATCAAAAACTTCACAAATTATTTTCAATGCCTCATCGGGATTATCGGGTTGGTCAAAAGCGGCGCTAAGTAATTGAGGCGCTGCTGATGGAGGCCGGTATTGGATTTCTATTGCATAGGAACGCTCAATCTCAGCTAGGACTTCGGTGAGGGGGGTACGGTCGAAATAAAACTGTTGTTTTAGCCAGGCTAAAGATTGGGCATCTGTTCCTGAGGCTTTTTTTAGTTGGCCATCGACTAAGGATAAGCGTTCGCCGGAGGCTAAGAAAAATGAATCACTCCCCTCCAAGCGACTTACTCCTACCCTGCCCTCTTGGCAATAGACATCATAATGCTCCGCAAAGGTGTTGATCTTGAAACGGGTCCCTAAGACTGCAGTTTGTCCAGCCTTGGATAAGACGCGAAATTGAGCCCCTTTCTTGACACTAAAAAAGGCTTCCCCTTCAAATTGAACTTCTCTTGCTAGCAGCCACCAAATGGGCTTGAAACTTATCCTTGAGCCCGCTCTAAGGATAACTTGGGAACTATCGGGTAGGTAGAGCGTATCCTGTTGCGCTAGCGGGGTGTAGTAGGAGGTTGAGTATTGCTTGGCCGCCCAAAAGCTAAGGCAAAAAAGAAATACGCTCGCCGCTACTGCCCAGACCCAAATTCGCCTTGACTGTTTTAGGGATCTTAGCGGAGTCCCTACTTCTATTTTTTCGAGTAATTGATCCCAACTTTCATCTCTACTGAGTTCGAAAGGAGGTTTTGCTTGCCGCAATAGGGCAAAATCCTCGTGCATGTTTTCAGTGTCCATATTTTTGGAGATGATTTTTGAGAAATTTAATGGCGAGATTCATCCGCTTTTCGATAGCCTTGACACTCAAATTGAGCCTGGCTGCAATTTCTTTATAGGTAGCTCCTTCCATTCGATTCATGAGAAATACTACTCGTTGTTTCTCGGGCATCAGCGCCAATAATTGTTCATACTGGGTCTGCAATTCTTTGATTTCTATACTTTGCTCGGCCTCATTTTGACTGAAGTCAAGCTTGAGATTTTGTAGATGTAACTCTCTGACTTTTTGTTTGCGCAGATGACTGATAAACAGATCTTTAGCGATTTTATAAAAGACGGCCGGTGTTTGTTCGGGAAAGATGCGTAGTTGTTTTTTCCAGACGATCAAAAAGACTTCCTGGCTAAGGTCGGTTGCGAGTGCCTGGTTCCCAGAACGATAGTACAAATACGACCGTAGGGGATCGAAGTATTGGTCATAGTATTGCTTGAAATCGGCTCGGTTCAAAGGCTCTGTTTATTAAGGCACCGCATGAAAATATATCTACCCTACTTTTTTGCAGAAAAAGATCAGATTGGGCTCTTTGCAAAGAGTAGAAAGCAGCTAATCCCTCTTTGCAGCGCCTTCTTTCTTTCTCTTGTTGAGACTATACCGCTGGAAGAATACGGTTTTTTGCATTTCTATGTCCTAAAACTGCTCAAACTACCCCTTTCTTTTGTCTCATAGTCAGAAAAAATATATTGTTAGCTCTATTGCTAAGCAAATCATAAACCTATGAAACGAGTAACTGGTATTGGAGGGATCTTTTTTAAATGCGACGATCCCAAAAAGATGAAGTCTTGGTACAACACGCATCTGGGCATCCAGACAGACCAATATGGAGGTGTTTTTCGCTGGAAGAGTGCCACCAAAGAGGATCAAACCTGCTATACTGCTTGGAGTCCATTTAGCCACAAGAGCACCTACTTCGAACCGAGTAAGAAGGAGTTTATGTTCAACTATCGGGTAGATGACTTGGAGGCTTTATTGGCAGAATTGAAAAAGGAAGGTATCACCGTAGTGGGGGAAATAGAAACCTATCCCTACGGTAAGTTTGGCTGGATTTTAGATCCTGAAGGTAACAAAATCGAACTTTGGGAGCCAGTGGACAAAGGATTTGGCTATGATGAGGATTATGGTACGGCCTAGATCGGATCAATTAGCACGAGCTGGAGGGAATCATTATTGCGTCCGATCAGGCAGGCTGTTTTTTGTTCTTGGCCCCATTTTATGAGGGCTGTCTGTTTGACATCGCCTGGGATTAAGAGTCCACTTTCGCTAGCTGAGATTGCTGTCCAATCCCCATTGGGACCCCCTTGCAAGACTAATCCCAAGCTTGCATCATTGCGGGGAGTCTCGACCTCTGATCCGTAGAGATTGCCAAATAATAGTAGATCATCAAATTCGTCCCCATTGTAATCGATGAGCTCGATGGCATTGATCGCAGAAAGCTGGGCCATATCAGGTAAGTCGTGCCGGACAAATCCAGCCTCTCCCCTATTTTCAAACCAAGCACTTGCAAAGTTTTTTGCTTGCAGGTGGAGAGCTTGATCAAGCATGTGCTCTCCATAAAGCTCGGGTAAATCGGCATTGGCAAAAGCTTGATAGGTTTCAAAACGACTGGCTAAGGCGGGTACTTGTTCGGATGAGCATTCTCGACCACGTACTGGTAATTGCTCTCCTTTTTTACGGTAACTCAAGACAATATCTAGGGAGCCATTTTCATCGAAATCATTAGCATAAAGCTCAAAAGGAGACTCTGGTGTCGCGCGATATTTATAGTTCAGTCCTAAATTACCTGCGACGAAATCTAGGTCCCCGTCTTGATCTACGTCTAATGCTTTGAGACTATACCACCATGCTTCGCTGTTTTTGAGTCCGGGGAGGCTTACTTCTTCGAAGAACGATCCTTTGTTTTGGAAATAACGGATAGGCATCCATTCACCTGCGATAATCAGGTCTAATTTTTCATCGCCATTAAAATCCTCCCAAAGCGAGGCCGTAACTAATCCGACTCCTTTTAAGGCAGGGATAAGGGAATCGGTTACATCTGAGAAGGTCAACTCTTGGTCTCGTCCGCCATCATTGCGCAAGAGATAAGTCGAGGCTGCGCGTGGGTACTTTCCAGGGACCAAACGCCCAGCCAACAGTAGGTCCATGTCTCCGTCTCCATCAAAGTCGCTAGCACTTATCTCTTGCCCACTCAATTGAATGGCCGGCAGGGCCTGTTCAGCGCGAATAAACCCTTGGGGGGTATTGAGGTAAATTCTGCAAAGATGATATGAGTTACGAAAAGCATTATTGCCCCCTGAACTAACGATTAAATCCAAATCTCCATCTCTGTCTAGATCCGTTAGAAGTGAACCTGTATCTTCAAAAAGGCTATCTTCTTCCCAAGGCCCTGGCATAAGCTCGAATGTACCTTTGGGATTTTGGACAAACAGACTTGCGCGAGCGCCTGCGGCATTGCCAACAAAAAAATCATCAAGCCCATCTCCATTTAGGTCTCCTGCTGAGAGCGCCGGTCCCAGTGCCGAGTTTTTATGCGGTAATAATGGCTCCACAACAAAATCATCGTATTGGTCTTCTTGGTGCTGGAAAACAAGTTTTGCGGCTTGATTGACCACTTTGAAGGCTTTATTGGGTAGAGGGTGATCTTCCTTGCTAAGCGCATCCTGATAGTTTATGGTTAGTCTTTGGTTGCCACTTAGCTGCTCAAAAGCTTGATACTTACCATCAGGCCAGAAGATTTCTAATTTATCTACCAATGCGGCTTTACCAAGACCGAAATGGAGGATAGGGGCCACGCTTGATTGAAAGCCCCGCGTGAGAGAAAGTTCTTTCTTTTGGATCCCTTCTTGTTGGTGCAGGAGCACTTTGACCCCCAAACCCAAGGGGTTTGCTGTTGGGCCAGCAAAGGATAGTTGTAGAAAGTGATTTCCATTTTGCTGGCTGAGGTTTTCATAGAGACTCATTTCCTCATCCAAATTATTGACAAGTAGATCGAGGTCTCCATCATTGTCAAGGTCGCCAAAGGCAAAACCATTGGAAAAACCTTCGCTATCGAGTCCCCAAGCTTGACCGATATCGACAAAATTTATCCCTCCCTGATTTTGGAAGAGATAATTGTTAATAGGTTCGCTAGGCAATAGTTTGTAATCTGGTTTATACTCTTGGAAAAAGTTACTTTCTTTAAATCGGATATTTGCATCATTATTGTTAACGTCGCGTTTCATTCCGTTGGAAATAAAAACATCTTGCCAACCGTCATTGTCTAGGTCTGCGAATTGGATCCCCCAGCTCCAATCAGTAGTGGCCATGCCCGTGAAACGTGAGATGTCGCTAAACTGAGGATTGGCCTTGGCGTCTACTCCTCGATTGAGTTGTAAACTATTTTGCATGTATTGATAGTGGAAACCGAGATCGATCGCCTGCCAGAAAGTTTCGGGGCTCATGCTAGCCATATTGGTTTTGGCTCTTTTGTGATCGGCAGGTGTCATATCGACTTGACCAATATCCAATAAACCATCATTGTTAACGTCAGCCGCATCTAGGCCCATACCAAACATGGAGGTATGACGAAAAGAGGAGGCTAAGCGTTCACCGAAGGTGCCATCTCCTTGATTGAGATAAAAGTAATCAGGGACATTGAAATCATTGGAGAGATAAAGGTCAATGAGATTATCCTCATTAAAATCTGCCGCTACTACGCCAAGGCTTAGGCCAAAGTTCTGGACCCCTGCGGCCTGCGTAAAATCTTGGAAGCTACCATTACCCATATTTTTGTAAAGATGAGCCGACTCAGAAAATTTGTTTTGTTGCATTTTCTGATAGTAGTACTCATTGCCCATACTTACGGGTATCTGAGGATAGTTGGCTACAAATAGATCCTGTAAGCCGTCCCCATCGTAGTCCAAGGCAACAGCTTGAATAGAGGTGCTAGCATCTGCTAAGCCATATTCAACCGCCCTTTCGGTAAAAGTGCGATCCTGATTATTGATAAAAAGTTGATTTTGGAAGGGACCGTTTTTGCCAGAAACACAGACATAGATATCTAACCAACCATCTTGGTTTGCGTCTAGCATACAGGCTCCAGTGTACCATCGGTCGTCTCCTGCCACGCCAGCTGCTTCGCTAATGTCTTCAAACTTTAAGTTACCTTGATTGAGATACAACTTATTAGGTACCATATTGCCTGTCATAAAGACATCGGAGAGTCCGTCCTTGTCAATATCACCTATGGCAACTCCACCGCCCATATAGAGATAGGGGAAGGTATAATAATTGAGCGTATCGTTTTCTAATACTTGATTCGTAAAAGTAAGACCAGACTGGGCCGCAGATTTTTGTTGGAAAATAGGGCCTTCTATCCCTTTATCATCATCTGTGGGATTACAAGCCCAGCAAACAATGATGAGGAAAAACATCGCTCCCCAATGACTCAAGCGGATTGACATACTCTCACTCACAACAGATAGGATTAAAGGTCAGACTGCCGAGAAGACAGCCTGACCTCTGTGTATCAACTTACTTAATTAAACCTAATTAATAGCCTTCATTCTGAAAAAAGTTCGGATTGCCATCAATTTCATTTTGAGGAATCGCAATATATTCCCGACCAGGTTTATAGGCACTAGTACCAGCGCTTTCAGATTTAAACTCTGGGTTGTCAACAATTCTCTCCTTGACTTTGCCCCAGCGGAGCAAGTCAAAGTAACGAGTACGTTCAAGGCTAAGCTCCTTGATCCGCTCGTCCTCAATGTCTTGCATGCTAATGCTGGTAAAAGCGGCCATATCGGCCCTAGCTCTTACTTCATTGATGGCATCTAAGGCCGCAGCAGAAGAACCATTGAGCATGAATTCCGCTTCGGTAAACATCAATAAAATATCAGCATAACGAATCATGCGGAGATTATTTCCGGCGCCATGCCATCCGCCATCTAGTGATTCGGTATGACCATTGAATTCCCAGTCGAGATACTTATTGCCATAAGTGGCGGTACCCCCATTGGTAAAGGCTTCGGCATATGACTTATTGAGATAAGTCCGCGACTTAAGCATCTTACCTTGATAGGCAGTAGAATCATTGCCATCAAAGAAAAAGGTGGTATATGCTCTAGGATCAAGCTCACCATTGATTGTAGTCTCATCTCTAAATAGTTCCATGACCCAATCATTGACTCTCATACCATTTTGGTTGGTAAAGCCAATGGGAGCAAGATCAGGTTGGAAGGCAGAGCCTTTGCCCCTTCCTGGCGCGTCAGCCCCCCAGGCACTATTGCCATCTGCGACCAGCTGAATTTCGAAAACAGACTCTGCATTATTTTCCGTGGCTTCAGAAAAATTGTCCGCGTAGTCTGCCATAAGCTGATAACGTCCATCCATGATTTTGACAAACTCAGCCTTAGCTTCGGTATATTTTTGCTGATAAAGGAGAACTTTGCCGAGAAGACCGATAGCAGAACCTGCGGTAGCTCGGCCTTTTTGATCCTCTGGCCAAGAATCCGGCAAAAGATTTTGCGCTTGAGTCAAATCAGATTCTATTTGCGTCCATACTTCTTCGGGAGTAGCCTGTTTAATCAAATTGGGCTGTTCAATTTCAGAAATAGGTACAGTGATGAGCGGGATATTGCGCCAATTGTTCAAAAGGTTGAAATAATTAAAAGCGCGAATGAAATAGGCTTCGCCTAAGATATTATCGCGTTCCATCGCATCCATTTCGATACCAGGTACGTTGGCAATCACCTCATTGGCTCTGGTGACACATTGAAACATAGCGCTCCAGACCCAAAAGGTGGCATTACGGTCAGAAGTACCGTTAAAGTAGCCTACTGCGGTCCGTTCGGAGGTATTGAATCCATTGACGACATCATCGCGATAGTCCGAGGTAAAGATCTCAAAACGAGTGTAGTACCAAATATTAGTAAAGGGACTATAGGCACCGAAGATCCCTTTGCGAGCATCCTCGGCTGACTTCCAAAAAGAAGCCGGCGTTACGGCATTAGGGTTCACCTGATTGAGAAAGCTTTCGTCGCAACTAGTACTCATAAATAAAATAGCAACGAGTAAACCCAACGATTTTATTGAAAATTTTATGCTTTTCATATTATTCATTCTAAAGATTAAAATGATACCTGAAGCCCGACTCTAACTTCTCTCGGGATAGGATAGGCACCTTCATCAACACCAGTGTTGAAAATGCGCGTATTGTTTGTTCCGCCACGATTATTTCTACCGACTTCTGGATAATAGCCCGTATAGTCAGTAATGGTAAACACATTCATAGCAGCTACATAAACTCTCAGTTTAGACATGCTGAGTTTTTGTAAAAAGGCGCCATTAAAACTGTAGCCTAACTGTGCGTTGCGAAGGCGGAAATAGGAACCATCTTCAAGGTAGAAAGTGGACATTCGGCGGTTGAAACCAGGGTCCGCTTGGGTGTTACGAGGAATTTCAGTATCCGTATTGGTCGGGGTCCAAGCGTTCAGAGCATCTGCAAAATAATTACCGTTGAAATCAAAATAACCACGGTATTTGGTGCCATTTAGGATCATATTACCCGAAACGCCATTGAAGAATAGATTGACATCAAAGCCTTTCCATTCTGCATTTAAGTTAAAGGCGTATTCAAAGTTAGGGGTGGGATTACCGATATAATCTCTATCATCCTCATCAATGTCTCCATCTCCATCGATATCTTTGAACTTAAAATCACCCGCTTGAGGAGTTCCAACCTGATCATTGGCATTGTTGGCTTCTTCGTCAGTCTGATAAATACCTTCTACGATGTAGCCATAGAAAGAAGAAATAGGCTGACCCACATCTGTTCTAGTACTATTGATTGTATTGGAAGTAAAAGAACCTTGAACGATCGGGGAAGCATCGCCTAGGGCCGTAACTTCATTGTTTAAGATCGAAAAGTTTGCAGAACCTCCAAGGGTCAAATCTCCAATTTTATCGGAGTAGCTAGCCATAAATTCAAAACCTCGGTTGTCAATGCTCGCGGTATTGAAAGGGATGGCATTGCCAAAACCTGTATAAAGAGGTAAACGAAGTCCCACCAATACGTCTTCTGATTTCTTAATGAAATAGTCAGCAGTTACATTCAACTTTTGGTTAAAAGCACTAAACTCTAGGCCAATATCGGTGGTACGAGTTGTTTCCCAAGTAATATTAGCATTTACTCCACGAGTAATGGCGTATCCCGACACTCGATCTTGATTCTCCCCTACTATGTACTCACTAAATAGGTTCAAACTAGGATCGATAGCATAGACTCCTACATTGTTGGAACCGATCTCTCCGTAACTAGCTCTCAGCTTGATATTGGTAATGGCAGTGACGTTTTTCATAAAGCTTTCATTACTGATATTCCAGCCTACTGCCATGGAAGGAAACACCCCCCATCTTAGACCTTCTCTAAACAAAGAAGAGCCATCGCGACGAATGGTGGCGGTTAACAAATAACGAGAGTCATAAGAGTAACTCAGGCGTCCAAAAGAAGAAAGGATGGTAGAAGTTAGATCCTGTGCCGTCGCGTTGGCAATTTCTTCTGCAGCCGAAGCGATACGAATATCATTAGAAGGGAATCGTCTGGCTTCAATACCGAGGGAGCGAGAATTGGTTTTCTGAGCGGTATAACCTGCTAATAAGTCTAGATTATGCTTACCCAAAAGGCGCTTATAATTTAGGGTGTGCTCCATCAGAGTGGACATAAAACGCGTATTTGCTTCACTTAACTCTGCAAATGTCAGGTTCCCACCAGCCGAAATCACATCGGCCTGAGGCGTGAATCGGTAATTATTATTATCGAAGAAATCTAGACCAAGATTCAACTTATAAGTCAACCCTTTTAGGATTTCAAAAGAGGCGCCTAGGTTGCCCAAAAGAGAGTTTCGGGTAACAGTACGATCTTCCAAAGCGGCCAAAGCTAGTTCGTTGATAATGGTGCCTTGACCATAGAAAGAGCCTGGAGTTGGCGCACCGGGAACATCCGGAATATCAGAAGCGCTCCAATCTCCATTATCATCTTTGAGTCTGATGGTCGGTAATAGATTACGTTCCTTATTAAAGTAGGGATTGGGGTTATTGACGGATCGGGTTAAGCCAATAGTGTTTTCTAGTTTAAATCTACCTTTGGTGAACGCTCCGTTGGCCCTAGCGGTAATCCGTTCGAAATCAGAGTATCTGACAATCCCTTCTTGATTGTAGTAGTTCATAGAGAGACTGTATAATAAATTCTCACTACCACCATAGAGACGCATATTGGCATTGTTGACAGAGGCTGTCCTCAATGATTCGTCATAAAGATTACTGGTGTTATTGGGATTAAACTCGGTATCATTTGCAGGAGAGCGTGGTGCCCCGTCATTATCGTCTGCGCGATTGACGATATCCGCATATTGTCTTGCATCAGCCCAATCATAGGTATTGATTACCCTTTGCAAGCCTGTGCTGGCATCTGCATCAATCTGCAATCTACCTCGAGAGCCCTTTTTGGTGGTGATAATCACTACTCCATTGGCCGCGCGAGAGCCATAAATTGCACTGGCCGATGCATCTTTCAATACGGAAACAGATTCAATATCAGCAGGATTGAGAGAACTCATATTACCCGTCAACATCCCGTCAATCACAAACAAAGGTCCGGCATCAGAAAGGGTACCAGTACCGCGAATAGAGATCACGGCGTTCGCTCCCGGCGCACCTCCTTGCTGTTGTACGCTTACTCCTGCCATCCGACCTTGCAAAGCTTGAGAGGCATCGCTGTAGGTGTATTTGTCAATCACATCACCAGCTACCTGGCCAACGGCTCCCGTCAGATCGCTTTTTCGCTGCGTACTATAGCCGACTACGACTACCTCACTAAGCTCACTGATATCTTCCACCATTGAGACGTTGATAACAGTTTGCCCATCAATCGGGATTTCTTGACTTTTGTAGCCCAAATAGGTAAAAGTCAAAGTGGCATTACGATCGGCTGTAATACTGTAATTACCCTGCGTATCTGTCAGGGCTCCAACTGCACTTCCTTTTACTTGCACGGCAGCAGACTGCAAGGGTTCGTTTTGCTCGTTCAACACCTTACCCTTGATGGTAATGTCTTGAGCGAAAGTAGTAGAATATGCCGCTACCCAAAATAAGGCAAATAGCAACATTCTAGTCCGTTTTTTACTCGCAAATAGTTTCATGTTTTTGTCAAAAGGTTAAAGGAGGAAAACTTATTTCTCCTAAAATGGAAGTTTTTAAGCTGCGAGCTTAGAACGGATAGCTAAAAGCCTACCACATATAGTTTAACTTTGGATTATTGGGTGGGAGAGACCAAATAATCGGATTTTATGCCTCGCTCCTTCTCTGGATCTGTCGAGATGACTATTCGATGGTTTTAATTACCGTAGAAACACAAGATTTTGTGTCTCTACACTTTCGGCATGAATAAGCGTTCTGCGAAGCAGTGAACCAATAAAGAGGCATCCAACTTGACGCCTATACGATTAGTCATAGCTAAGATGAGATTGAGTTGGCTACTTTTGTTAGGTACGGTAATGGTTTTACTCCCTCATTCTAGCTAGATTAATCACATGGAAGACATCAAGCGGATAGCATTTGAAAACAAGAAGCTTCCTGCTTCCCATTTTGACCTAGTAAGGCTCAGAGAAGTCCTGGATATTGAATATTTGGATCATGATCCGACTGCTCTTCATAGGGTAGATTTTTTTGTATTGATGATCATCACCGCCGGTGAGGGAAAACATACGATAGATTTTACGGATTATGATTATCAAAGGGGCACCGTCTTGACTATAAGGAAAGGGCAGATACATAAGTTTTTTCGGTCTCCTCAAACAGCAGGAACCCTAATCGTTTTTACAGAGGAGTTTATTCTGGGTTTCTTGAGAGATAATGATGCTCTGAGGTCTTTGCAACTCTTCAACGAAACCATCTCCTCTCCTAAGCTCGTTTTAGATGAGAACAGCTTTGAAGACATCATACATTTGGTACGATATGTACAAACTGAGTATGCAGACTTTCGTGATCACTATTCAGCTGGTATCCTGAGGAGTCTCCTACATATACTGCTTACCAAACTATATCGATTCAAATCTCGAGAGAACGAGCTGGAGCTAAAAAGAAGATACTTATCAGAATTTATCGAATTTCAGGAGCTGGTAGAGCAGCAATGTTTTCAGACCAGAAAGGTGAAGGATTATGCAAATGCCTTAGGCTTCTCAAGTAAGAAACTTAATATGGTGGTGCAAAGCATTGCCCAAAAGTCAGCGAAAATTTTTATTGACGAGATTCTAATTCTTAAGATTAAGCGCTTGTTGATAAACTCCCCCTTATCCGCAAAAGAAATTGCTTACAAAGTTGGTTTTGAAGAGCCAAGTAATCTGTTTAAATTCTTTAAACGATACACCCAAAGCACACCAGAGGGCTTCAGGCAGATTTTTGACTGATTATTTTTCCCATTTCTACAGTCTTTTGCCTGATTTTTACCTTCCCATTGAGAGAAGGGAATCCAATATTTGTGTTAGAACGCTAAGACAATTCCTTACCAAGTCTAATTGAGTAGAAAGTATCCCGAAAGCTTTCGGGAGTATGCAGTAGAGAGAAAAAGGTCTTAATACTGAATACTATTGTCTGAGTACTAATTAGAAAAGGAAAGAAGTTGAAAAAGGCAAAATCGAACCAAGCGTTCGGTGAAACCGCAGCAAAAACAGAGGTTATTATGGATTATTTGAGTCGATCAATCTCAGCTTAAACTTGGCTCAAAAGAGAAGAGAAAACCAACCCTATCAAGAAAACTTAACAATGAACGAATTTGAACTAATTAAAAACGGAGAAGGAGAGGATTATGATTACTCTCAAGATCACTGCTATGTAAAGCTTTCCTCCCATCATACCAATGGAGAACTGAGCATGGTAGAAGATACCTTAAAACCCGGTTTTTACCTCGCAAGGCATCATCACAAAATCATGACTGAAATCTTCTATATCCTAGAAGGCGAAGTTGATCTAATTTTTGATGATCAAACTATTACCGCTAAGCCCGGCGATACCATTACCGTACCCCCTCACGTTTGGCATGCAGCTAGCTGTAAAGAGGGAGGTAAAATGCTCACAATCTTTAAAAACGGGCAATTTGATTTATATCTAGAACGCTTATCTAAACTCACAGATGCTGACTTTGCAGATGCAGAAAAAATGGCTAAGCTTTCAGCCGAATTCGACATTTACGAAGCAGAAAAAGCATAGCGTTTAGCAGAAAAGAGGCGCTTCATGAGCAAAGGTCTCAGACTGAATAAATTATTCAATCTGAGACCTTCTTTTATCCTAGATATAGTCTTAATACCCAATCCTATCGTCTAAGTACTTAATAAGAAAGGGTATGGCCACGCATAGGCTTAGTGGTCATCTTCTTGAGCGGAGGAGCAAATTGAGTCAACTTGATCCCTTTTACGGCTGCTTTGTATTCTTCAATCGTTGGAGTTCGACCTAGAATAGCAGAAAGGACTACTACCGGAGTAGAGGCGAGTAACGACTCTCCTTTTTTACGATCAGAATCTTTTACGACACGACCTTGAAACAGACGGGTAGAGGTAGCCATAACCGTATCGCCTTTTTCAGCCTTTTCTTGGTTACCCATACAGAGATTGCAACCTGGTCTCTCTAGGTATAGGATGTTATCATACTCGGTACGGGCCACGTTTTTAGGAGCAGCATCATCAAACTCAAAGCCCGAGTATTTTTGCAACATTTCCCAATCTCCTTCCTCTTTTAGCTCATCGATGATGTTGTAAGTAGGAGCAGTAACTACTAGCGGAGCATTAAATTCAACCTTTCCATTTTGTTCTTCGAGGTTGCGGAGCATTTTAGAGACAATCTTAATATCTCCTTTATGCACCATACAAGAGCCGACAAAACCAAGATCTACGTGTTTTTCTCCTTCGTAGAACGATAGTTCGCGGATGGTATCATGGGTGTATCTTTTAGATACATCCTCATTATTGACATCTGGGTCAGCGATCATCGGCTCGTCGATGATATTTAAGTCCACGACAAACTCTGCGTAGTACTTGGCATTTTCATCGGGTGCCAAGGGAGGTTTTTCGCCTGATCTAATCTCTTCGATCCGCTTATTTGCTTTATCGATCAGACCTTGAAGAACTTGTTTCTCATTGTCCATGCCTTTGTCGATCATAATCTGGATTCTTCCTTTGGCAATTTCCAATGATTCGATCAGGGTATCGTCCTCAGAAATACAGATTGAGGCTTTGGCTTTCATCTCTGCGGTCCAGTCAGTAAAGGTAAAAGCTTGGTCAGAAGGCAGGGTACCGATATGTACTTCAATAATTCTGCCTTGGAAAACATTTTCGCCACCAAACTTTTTGAGCATTTGAGACTGGGTAGCATGGACGACATCGCGAAAGTCCATATGATCCTTCATTTCTCCTTTGAAGGTCACCTTGACTGATTCAGGTATAGGCATCGAGGCCTCACCTGTAGCCAATGCCAGCGCCACTGTACCGGAGTCGGCCCCAAAGGCAACCCCTTTGGACATCCGTGTGTGAGAGTCTCCCCCGATGATAATGGCCCAATCATCGACTGTAATATCGTTGAGTACTTTGTGGATCACATCGGTCAATGGATGGTATTTATGCTCTGGATCACGGCCTGTAATGAGCCCGAAGTCATTCATAAACTTCATGAGCCTTGGGATATTTTCTTGAGACTTTAAGTCCCAAACTGAGGCAGTATGGCAGCCAGATTGGTATCCACCATCGACAATAGGAGAAATCACCGTAGCAGCCATCATCTCAAGTTCCTGAGAAGTCATCAGACCTGTTGTGTCTTGAGAGCCGACGATATTTACCTCTACTCTGACATAAGAGCCAGCATGTAAAACGGCTCCAGAGGTACCTACTGCATTTTTGTTAAAAATCTTTTCTACGGCAGTGAGGCCTTGTGCTTCATGAGAGACCTCTTTGGAGGGGGCAAATACTGGAGGCACCTCAATCCCCAAGGTCTTGGCGGCAAAGGCCTGCAGTTTTTTACCGAAGACGATCGCGTAAGATCCTCCAGCTCGCATAAACTCCATCTTCTGCGGCGTAAATGCGCTAGATACATCAATGAGTTCTTCCTCTCCTTTATAAAGTTTCTTTGTCTTGGTATTAATCGTCAGTACCGTTCCGGTATCTATCGAATAGGCTTGTTCCAAAACAGCTTCTCCTTCTTCATCGACAATGACATTACCCTTTTCATCATACTTCTTGACCCAGTTTTTGAGGTCAAGGCCAATACCGCCCGTAACTCCTACAGTGGTAAGGAAGATGGGTGAAATACCATTGGTCCCTGCTACCACGGGAGCAATATTGATAAAAGGCACGTAAGGACTAGCAGGCTTCCCAATCCATAGCGCCACATTATTGACCCCTGACATCCGAGAAGAGCCTACCCCCATGGTGCCTTTTTCGGCAATAAGCATGACCCTTTTATCTGGATGAGCCGCTTGCAGCTCAAGCAGTTGGTTTTGTTGCTCTTTGTTGTGCTCAAACATACACTGACCATGCAGTTCGCGGTCTGAGCGTGAGTGGGCATCGCTACCAGGAGATAGCAAATCGGTAGAAATGTCTCCTATGCCAGCGACAAAAGTTACGAGCTCTATTTTTTCTGGTAGATCAGGCAGTTTAGTAAAAAATTCGGCTTGCGCGTAGCTTTCGATAATATCCCGCGCTATATCACTACCGTTTTTAAAGGCTTCTTCCAATCGCTCAGTATCTGCTTCGTATAAGAACACTTGGGTCTTTAGTACCTCGGCGGCTTTGGTTGCGATAGCTAAATCTTCGCCCAAGGCTAAGTCTATCAAAACCTTCACTGAAGGTCCCCCTTTCATATGGGATAGCTGCTCGAAAGCAAATTCTACAGAGATTTCTGCTACCTTTGATTCTCCCAAAATGATTTCTTTTAAAAAGGCTGCTTTAACTCCGGCAGCACTAGTAGTCCCTGGCAAGACATTATAAATGAAAAAATGTAGAGAGTCTTTTCTATGTTCATGGCCCGTATCCTTGATTTGAGCGATGACTTCACTCAATAGCTCAGCACCGTCAATTGGTTTGGGATGTAGACCTTGTTTTTTTCTCTCTTCAATTTCCTTTAAGTATTCAATGTAATGGTTCATATCTTATTAACTTTAACCAGCTTGCTTCGGCTATCTTATATAGCGGCAAAAATATGCAATATTCTGAAATATTTTGAAGGATTGTTTCATCTCATTTCTAAGCAAGCTTAATGCCGCGAAATAGGTGAGAAGAAGGTAATAAAATCTCCTTGCAAATATTCCCATCTTCACCAGTTTTGAGCCTCCAATCGATTTCTTTAATGCTATTTTAATGTTGGAACTTAAATTTGTCTTGGAGACTCAAACCTTCTATTTATTGTACGATATTTTTCAGGCCGTGTTTAGCCTATAGCAACGCAACCTACAGGGCGCAGGCAAATGCTTACATCGACTTAACTTAATGTAGGCAGAATTTATTTAGTCGCCATTAAATCGTCTTTCATAGAGATAGTCGTCCATCCAGATTCTTAATTTACCAAAGACGGGTTTTTGCCGAATAAAATAATGCGAAGCGGTATTGTTAGGGAGGCGATAGGCTTGGTAGGATTTGAGGTATTGCTCTGGGCGCTCGAGATGATAGTAGAGCATATGTCCATAGGGAAAATTTTGGGTATCTCGCTGCATGTAAAGCGTGTCAAATTCAAGCCAAACGGTATCTTCGACTAATCTGATTTGAAAGAGGCTATCGGCGACAGGAATACTATCGGACAATAGGCGAGACATACTGGGTACTCCATAACCAAGATCATAATCATAATATGGATAAAAATGACCTGATTTTTCTAGGCGACTGATGAGTTCTGCGGGTTTTAGTTGGGGGTACTGCTGGCGCAGAACGCCTGCAATCCCCGCCACTAAGGGCGTAGAAAATGAAGTACCCACGCTTTCCCCATAAAGGTTTTTGTGCATCGCAGCGAGGACAAATGCAGGGGCGGCAAGATTGGGTTTGAGTTTGCGGCGGGAATTAGGGCCCTTAGATGCCATGGGTAGATGCAAGGGCACCATCGGATAGGTACCTCCTACCGAAAGCACTTCTAAAGCATCGGCTGGGGCACCCATGATTCGCCAAGGTTTATCTCCTTCATTGCCCATAGCACAAACTACCAATACGCCTTTTTGGGCTGCGATTTGGGCCGCCTGTGTTACAGGGCTAGAGAGGCCATCCATTTCCCCTGGGGTGAGGTAGTTTTCCACATAAGTGATAGAAGAATTAATGATTTCCGCTCCATTGGCCTCAGCCCACTCGGCGGCAGCTATCCATAAATCTTCATCATTCCCAAGGGCAAAAAACTGTTTGACAATCCTCGCCAATAAATATTCTGCCTCGGTAGCAGCCCCCATCGGCCGATCTTCATAGTAACCGGCCATACAGCTCAAAACTTGTAAACCGTGGGAGGAATTGGCGTACACGTTTTGGCGATCTTTATAAAAATCGTAGGTACCCACTACCCTATTAGCCTGCATAAGCTTTTGCAGGGCGGGATGCTGATTGGCTCCTTTGAAGCCCGCGTCTAAAATGGCGATTCTTACCCCCTTGGCATTGAGCGCCAAGGCCGTCAAGGTATCTAGACCCATCAGCCCATGCGTAAGCGAAAGCAAAGTATCAAGGCGTGGATTGATTTCACCCGCTTTAGAAACGGGGCTTTGGGTCAAGACAGCTTCGGAATGAAAAGCTTGGATGCGTTCGACGCAGTCGAGTTGAAAAACAGCATTGATCTGCGCTGTATTTGCCCTAACACTCACCGCATTGAGCCATCGGGAGTGGATGCGAAGACTATCGACCCGTTTTGCTACTTGGTCGATATAAGGTTGATACACTAAGCGATCATATTCATCAATTAGGGCTATGTTTTGCTGGCTGCGGCGTTTCGCCACGCGCGCGTTAAAATCCGCATAAGCCCCCAAAACGGGTCCTTTGTCCTTAAAAAATACGTAGTAGTGGGCCAGTCCCTCTGCTGCTGCACTAAGCTTAACCAACTGAGCGTTCTGCGCAGCAGTAGGTCTAAAAGAAGGGATACCAATGAAATAAAGCATCAAAGCAAATCCATTCATAAATAGGAAGATCCCGATACGCTGCATACTTTTGGACATAGACATAAGTTTTATAACGAATAAGGAGCGGCGATGGACCAAAAACAAGTCAATTTTATGAGGGAGGCGATCAGGCTTGCTTGTGAAAATGTGCGTTCTGGTCTGGGGGGACCATTTGCTGCTTTAGTGGTCAAAGATGGGAAAATCATCGCTACGGGAGTCAATCGAGTTACAAGGGATCTCGACCCTACTGCTCATGCAGAAGTCAACGCCATCAGAAATGCATGTAAAGTCTTGGGGAGCTTTCAATTAGAAGGCTGTGAAATTTATACCACTTGTGAGCCTTGTCCAATGTGTTTAGGAGCGATCTATTGGGCTCGCCCACAAAAAGTCTATTATGCCAATACGCAGACTGATGCGGCGGGCATTGGCTTCGATGATAGCTTTATTTACAAAGAAATCGAGATCGAAGCCCGAAATAGAGCGATTCCCATGGAGCCATTGCTTAGGGAGGAAGGATTAGAGATTTTTAAACTTTGGGAAGAGGCCGAGGGAAAAACCAAATATTGAAGGCTGCAAATAAGCCAGCAAAATTTTCATCTTGTGGGTTATTGATCTTCTCTGTACTGAATACTTTTTCCTCTGTACTTAAAAGTAGCTTAAGCATGAATCATGCACTGATTTTGGGCTTTGAAGAGTGCTGTAATAATTGCGATCTTGACTGACGAGCAACTCATGGCTCGAGCATATACCAGAATTAACCGCACCTTTTTACATGAAACACCTTCTTACTTTGACCTTCGGTCTAACGCTTAGCATTATCTGCTACGGACAGCAACCCATAGGATCTAAGACGATCACTACTGGGGTCCCATTTTTAAATATTCATAATGATCCTGCTGGGGCAGGTATGGGCGAGTTGGGAGTAGTAGCGGCGCCTGATTATTATGGCACGGCAAATCAAATGAACCCCGCTTTATTGGCACGAGGGAGAACACTCATTGGTGGTAATGTAGCCTATTCGCCTTGGTTAAGAGCTTTGGGGATAGGCGATATTCATCTCACCGATGTAAATTTTTATGCTGATTTAGATCGTATCGGCATCGGCATAAATGCCCGACGGTTTGATCTCGGACAATTACAACTAACTGGTGGTTTAGGACAGCCCATCGGTACTGCAAATCCGGTGGAGCAACAAATCAGTACCAGCGTTGCTTTACGGATCACCGACAATCTATCTGCAGGCGTCGGTTTGCAGTATTTTGAATCTGATCTCTCAATCAGAATGGTCAATCCCAGCATCCAACAAAAGGTACGGTCGATCGCTACCAATATGGGGCTTTACTACCAAGATTATTTCACTTTGGCAGAGGGAATTCGCCTGCGCTCAAGTTGGGGAGTATCGATTCTGGATTTAGGTCCCAAAATTACTTATACCACTACCGCTGCGGCCAGAGACTTTATCCCAATCAATCTTGCCTTTGGGGTCATGGAGGGAGTTGAGTACGATATTGATGATCAATTTGCTATTGGGCTAGATTTTGGTTTTCAAGGACAAAAGCTTATGGTGCCTAGTGAAGGCGGACGTAGCGATTTACCTTTGCTAAGTGGGATGTTTGGCTCCTTCACGGACGCGCCCTTTGCAGAGGAAATTAGGTCTATCAATTGGCAATTAGGGACAGAAGCCCGCCTCACTGGGCCTTCTCAGTTGCTAGCGGCTTTGCGAGGAGGGGTGTTTATTGAAACCCCAGAATTTGGCAATCGTAATTTTGCGACTTTAGGCGGTAGCCTTGGTATCATGGGATTGCGTCTGGATATGGCTTATATCTGGGCCGGTCGCCAACCCCATCCGCTGCAAAATACCTTGCGAATGTCTTTTGGCTATACCTTTGTCTTAGACTAATTCTTAGAAATAATATTATCTGCCTTCCTAGGATACGTCTTCCCTAGGAAGGCAGCTTTGTTTGTGAAAGGTAGAGAAAGACCTTAAGTTGTAGGAAACTACTACTATTATGGGCAAGTCTTTACGCAATTTATTGCTGCTGGGAATTCTGGCAGAAGGGCTGATTTTTTTGATTTGTTATCTTGTGCATCCTGAAATCAATGAGGTTTTTAGACATGCGGCACGTTACTCTGGTCGTCTTTCAGCCCTGGTTTTTATTGGTAGTTTTTATGTCTTTGCGAGTTCCTACCCTAAAGTACTCAGGGAAAACCCTCTCCTAATTAATTTATTGACAGTATTCGCAGTCTTACACCTAATCCACTTCGGATTTTTAGCAAGTAATGTTTATTTAAATGAGATCCCGCTAGTGCCCGTAAAATTAACAGGAGGCGCCTTGGCCTACTTAATGATCGTGGTAGCACCTTTCGTTTTACATCGACTCAAACTAGGCTTCCAGTTGGTATATTTTTATTATGTGAGTATCGTAATGATCATTACCTATTTAGCTAGAATAAGAGGAGATTTTGAAGGCGCGGAGCCTTTTTGGTTCCATTATCTAGCTATGGGTGCTTTGATAATGGGTTGCATTGCTTTTGGGACGATGATTTATCGTTCTACGAGGAGAGTAACGGCTTAGGAGGGCTGCTGCGCAGAACGCTTATTTTCAGCAGCAAAGGATTTTTTACCAAAAGCATTCATTTTGAGAAAGCCGTTTAAGGCGAGGGAAACCTACTAGCTGAAAATCTGTAGACATGATCTGGGTCTAAGGAGTCATCTCACCTTAAGGGAGTTCGAACTAAAACCCACTGCGGGTAAGAATAAGCGTTCTGCAGAGCAGAAAATCACCATAAAGGCGCCTAGCTTGACCCCTAGATGAAATCTTTGGGGAGAAAAATCAAAAAGAGCCTGTATCTAAAGTATTGGTGTTCGTAGATCGAGTTAAGCCTTTAAATTAATCCCCAAAATATTGAAAGAATAGGGTTCAAATTTCTCAGACTCGATCAAATCAATGACCAAAATTTCTTTAGGGATAGGAGGAAAGATCAGTTGAAAGGCAATCTGCTTTCCTTGTTGGTAGGAACGTCGGTCAGGTGAAAAAGAGACGTTAAAGAGTTCAATTAACGGGAATTTCCTCCCCCCCTGAACATCTCTTAGGTAGGTTTGGCGGTTGATATTGGGACCATTATGAGGCGGTGGGGTATCAATTTCATAAATGCAGCCGATGAGGGTCTCATTGGGATATAGGCCTATATCGGCAAGGTTTAAGCGTGGATCCCAGATCTTGTTGTAGGCAGGCTGGTTAATAAATAATGGCGGATCTTGGTTTTTATACTGCTCTGAAGTCGGTGGGAGATTTCTGATAGAATGAATCAAGGCGATGATCAATTGGTTTTCGCCTACGCTAAAGTCCTCATTAGATTTTAGGCCTTTGGTTTTATCCTCTTTTATGCGGCTAAACCTTGCTTTTAACTGGATCATCTCATCTAGACGGTCATGATCTTGGGATTTTTTTAGGTGTTGAATAATCTCATGGATTACTTGCTCATATTTAATTTCAGAAATTAGCTTTAACCAATGATCAATGATTTGAGGATCCATGCTTATAGTAAGTTGTGGTAGTCTTGATCTGAAAGAAAAAGCTCATGCTGTTGCTGCATTTCAAACAACAGAACAAGTTTCTTGAGCCTTAGCCTTTCCTCTTCATACCCTAAAGACTTTTCTCGCGCCCTGCCAATCTTAACAAATAGTAGGCTGAGCAAAAAGGCTAATGCTACGCTGATGATCCCAATGACCACAAGCAAGGCTCTTGGCATCAAGCTCATACTAATGATAGCGTTGAGCAAAATAAGTGTCAAAATGATAGCCGTAACAAGGCCTATGCCAAAAAGGTAGTTTGTCCAGCGATTTACGTTTTGCTGTTCTGTTTTCAAAAGAGCATTAAGGTCTGATTCCATTGACTGGGTCAGTTTTGTTACCTCATGCGAATTATTGGCTTGGCTTTTTACTCCTTGCACGAGGATGGACCGTGGATCTCCGCCCATAGCTGAAGGAGGTAATTGGTATAAGCCATTATTTTGTAGGTGTCCACGAAGCTTGTGCAGCCATTTTGCATCTTCTACAGTTTGCCTTAAATAGGTTTTTAGCAATATGGATTGATCTCTATTATTCATTCTGATTTAAAAACTTATCGATTGCAAGCGCATATGCTTCCTCCAAGCTTTGACCTTGCATCTCTGAGATCCATAATCTAATGAAATAAAAACCGCTAAGCGTGAAGATGTCCATTTCAGCAGTAGCAATGGCAGAAATTAGCTCTGGTCGGGATTTTTTAACTTGTTCTAAGGACTTTTGGCTTTTACATACGAAAAATAGAGGTGCTTGGGCTTTGGGGGAAGTCATTAATAGTTGCACTAATTTTTGCATAGCTATCCCTCCATCGACAAATTCGACAAAGCCTGGCTCAGGATATTCGATATGATGCGCTAGTAGAAAAATAGTGTCATACTGACCAGAAAGATAAGCCCGTTTGAAATCTGCGAAGCTCACATCATAGTCGATAGTACATTTTGTCTCATGCCTAAGAAAGTGAATATCTTCCAATAAAGGCTGTACCATATATTGCTTGTATTCAGGCCAATCTCCCCCTAACCTCAGCTTTTCTAATTGAACAAACTCCTTTGGTTTGCGCCGAAAGAGGCCTTGACGGAAGGAAAGGTCTTGCTTAAAGCGCTTTTCTGTTAGGGGTATTGTTAGCATTACCAAGGTCTTAGCCGGGTCTGCTATATTTTTCAAGTTCAGATTACTCATCCCCCTAGCCTGCTAAATATACAAACGAGCAGGGAAGGCTAGTATACAGCCTTGATCCTAATGGGGATGAATATGCATAATGATGCCACTTTTCATCAGCATTATTTCGATTCCAGCATTTTAAACGAGGGATACTACGGAAGCGAGATTTTAATGGAATTTGCTCCCGTTTTAGTTGTTGAATTTCAAAATCTTGGTGTTCAAAAAAGATACTCTTAATCTCTTTAGGTCGGTAGGTTTGGGACTTCCCAACTAGTTTATCTAATATTTTTCTTGGCAGTTGCGAAAGCTCCTTAGGGTGTAAACGCCCGAGTTTAATTTCCGTAACTCCCTCTCTGACCTTGAGGGTTTTACGCAGAATAGGACGTAGCTGGGGGTATTTTTTTATCCATTTGTCAACTTTCTTTTGGCTAATCTGGTGATTACTGGCCTCAAAGGCGGCTGTCATAGCAACTACCCCAGCTAGGGCTTTGGTGATTGACTGAGGATCGGTTAGGGTAAATGCTTGGGTAAAAACTATATTAAACCTCCCACTTTCCATGAGAGTTTTTTCAACCTCATCTTCCTGATTTGTCATAACATAAATAAAATCTTTGCTCGGCCTATCTTGTCCGTCTCGTTTCAAGCGAGTTTTAATCGCAGAGTAAGATAGCTTACGATCCGAGAAATATAAACCCTCGTCATCCCCTCTGATTAGTAAGTAAATCTGCTTTGCCGAAGTATCCCGCATATGAGAATAAAACTCCCTAGAGCTTAATGAACTGACCATATCTATTTCCCGATTCTGGATTTGCTCAAATACTTGACTGATAGCCGGAAATTCATCAATGGGTTCTGGGACAGTTTGCAAATAAATACTGTGCTCAAAATCAGGGTACAAATCTTTTGCAAGATGATCCAAGCTTAAGGAAACGTCCTGCGGATCGTCCTTGTAAAAACGTACTTTATTTCCTCGGAAATAACTATATATGGTTTGCGGGTCAACTAAGTCCCCCTTGGTCAAAACTTGGGGAGCATTGGTTTGCTGAGCAATATTCTCTAAAGCTTCAAAGATAGGCTTTGCTTCCGCCTCATATAAGCGTTTAAAGGCTGCATCCTCAATCAGGTCATCGGATGATAATAGCCGCTTCAATCGACTACTTCTAAGCCCTACACTTTCGACATTATCCGTAGCTAAATCAACTACCCTTGGTAAAGGGTCTTTAAGGTCTCTCAGTACAAACTGCCCTTTGGGGCTGAAGGAGGTCCAATCTACAAGGGCGATATTATCCTTCATGTCTGCCTCTTTAAACGCATAATAACTATCTGCGAGATTGAAATTACGACGGGCAATAGCCTCTAACCTATCCAGATCAGCGGCCTTGATTTCAAAGCGTGTCCAAAGCTCTTTGAATTTGGGTTGTGATGCTATTTTTTTCTCAATTCGAGCTAGTAAGACAAGCTCGTCAGTACTTAGCTTGGCGGCTTGCGGGATACTCAGAATGCGGTCGTTGACAAATTGAAATTTGCCATTGTTGTTAAAGACTATTGCATCTAGATGTGCCCCATATTTCTTTATGAGAGGGGTGATTTTGGGAAATTGCGCTGATTGGAAAGGCTTTGGACCAAAGGAAAAGGTATTTCCTGATTCTTTATTGAATATCAATCCGCTTACTTCATCCCCTTGGCGGCGTAGAAAATCATCTGCGGCGGCTATGGTTTTTGATAAGTCACTAGAATTAGTCTTAGTGCTGATGTACCAAGCATCTTCGGTTCTCAAGACCTCCTTAGCAACCCCATCCTCCCAAAAGGTAGTTTTCTTAATCCCACCTTTCGCGGGAGTTGCATTAGTTAGCCGTGCTCTTGTTCCTCCCCCGGCACCCTCTTTCCATATTTCCACAAATTGGTGGGAGCTTTTTAGTCTAGCCGCCTCTTTAGGGCTAAGGATCGTTCCATCGAGATAATATTGGCGGTTGCTAGCTGTCCGTATCGCCAACTCAGGAGAAATAGGCGCATCGACCTGCCCGCCTGGGATCCTGGTCGTTTTTAAACGCATAAAATTGGGACTGTCACTTAGCCTAAATAAGTAGGTTTGACCATCGGGGAGTATATAAGCTTCGGCCACTTGAGGATTATCAAAGATCATACTCTCATTTGAGATACGTCCCTTGGAATTGATTTCTAACTGATTCAAAATTCGTTGCTTAGAAAGCAATTCCCCTTCCCCTAGTCGTAGGCTAACTCGTTTATTGGCATTATTTACTTGGCTGGATAAATTGCCCAAATCAAGTGTGGGACCATCTGCTTTGCTACTAGATTGTAGAATCTTGCCGTCAGCGCCAATTTTTCTGTTCAATTTAGGGGTAAAAAATTGGCCGTTGGTCCCCCTTAAATCCCCAAGAGACTCCGCAAATTCCGTACTACTGGTACGACTTACGTTTACCACTCGGTCGCCCGTATTTAATTTAAACTGCTTACCATCAACAGTGTTGAACTGGCCAACCCCCGATCTAGTCCCAGCATATTCAACTCCGACTCTATCTAAATTGGAATTTTGCCAAAGCCTTGGCTTGGTCGTTTTTAACTTAGTCAGTACATCAGCTCTCGTACTGGTACTTACTCCTCCCGCAAAGTGTTGGAGGATGGATGAGTTTTTAAAGGGAAAGAACGGCTCAGATTCAATAATAGAAAGACACTCCGTTTTCTCGTTTAACTTTGCATTATTGAGAAATTTAATTGGGACCTGTACCTTTAAGTCTGGGTTTTCTGAATACCAAGCAGTGAAGTCTAGATTACGTACTTTAACTAAACTATTCTGATCTAGAAACTGGAGGAGGTCTTGCTCTTTAAACCAATGGACTAAGTGAGACCATTTTTGAATCTGATTGAGCTTATGATAAGCAGGTTCATAATCAGCAACCAGACTGTAGTTTTGGTTCCACCAGTGGGCAAAACGCCAACTGCTGTAATTAGCTTCAACTTCCTTCCCCGGTCTTAAATCATTAGAAGAGGCATTGAAGATCCGAGTGGCAATATGACTAAAGGCAAGCATGCTTCCTTCTTGATAATACCCTACTTTTTCATTCCGGAAGCCTAGCCAGCTTCTAGTGGCGCTGTTTAATTCGCTGTTTTTATAGTGGACTAATGATAAAGGGTATTTGCTTTGGGAGAAAAAGCCTGGAACAGATTGCGGGGCGCTGCCTTCATAGTCAAAGCTCCACAACTTCATAACAAGATCCGTGTAAAATAGGTTCATACCGACTTCGGTACCTTGTAGCTGCCCATCGTAACGTCCTTTTTGATAACTGTTGGCATTTTTTAGACTAAATAGAAATCCTTGTAATTCGCCATAAGTGTCTGACAAGGGGCTATCTTCAAGTAGATATGACATTAAGCCATCGTCAATAATAGGTTTTTCCTCCCCTCCTAAGCTTGCCCTAAATCGAGCAACGGCAAGCGCGAGATTATCATCAAAACCTTCTGGATCTTGTCTTAAGTATCCTGCTTCTTTCAATAATTTAGCAGCATCTTTGACTATATACTCATAGGTTCTCTTTTCAGCTGAATCTTGAGTTTTCTTTTTAAAATCTGGTGCAAAACTATAGCTCAGTTTTCCCGCCCAGTATGCAGAAATATTATAATAGAGGGCCATTCGTTCCCAATCAGTCCCCCCTTCATTGAGGTCAATCCAGTCGGCAATTTCGATCAGTAAAGCTCGTTCTTGAGAGATGGCCTTAGATAGATCTTCTCTAAAACTTAATTGCGCTTGATCAATTGCCGTTTTAGGAATGTCATATTCTTCTATAAGCCATTCCTCTAATACTTTTCCAGCTGTCTCCTGTTTATTATCATCCATTGCCAAAAGCGAGGTCCATGAACGTTCTCGCAACAACCAAGTTTCAATAGAATTGATTTCTTGATCTTCTCTTTCAGATTTATAAATGGGATCGTTTTCTAAATTATATTGAAAAGAGGCTAGGATTAATTGCCGATTAGGCTCCTCTAAATTTTCCTTGTACCATGTCTTATAATACTGCTTGTTAGAGCAGAGATTACGGATTTCGCTTGAAAGTCGATGGTAGAGCAAAGAAGGGTCTAGAGAAAAACCGATATTGACAGAACTTGGATCTACCTCCAGCTCTTCCTTGATGTAGGGAACAAATTTCTCGTATGAGGACAGCGCCTCTGTAAAGGCTATGTTAGATTCAAGGATGTCAATGTTTTCAAGCAGCTTTGCTCTAAAATCTTTTAAGTCATACCCTTCACTAAATAGAATTCCTATGCTAAGCAGCTCATCAACATACTCCAATTGGGACTTCAGGTCATCGAGGTCCCCTTGCATTTTCCAGCTAGCCAATGGAAAAAGTAAATTTGGGTTTTCGGCTCGATACCTTAAGTACTCTTTGTAAAAACCTCTTTTTTCCAATTGTGCCAAATACTGCTCTTTGGCATTGTTGTCGGCTTGGTACAATACAGCAATGTCCTCAACTCCTAATTTTTCCCCTTTCTGGTGAGGATATTTCCGACCGCCTAAAATCAATGGACCACTTAGCCCACGAAGATAGATTTTTCGAGGATCTATTTTGAAGGCGTAAACAATGTCATCGGTTTTTCTTAAAAATGAGCCAAGCTCTTCTTTACTATTTATTCCCTGTTCTACATATCCATACTCTGAGCTAAAAGCTGTTGATCCACTTATAGTATTGGCCAATCGGAAGGCAAGAGGCTTACCAAAGCTTTCGGGTAATTGGTATGCTATCACATATATATTGCTAGGCTTCTTACCTCTCAACATGCGAAAGTTATCTGCAACTTGTGCTATATAAACTTTTTGTAAATCATCTTTAGCAGGGAGCATTAGCAAAATATCGTCCCCGTGAATCAGTTCACGATAAGGCCCATATTCAAAGCTACTTAGGCGATCTAGAGCGCTCGTTCGAACAGGGTTGAAATCATAAAGAAATTCATATTTCTCTGTCTCACTAAATCCCCAATAGTTAATCAGACTATATTTGATCCAATCTCTATATTGCTCCTTTTGCTCGGGGGTTGACAATTCTTCCCAATAATTTATTTCTTGGGTATCATAATCAACATATATCCAATCCTGATGTGAAATCTGAGCCTTAGCAGGCAAAGCAATAATTGACGAGAAGAGGAGTCCTAAAATGCCATAAATAGCTGATTGGGGGTGCTTAATAAAGGGAGGGAGCATAGTAATTGATATAAAAAGACGACTATTTGTTATTTCAATACAATGAAGTAAGAAATAGTCGTCTTTTCAAAATTATTTCCATTGCCCCAATCCTTGCTGGCAGGATGTAAAGCCGCTTTGAGGGGATCCCTACCTTAATTCATCAAGGCCGCGAAAGGATCTGAGCCTGGCGCTAAGTCTGCTAGTTTTCCGCCCTTTATATTGGCAATCGGTACTCCCATGGAACCAGCTTTATGATTGCTCGCTACCATTGCGCCTGTTTCTAAAGTAATCCAGTCTTCCCAAGTAATAGCAACACCTTTGATCGGCAAGACTTTGACCCACATTTTCCATTGATAGGGTAAGCCATTTTCATCAAGATACCAGAGGTAAGAATCTCCAGGGGTAAATCCACCAGAACTATAGGATACCATGAGTGCTTTTTCGCCAGATTCAGTACTGACTACCGAACGACTAGTGCCGGGATCAAAGGCTTTCACTACAGGATTGAGCCAGAAAGCATCATTGACCCAATGTCGCCAAGCAGTCTCCACAAGTTTATCGCCCTCTTTACCGTCAAGTTTACCCCCCATGGCATAAGCTACCCCAGTTTTTTCGTTGATATTGACGAGGACTTCATAATTTGACCAGCAAACTTTGGCAAAATTGCGTTTTCGATCCCAAAGATGTTGATGGGGTTCGACCGCTTGGAAAGTCCAGCTAACGGCTTCAGTAGTGTCCCAAGCCTCATGGTTGACGGCATCCATCATCCTTTCGGCCATCAAATCAGCCTCTGGTCCTTCTATACCCTCTGGCATCGGCTCACTGATGATCCAGATACCAGCTATTACGATTAAAATCAAGGTGCCTAGAATCCCTAGCACCCACTTCCACCAACTTCTTTTTTTTCTAGCCATTATTTAAAAAATTCTTCGACTTTATGCACGGCACCCGGCAGTGTAAAGACCACTACCCTATCGCCTTCTTCAATGAAGGTATCTCCACCGGCAATAAAGCTTTCTTCGCCACGGATGACACCTGCAATGATAGCCTCTCTCGGAAACGCCAGTTTTTTGATCGGCACATTGGCAACTCTACAATTGTTGTGTACCTCAAATTCTAGTACCTCCGAATCAACTCCATGCAAACTCGTCAGTGATACGACCATACCTTGGCGGACATAACGAAAGATGTTGTTGATGGCAATCATCTTCTTATTAATCAAAGTATCGATGCCAATGTTTTGAGAAAGGCTGATATAGTCGATATTTTCTACTAGCGCGATGGAACTCTTAACGCCATGGTTTTTGGCGACTAGACAAGAAATGATATTGGTTTCAGAGTCATCTGTCAAAGCGATAAAGGCGTCCATATCGTTGATTCCCTCTTCCTCAAGGAAATCTACCTGACTACCGTCGCCGCAGATCACCAAAGCTTCCGGCAATTCTTCGGCCAAGCGGAAGCATTTTTCCTTATCCTTGTCAATCAGGCGGATATTGAATTTAGACTGCATCTGCTTCGCAAAAAGCCTGGCAATCAGGCCGCCGCCCAAGATCATGATGTTTTTAATCTTCTCGCGGGTTTTACCCGCCATGCTCATCATTGGATCCACACATTCGGGGCGACTGATAAAGTAAACGTGATCACCTGTTTGGAAAACCGAATCTCCACGTGGAATGATCGTCTTAGCATTGCGTTGGATGGCGACTACTGTAAACTTAACCTTGGGATTGATCTTAACCGCTTCAATCATGTTGACGCCGTCAAAGGGAGCACCTGGCTCAAGAGTCATACCCGTCAACAGCAAACGTCCCCCTCCAAATTCGAAAGAATCCGTCAAACCGGAGCGCTTGACCAGGCGAATAATCTCCGAAGCCGCCAAATCTTCTGGAAAAACCATATTGTCAATCCCTAGATTGGCCATATCGATCTTTTCCTTCTCGATTTGAAATTCTGGATTGGAGATACGCACGATCGTACGCTTGGCCCCGAGATGCTTGCCAATGATGGCGGTGGTAATATTGGTTTCTTCCGAAGAAGTAGCTGCGATTAGCAGGTCCGCATCTTCCACTCCCGCTTCTTCTAACAACTTTATGGATACAGAATTACCTCGGATAGTGCCTACATCTAGGTGAGATTCGATGTGGTTGAGGCGTTCTTGTTCTTTGTCTATGAGGATAATGTCGTGTTCCTCCTGAGCGAGGATTTTTGCAACATGGAAACCTACTTCACCGGCTCCCGCAATAAGTATTTTCATAGAGGATTATCGTAAATCGAATTGCAAGTTAATCATTTGACCACAATTCCGCTCAAAAGTCATTCTTAGGCAGATGGTTTGGGATGTGTAATATCCACAAATCCGATCAATGCTCGATTTACGCTATTCAATGGCGTAAATGGACCGTTTTCTCTGCATGCATACTATCTTGGCCGGCAATTATGCTACTTGCTTACAGATTATCTCCCTTAGCTAAGTTTAATTATGACTTGGAAGAACAAAAACCTCCTTGCTGCTTACGAAAACCTTGATCCAAAACTCCAGAAGGAAGTTTTAAATTTTCTAGAGTACATGAAGTTTAGACAAGAAAAGAAGCTAAACCTTATCAGTGAAACGCGCTATTTGGCACATTTTGATAAGGCAGAAGACGGATTTTTCTTGATCGAGGACGAGCCTAACTAGGCCAGACCTTAACCCCATAATCCTCCGCGAGTATTTCGAATTTGCCCTCAGGCTTTATATCACAGAGCCATTGGGTGAGCTTGTCGACATAATTGTCGAGATGTGTTATTTGCTGCACTCCATGCTCCACTATCGGATCCAGAGTCGTAGCAAATAGCGTCCCTCCATACTGATGGGTTTCCCAGCTAATCACTTCTTCATCCGCATTCGTTTGAATGATACTGGCTGCTGAAGGGATAGCAGTGTAAGCGCCATGGGTATGCCAACAACTATGGCGAGCATTTAGCCCTTGATAGATGGGATGTCCGAAATTGGTATTTGCAACTGGTGGATTATGGGGATCTTTTACCCACCAATAATTATTGACCGGTCTGTCTTCCCATTTTGCTTCCAACCAATTAGGTGAACTATCTCCTTCTACAAATACTTTCTTTCCTTGTCCTAAAAAATTGTAGATCAGCTCCTTACGCAGTCCCAGTTCATGCTGATTGGACTGAAAGGGAATGACTAATGCGTCTAGTTGAGATAAGCGTTCCTCGGAGAGCTCATAAACATAGATCAGCTCATACAGCTCGCGGTATTTTGTAGCCTTGGCAAAGGTATAATGGGACCAAACCCCGTTGAATATTAATCCTATCTTTTGCATGATTTTTCAGTTTGGAAGGTGATTAGACGGCTTGTTTCTGGACGATAGATAGGAGGTTGCGATATAGTCTAGCAATACTGGATTCGCTTTGCTCATCATCGGTGGTGCCATAAGTTTTATCAGAGAGGGGGCCACTAGCAGTCATTATAATGGTGCCAGCGGTACTAGTCTGGTCCATCACCATCACCGGCCTTTGCCAAGTATCTTCTAGCAATACGACTGCCTCAGGCGCAGGCTCGATATAGCCACACGCCCACCAGCCACTGATACCATTGGAGTAAATCAGCGCATCGAGCTCAACTCCCTCAAATAAGTGTAAAGGATCATCTTTGAGATGATATCGGACATCAATCGACTTACGACTATTGTCCATTAGCCAGCGGTTTTGGGGAATCCAATCGGTAAACCAGCCATCAAAGCAAAAAAGCGTTTTGCCCTCTTCGAGGAACGCTCGTACTTTATCTTTGATCTTGAGCATCGCAATTTGATCGGTCCCGCAAGGGACGATTAACAAATCGTAGGGGCTCAAATCAGGGGCAAAGTCCTTCTCCACATAGGCGGTATCATATTGCACCCATTCATTGGATTGATAGGTCTCGCTGAGGCCTTCGATGTGATTATGGATAAGCAATGCTCGAATCATGAGGATAGTTTTTAGAGTTAATTAAACGCAACGATCTTATTTCACTCAGCTCTGGTATCTTTTCCAGAACTCAATCTCAGACTGGGCTTCAGTGCGTGGATCTTGGACAAATGCTTCTTTAGAATCGTAGATATCGAGTTTTCCAGCGCGCATATAACCGATTCTATCGCCCATCAAAAGGGCTTCTTTGAGGTCATGGGTAACAAAAATGGCCGTGATTTGATATTCTAGGCTTACCTCTTTGAGGAACGCTTGCATAGATGACCTGGTCTCAACGTCCAAGGCACCGAAAGGTTCGTCGAGCAGCAGCACCTTTGGATTGATGATCAAGGCGCGACCAAAAGAGACTCTTTGCTTTTGCCCGCCGGAAAGCTGATACGGCATTTTACTGGCTTGCTCTGAAAGGCCTAGACGCGCGAGCATTTCTTCCACAGCCCTCTTTACCTCAGGGCTAGGCGTTCGGCGCAGCCGTAAACCAAAAGCAAGGTTCTCAAATACATTTAAATGGGGAAACAGCAAAGCTTCTTGATACAGATAGACAATGCCACGCTCTTGGGGACTCTGCTCATTGATTCTCTGCCCCTTTAGCAAAATCTCCCCTTCATCAGCGCTTTCTAAACCCGCCAGAATCTTAAGGAGCGTAGTTTTCCCACTACCCGATCGTCCTAGGACGCTTAGGGTCTCGCGTTCAGCAAGGCTGAAACTCACCTCCTCTAGCACCTGCTCGCTTCCAAAGCGCTTATTTAGCCTCTCGCAATGAATCATACTGAAGGTTTGAACTTTTTAGGAAAAATTTCCCATAACACTGTTAATATAACTAACATATATAACTAAGAAACATTAACTTCTCTGAATACAAAGCGTTTATTGAACCAAAGCAGGATCGCTGGCGGTAAAAACAAGAGCCAACTACTCAATGCCGCGAGATAGATATCCGCCTCGTTGATATATTGAAATACCTTGAGGGTCATCGTTTGCACCTTACCTACCCCGATCAGCGTGGTAAGACCATATTCGAACCATGAGATTAGGTAGCACTGAAAGAAACAAACAAGGAGAATCCCCTTGGAAAGCGGTAGAATTACCTTTTGAAAGGCTTCCCTCCTACTCCCGCCTAAGGTGGCAACTAATTGCTCCATAGACCTGATGCGTTCATTCCAATGCCCATGACAGATAATGACCGCAAAGGGATACGCGATGATGAGTTGCCCGATCAAAACCCCTCCAATGTGCCCTGAAAGTCCCATTTTGATGAAAAAGAAGTGGATACAGGCCGCATAAACCACGGGGGAAAGCACGAAAGGGCAGTATGCCATGATGAGGTAGCGTTCCCTGAAAGGAGAATAGGCAATAAATCTACTCGTCAGAAAACCACTAATGGTCGCCACTGTAGCCACAAACAATGAAATGCCAATCGACAGTAATAGACTCTGGCCTAGATCGCCATCTAACTGAAATAATCGCGACCAATGCTCGGCTGTCCAAGCATCAGGCAATATGCTAGGAAAACTCCAGCCCTCTGCGAGCGACAAAAGCAACAGCAGGCTAAAAGGCAGCAAAATCAGCGCTGCAAGCAGATATGTAAATCCTTTTTGCATCAATTCTTTTGCAATATTTTGGAGCGCCTAAGACTGATTACCATAGCCGTGAGCACCAAAACACAGTAAATCAAAGCGATGATATAGGCCTCTGGCTTGTCAAGCAGGTCGTAGCGCTGGAGCTTCCTAATGGTAAGCACTGAAATCATCTGAGGCGCTTCTCTACCCAAGAGCAATGGGATTTCATAAGAGCCCAGCACAAAAATGAAATAGAGCAGTATAGCGGCAAAGTTTTGCTTGAGCAAGATGGGAGCTACTATTTTACGGCTGATATATCCCTCCCCTGCCCCGAGGGTTTTGGCGATTTGTTTAAGCTCCCCTAGCCTTTCGCCTTCATAAGTCCCAAGAAAGAGCAACAATAGGAAGGGAAAAGCCATCAGACTGTGGGAAAAGATGATGCCAATCCCCCAGAAGTCATTGACCAGGTCGGGAAAGGATTGTAGGCTTTCTGTCAAACCTAAAGCATAAGTAAGTCTAGAGAACAGGCCTGCCTTACCTAATAATTGAAAGCTTATGAAAGCTGCTACCATGGCCGGAATAGCGAGCGGAAAGTAGATGACATAAGATAGGATTCCCTTTTGAAAGGCAGTCCTCAGTTTTATCACTAAACCCAAGGCTAGCAGGCAGGCTAAGCTCATGGAAGCCGTGGCGATATAAGCACTGTAGCCCAAAGAGCGCCAAACTACGCCTTCAGCAAAGACACTTTGCCAATATGCTAGCGTAAAGCCATTACCCAAAATCCCGGCCAAGCCCAAGCTGTACAACAAGGCATAGATCAGACCTGCCGCCAAAGGCAGGACAGTCAAAAGTAAAAACCACCTTATGCCAAGGGCTTTGTACATCTTAGCCTTCAATCACAAACTTGCGGAAGTCCTTAGAGATCCGGATCATATATTCTGGATCAGGCTCCATTAAGGCTCGGGGCAACATATCTTCTCTTTTGGGAGCGAGTATACGGCTAGGCAAATTTTCAAACTGGCTACGAATCTCCTCGGGCAAGTTTTCTACCTCTAGCACGGTACCATCCCCCCAAACCGTAGGATCTTGTTTCTTTAATTGGGCCTCTGGGGAACTCAAAAAGTCAATCACCAGCATAGCGGCAGCCTTGTGTTGCGCTAATTTGGTGATGCCGAGATAATGCGAATTACGAATCGTGCCGAAGGCTGGTACGTATGCGCGCGAACTCTCCGGGAAAATCCCTTGTAAGACTTTGTTATCGACTTCGCTATCGTTCATACTCATGGTGAAAGCCAATTCTCCGCTGGCAAACATCTGGTGCATAGCGGCTAATTGAGCCGGAAAAGTTTCTCCTTGTTTCCAGAAATAAGGCTTGATGCGATTAAGATATTCCCAGAGTTGTGGAGCGTAAGTGTTATATACGCCTTCGTCGAACGCTCCTTTGAAGGCCTCTGGCCCACCGGCTATGTCCATCAGCATGGCCTTAAGCAGGCTCATACCGGTAAATTCGTTAGGAATGGTAAACAGCCCGGGATTAGCCTCCACAAAACTGGCCAGTTCCTCTAGGCTTTGGGGCGGTTCACTGATCATTTCACTATTGTAGATAATCGCCTGCTGTACACTCCCCCATGGGGCTTCCATACCATTGATAGGTTGTTGGAAATCAGTGCCAATAAAGGGATTCTCATGATTGACCCATTCCGAATTGGGTAATTTATCCGTAAAAGGTCCATATAAGCCATTGATTTGCTTGAGTTGATAAAATGTCTCCCCATTGATCCAAACCATGTCAATCTCGCTACTCCCCTGCCCTGCTTCTAATTCTGCCGCTAAAATTGACACGATGGTATTTCCCTGGCCATTGGCGAGTTTTAAATCTATGTCGTAGCGACTTTTTACTTCAGGGATCACATAATCTTGCATATAAGCATTGATCAAAGGGTCTCCCTGCCACATCATCATCTGCACTACACCGCCTCTCCCCTGCTCTACTATCTCTTCCCAACTCAGCTTTGCCGGATCTGTGGAGGACGAGGCATTTGGCCCTGAACAACCCCATAACAGTGTTAGTATAAATAACAATATATAATTTGGCTTCATTTGATGATATTTTTCGGTCTTACTGCTGCGCAGAACGCTTATCTCGAGTCGGTTGAGCAGTTTAAAAAAAGCGGGTCCCGTCAAAAGACGGAACCCTGAATAAACTAACTACACGTATTAAAACAAATATTGGAGGGTAAACTGGAATTGGCGCGGTGCCGCAGCATTGCGTCGTACCAGTAGACCGGAGGCTGCGCTTCCAACCTGAATTTGGTTGGACTGAGTGGCGTTGTTAGAATAACCACTTAAGTTCGCAGCGTTAAACAGATTAAAAACATCTGCGCGAAAACGCAAATTATTTTCACCTATTGGTATATCATACTGTAAAGCAACATCAAAAGTATTGGACCACGGCAGGCGATCGCTATTGCGACTTTCACCTGGATGACGGTCGCTATTTCCTACATAAGCGTCGCCAAAAGCCCTTCCATCACCATTTAGATCCGTAGTGCCGTAGATAGCAGCATCTGGAATACGGTTAATAGGCTGTCCACTTTGGAGCAACATTGCTCCTGACAGTGTTAGGTTTTTTACCGGGTAAAAATAAACAATTCCATTAATGACATGGGTGCGGTCATTGATCGAAGGCCCCCACTCCGCTTCAAAGTCATTGGAATCCATAGCGCGGAAGTTGATATCCTCGGTATCATTCATCAAACGAGAAAGCGTATAGATCAAACGATAACCATAGTTATCATCTCCTTTTTCTTTTTGCAGGTTGAGGCTCATGGCGGTATAGCTCGCGCGACCACCTGTTTCAGTAATGACTACATTACGAGCAACTCCCCTTACCCGCTCACCATTGATCTCAGCATATGCACCTTCTGCATCGGTCAAAATCGGGATAGGGCGACTTGCATCTGCCTCTGCGGGCGTACGCACTACGACATTGTCCGGATCATCTAATTTGTAAGGAGCAGCTGCATTTAGGTTGCGGATACGAAATAGATTGTAAGATTCGTTGCGCATTACATCTACGAAAAACAACGTATTCTCATCGATTTGAAACTGATAACCAAGCGTTGCCTGCAGGGCCATAGGGTTATCATACCCAAATGGGCTGAGGATACGACGTTCGTTTGAAAATACACTCGCGCGCTGTTCTTGCAATTGGTCAAAAGTAGGCCCTTGCAGATAGGCCGCTTCGGCGCTTGCGCCTAGATTACCATCAAAGGTAACCGCATTCAAATCGGTATCTTCGGGCAAGATGCCAAGACTGACTAATTGAGAAATCTGGGCTTGATAGTCTGCATCAGTAGTGTTTTGCTGCAGCGCATCACTATAGATTGCATAATTTACTTTGTCATAAAACAAGCCAACTCCACCTCTCAGACTTGAACGAGAACTGGTCTTATAGTTAAAGCTGAAGCGTGGGGCGATATTGTTTAAATCACCTTGAGCCGCTCCCCCTTTAGAGAGGTTATCATAATCATAGCGCAACCCTAAGTTGATATTCAAACGGCTACTAACTGAGTATTGGTCTTCGATATAGGCACTGAAAATGGTCTGGCGAGCACCAAACTCGGCTGGTCTCAGCTCAACGCCATAAAAGAGTACTTCCGCATCCGATGGGATGTCATTTACCCCTAAGGCAGATCCTCTTCCGCGAAGCGCATTTACTTGTGCTTCCGTCAAACGGACTGTATAGTTACCATTTACATTACCTCCACCAAATAATTCGTGATCAGCACTGATGATATCTACCCCAGTTTTGAGGGTGTGATTGCCTAAATCAAAGGTGAACTTTTGCTGAAGCTGTACGGTATTTTCATGACTATCAAAGATATAACCAGGGTGTCCTAGGACCGCAATGGTGTTATCAAGATTGTCTAGCACCGCTACCTGCGGGCTGTTGAGGTTGTCCGCACGTCCATAATTCCAACGGAAACGAGAATATTGGATGTTCGTCTCAGAGGAGAAGTTATCGCCTACATAGATGTTTTTATTGGCGATCAACAAGGAGTTACGGTCTTGGCTATTACCCGCGGACGGGAAAGTTACCCCACCTTCTAAGCCGCCACCTTGACGGTCGATATTTACAAAGCCACTATTGACTCGAACCGAAGATCGGAAGCGATCGCTCCATAGGTGATCAATTTTTGCCGAAAGCAAGGTAAAGCGGTTTAAACCTCTGACAGTTTCATTTACACCTAATTGAGGCACGTTTAGCAAATTATCTTTCAAGTCAACAATCTGCTCGGCATTCACATAATAGAAAGTTCTGTTAGGCACGATAGCCCCACCAAAAGCAAAACCTGTTTGATAACGCTGGAACCCATCTCTGACTTGGTTGCCCGAGAGATCGCGCTGCGCATAAGGAGAGCTAGCGTCGATCACGGCCCCAGGACGAGTAATGAAAAAGGCTTCGCCACTAAACTCATTAGAACCAGAACGGCTCGTAATATTGATAACTCCGTTACCTGTATTACCAAACTCTACAGAGTAATTATTGGTCAAAACGGTAATGTCTTTGGTGAAGCCTACTGGGATGCGAAATTTTTGGCCACCAAGAAAACGCTCATTATTGTCCATACCATCAATCATATAGTTGGTATAGAGTGCATTGGAGCCATTGATTGCGACATTGGGAGCTTCGGGATAGAAGCCAGTCGCCTGAGTTACATTCGGTAAGCGATATAAGGCACGCGTGATATCTCGTCCTTCAATCGGTAAAGCCTGCACCTCGCTTTGGCTCAAAGTGGCCGAAACTTCTGAGTTTACCGTATTGATTTTGGTGGCAGAGTTGCCTTTGATGATTACCTCATCTAAGGCAAAATCCGCTCTTGGGAGCATAACCACCGTTACGCTTGATTTATAGTTCGATCTCAGGCTAATACCCGGAACCTTACTTTCGAAGAAGTCATCTGTTTCCTTAGCCGTAGCGGTATAGGTTCCTACTATGGCAAGACCAGAGAAAGTTACTTTCCCTTGTGCATTGGTACGAGCTTCGGCCGCATAACCGATTTCTTCATTTTCTAGCACCAGCAAGACGTCTGCTATGCCTTGATTGCTACTAAGATTGAGTACCGTAAGCTCTAAATCGGTTTGCGCTTGTAGCAGCCCTCCGAATAAGAGGATTACAAAACCTAATCGTCTAAAGTAATTCATAAATATGTAATGTTTGAAAACAAGAGATGTACGATATAAGCTATCCCTCTGGATTGGGGCATAGCAAAAAATCTCATCAGAGACTTCTGATGGGATCCGTTTTCACGAAATGATAAAGGGATTATGCGTTCACCGGAGGGGCACGCAATGATTCAGGGGCAAATACAAAGGGATCATATTGCCAAGGCTTTTCGGATGAGCGTTCCGCGAGCGGTAATACCAAAAAAGCCAATAAATAATAAAGAGGATTAAGACTTCCCCAGGCAGATAGACATCGAACCAAATCGGCCTGACCATCAATGTCTACTTTCAAATCTAGCCTAATGCTCGTATGCTGGCCTTGGTTAATCTGGGCTTCCAGAGAGCTCAGCAAACTCGCCTGCTCCCAATCTAAAGCCAAGAAGTCTTCTCTATCGTATGTGTCTTGAGTAAGACCTAGTAGATATAAACCTCCATCAGCGGCTGGGCCGAGAACCCAATCTTTCTTCTCTAATATGCTAGCCGCCTGCTGAATATCAACAGCACTTAGATTCGGACAATCATTGCCTATGGCGATGACTTTGCTAAAGCCTTTACTAAAGAGAGATTCGTAGGCATTGGCTAAGCGTTCACCGAAGGTGTCTCCCACCTGATCAGCCTCATCTAGCCAAAAAGTCTTCAAGCCACTTTTGAGGGCAGCCTTATGAGAGTGATCGATTAATGCCTCGTGCACTCTCTCCCCTTCTGGCCCAAAGGGCTTGGCGAGTTGTTCGGCCCTCGCAGAACGAGAGAAGAACAAAAGGGCAATATGTGCAGCGTTCGCAGACAAAAATCAGTTTAATTTGCGGTAGCAAGCTTCAAATTAACGGTCCGTCTTGATGTCGTACAAGTGACAAGGCTGTTTTTTTATTTTGAAGTGGACCGCCTAACTTGCCAATATTGGCGACTGAAATACGTTAAATCTGCAAAACAAGACTTGATGAAACGATTGCTTTTCCTTTCCCTTTGCCTGCTAGGAGCGACTTTGAGCCTCCAAGCCCAACGTCCAAGCTTCAAACCGCAAGCCCATCAACTAGAGCTACAATTAGGTACGCTCCATAGTTTGATACCCGGTTCAGATGCCACTTATAGCAATGGCAATGCTTTCGCAAGCAATTATCTCAACGGTTTTCGCTATACCTATCATTATTCGCTTGCACATGGTTTTAGAGCGGGTGTGCAAAGACTTTCTGCAGATTATGCCATCGAAGGAGGCTTAGCCACTCAGGCCGATGTCTGGGGATGGGAATATAATCTCGGCTACGTCTATAAATACCACATCAAGCAGAGTCAGATTTTCTTCGCGGCAGACTTACTTTACAATACTCAAAAGATTTGGGAGACTGGCCCTACCATCAATACCATTGCGTCTGATGCTTATCCTGCCTTCGGGGGACGCGTGGGAATGGGCTATCGTCTATTTTTTACGCCCAATATATCACTCGCCATTGAGGGATATGGCAAATATCTACAAAGATCCAGTGGTCAAAATCCAGTAGAATTTGAGTATAGCTTTTTCCAGGCCAATGAATTGAGTTGGAATGCCAGCGCTACTTTGAGCCTCCACCTCGTCAAAATGAAAAAGCGCTGCGAATGCCCGAAACTAGGCAAATCGAAGTATAGATGATTTGTTGAGGGGTTGATTTTTTGAATTGTTGAAGGGAGATAGGTGCGAGTTAAAACTTATGCACTCTAAAATTCAACAACTCAACCATTCATCAATTCAACAATTTCCCCCACTCTTATTTGTTCCATACAGTTAAAGTGTCCCTTCGGGCAACGCTCATAGCCGATCTTTGAACAAGGACGGCAAGAGAGCCCTTTGACCTCCACGATTTCGTGGGGGCTTTGGTAGGGCGTCATGCCCATCTCAGGTACGGTATTGCCCCAAATAGAAATGATTTTCTGGCCAAAGGCAGCAGCGATATGCATAAAGCCCGTATCATGGGCAAGCACTTGATTGGCTTGTTTCATTAAGGCCGCAGATTGTAAAAGACTGTATTTTCCTACGGCATCAAAGACGGGTGAGTCTATGGCTTGCAGAATTTCGTCAGCTTCACTCCTTGCATCAGGTCCGCCGATCAATAAGACTGGCTGCTGATAAGCTTTGATTAGTGCAATAAATTTAGCCGTCGGCCAGCGCTTAGTTGCATAAGTAGCGCCGAGTACTATTGCCAAAGGCTGAGGATGGCCCCAATCGGCTAATAGCTTGTTAGCTTCTGCTTCAGCCCCTTCAGGTAAATACAATTCTAATCTTCCCTCATCCAATTTTGTTCCTAGCGCATTGAGGCAATCTCCGTATCGCTTTACGATGTGAGGGAGTTGTTTAGGCGGCTTCGCCGAACGCACCATCTTGTACTTAGCTAGGTTTTCCTTATCAAAGCTGACGCTGGGGCATCCTAAGGCATTTTTGACCCGCCAAGAACGTAGATTCTTATGCAGATCAATGACATAGTCAAAGCCTTCGGCCTTCAAAGCTTTTAACGGGAGCTTTCCCTCTTGGTCTAAAAAATGCAGCTGAGAAATATGCGGATTATGAAGCAATAAATCTTTGAAAGCTGGCTTTGTGAGATAATGAATCTCCACCTCCGGCTTTGCTTGCTTCAATGAGCGAATGACGGGACTCGTCAAGACGATGTCTCCAATAGAACTAAAGCGTATGATCAAGACCTTCATTAAGCCCGAGGATCAATCGTTTCCGCTGCATTCTTATCGATCCTAGCCAAGATCATATGAGCGGCTTCTAGGGCATTATAGCCGTCTTGGAGGCTGACTTTAACGGGTTCACCCTGCTGCACAGAACGAGCAAACTCTTCCAGCTCCATCTTGATGGCATTCACCCCTCTAGACTCCGGCTTTTCAAAGACCAAAAATTTGGTTTCTTTACCTGTCTCCAATGGCATGGCCATTTGACTATCCCCCTTGCTAGGATCAACCTCTTCTTCGAGGCTGAATACCTCACTTTCCTTCTTGAGGAAATCAAGGGCGAGATAATTGTTTTTCTGAAAGAAGCGGAGACGACGCATTTGCTTAATCGAAATCCGACTCGCGGTCAAATTGGCCACACATCCATTGACAAATTCAATGCGGGCATTTGCGATATCAGGGGTATCGCTAATTACAGAAACGCCACTGGCGTTAATCTCCTTGATGGGCGAGCGGACCAAGCTAAGCACGATATCCAAATCATGGATCATCAAGTCTAAGACTACCGAGACATCTGTACCTCTTGGATTATAAGGCGCAAGGCGATGTCCCTCAATAAAGCGAGGCTGAATCTCCCTGTCCTCAACTGATAAGAAAGCCGGATTAAAGCGTTCCACATGCCCTACCTGTATGACCAATTCAGGATGCTCTGCCTGTATCTCAAGCAGGGCTTGTCCTTCGGCCAAGGTATGGCTGAGCGGCTTTTCAATAAACACATGCTTGCCAGCAGTCAAAGCCGCCTTGGCGATATCAAAATGCGAAAGGGTTGGCGTTACAATATCAACAGCATCCACTTGAGCCAAAAGAGACTCAGCGCTTTCAAAGGCTGCTATCCCAAATTTCTCAGCTACTGCCGCGGCCACCTCTGGATTGGGGTCAAAAAAGCCGACTAAATCCCATTCTTCAATTTCATTTAGCAATTTCAGGTGGATTTTGCCCAGATGGCCAGCGCCAAACAAACCGATTTTTCGCATATTTTCGTTACAAGATTGAGGGGAAAATATTGTTTTCACCTATTAACAATACACTCTCGCAATAACCTAATTTTTCCTCGAATCATAAACCCCATTTTTTCTCATGCGCAGATGGTCATTTTTTTCTTTAGGGAGTTTGGCGACACTGCTACTTTTGGCAGCTTGCGATAAAGGGCCTACGGAAGCAGTATTGCTTTCTCAGTATCCCGAGGACTTGGCGGAGGTATTGATTAGCAGTTGTGCGACAGAAGCCTGCCATATGGGCCCACAAGCGGCGGCTGGCCTAGACTTGAGTACTTGGGACAAAATGATGACTGGAGGCGACAGAGGCGCCGTAGCGATCCCTTATGAGACTCTTTGGTCAGAAGCGCTGAGTAGAGTCAATCAAAATACGATCAGCGGGCCAAAAGCCATTGGTACGGATCATCCAGCGCTAGATTCTGCCGGTCTGATACTTCTTAAGGATTGGATTGAAACAGGGGCAAAATCTAAACAAAACCTTTACCCTTGGATAGCAGAGGAGCAGTCTAGTGCTGACAAACTCTTTACCCTTTGTGCTGGCAGTGATCTAATAGCAGTTACCCAACTTAGCACCAATCGATTGATGCGCTATTTCGAGGTGGGCGTTGATCCTGATAATCTGGAAGCGCCACATTTTATTGCGATTTCCCCGGATAAGCAATTTCTATACGTGAGTTTGATCGAAGGAGGATTCGTCGAGAAGTATCGCACGGACAATTACGACTTCGTCGAACGCGTGGCCGTGGGCTCTAGCCCTTCCCTACTCACGCTGAGTCCAGATGGCAAATACTGTCTTATCAGTCATTTTAATTCTGATGACAACTCTCCCAAACTCACCATGATCAATACCGAGAGCATGAGCATCGTAGGAGACCCTCTGATTGCTTCTGGGCAGTTTTTGCACCGCCCACATGGTTTGATTACTAATCAGGACTTTAGTGTCCTCTACGTGGGAGCCTCCAATGGCAACTATTACAGTAAACTAGAAATAGACCCGACTGATGACAATGGCCCCTTCTTGAGTGAGGAAAAGTTTAGTCTGGATCCGCTCAATGCGCCCAGTCCCATGGGCTCAGTCGATTATCAACCTTACTATTTGGAGATTGACCATACCAACAATCGCCTATTCATCAGCTGTAATGCCACGGATGAAGTAAGAGTCTTTGATCTTAACAACGACCAACTTATTGGCAGCATTCCCACGGGTGATTATCCGCGTCTCATGGCTTTTGACCCCGACGGGGAACGCTTATTCGTGATCTGCCGAGATGAAGCCAATAGCAGCGCCCAAGGAGAATACAAAGGCTGCGTCAGTGTCCTAAACACCGCAGACCTAAGCTTAATTAAAAACATCTACAATATTGGCCACGTTCCGCACGGCATTGCCTACAGTCCGAGTCAAAACTTGGTAGTAGTTAATAGCGAAAACAATGGCGGATTGATCCCTAGCTTTAATCCAACCAGTGGGCGTCCAGGCCCTGCAGGTTTTTATCGCCTGATTGATGGCAATAGTTTAGAAGTCATCCCGAATTCGGAACGACAAATTGCAGTCTTACCCAATGCATGCGTAGTCAGTGAATAAGCTGATTACATCTGCGACTTCACATTTTTCAATTCTTGGTTCAGTAGCTCCCGGGCGCGAAACAACTGGGCTTTGACCGTACCCAAAGGTATGTCAAGCTCTTTGGCTACCTCATCATAGCTAAACTCCTTGAAATAACGCAGCTCGACGAGCACACGATACTTCTCCGGCAAGCGATCAATGGCCATGGTTAGATACTTAGCTCGTTGTTTTTTGAGCATGGTATCGTTAGGATCTAGATCATCATCCTTGACATCAAAGGTCATATTAGATCCATCATCTCCCTCGACTGATTGGTCGATAGAAATGGTCTGCACCCGCTTCTTACGGATGAAGTCAATACAATTATTGGTAGCGATCCTAAATAGCCAAGTAGAGAAGGCGTATTTCGAATCAAATTTATTGATCGAATTAAATGCTTTGGCGAAGGCTTCCTGGGTCAAATCTTCCGCATCATCGGCGTTTTTGACCATCTTCAAAAGCATGTAATAGACAGATTTCCGATACTTCTTTAGCAACGTCTCAAAGGCTGGCTGTTCTCCTCTTTGTGCGGCGGCCACTAACTCTCGGTCTTCTTTCGTATTTTTTGAGACTCTTGCTTTTTCGTCCATGAAGGTTTTCTAATCGTTCCGATTGGTACAAAAATCAAATTGTAGAGAAAAAACAGAAAATCCAAAAGCGGATAGAGCATTAGCAAACGCTCCCTGTCGAAGCTTGGTTTTACGGCTCCCCACAAAATCCAACCCATAAGTACCCGAGTAATGAGTAGGCCCCACAAAAAAAGGTTGGTCGGTGCTAAAAAAAATTCAGCTAGCCAGAAAATATTACCCGCCAAATGACTGCAATGAAAAATCCCAAGCACAAGCTTAGACTGAGCGGAATAGGCAGGTGAAGCGCTCAGATGGCGATTTTTTTGTCTAAACCAAGCGCTCCAGCTCATTTTGGGTTCTGACCAAGTCCAAGAACTGGGATGCATCATCAAAGCGGTATTGCTGGCATTGGCATTGGCATTGACCAGAAGATCATCGTCCCCGGATAAGCGTTCCGCGAAGCGGTCAAAACCAGCAGATCGCTCAAAGAATGATTTTTGATAGGCCAAGTTTCTCCCTACTCCCATATAGGGCATACCCAAACGAGCAAAACCCATATATTGCAGGGCTGTATAGGAGGTTTCAAAGCTCTGCAAGGCGTTTAGTAAAGAGGGGTATTGGCGATAAGGGCCTAAGCCTAGAATAAGGTCCGTATGCGGCTCAATTTTTTGGGCAAGTTCAGCTAACCAGTCCGGACTTAGCTCACAATCGGCATCCGTAAAAGCGAGCCAATCGTTCTGCGCAGCAGCAATACCTAAACGTAAGGCCCATTTTTTGGGTGCCCATCCTTCCGGCGTTTCGCTTATTTCGATGAGTTTGAGGCGAGGATCCACCTGTGAGGCCAAGAAGGTCGCAGAATCATCTTCACAACGATCTAAAACAATAATCAGCTCAAAGGCCGGATAGGCTTGTCCCAACCATGAGGATAGGTATTGCTTGAGATTAGGAGATTCGTTGCGCGCAGCGATAATAATAGAGAAAGCTGGTTGGGTGGTCCCCTTTGTTTCTTTACGGCTAGCCGAACGCCACCCTCCCACTAAAGCAGCCAGTATTAGGAGATAAATCCCCCAAAAGAAAAGGCAGAGAAAAATCACCTCTCTTGGTAAACTACCTCCGCCACAGTTTGTCCGACAGCTTTGAGGGTTTCGCGAGAAATGACATCCATATTATCACCATGGGTATGCCAAGCACCAAAAAAGCCCCCAGCAGGCTCCATATGGATGATGTCAATACTTTTGACCATACCAGGATCGTTCATGTAAACATGGTCATCGACAATAGCCCCGACTCGCTGGTTAGAGAAATATTGTCCGTATCCCAATCTTTGTCCGGTACTCCAAACTTTTTGCACTACCTCTGAAGCCCTTGCCATAGAAACCCCTTCTTTAAGAAAAGTAGCATTAGCCGCACCCACCATATCGAGATTGATGCCATAGCGTGCCTGATAGTTGGCTACGTGTTTATTGCGAGCCCAGTATTGGCTGCCTAGACAATAGGAATTCTCAATACTAGGACGACCATTGTCTTCGGCATCCCATAAGATGATGTCCACGCCGATAGTCGGCGCTTGCTGTTGAAAAAGTCGTGCTAATTCTAAAAGCACGCCTACCCCACTGCCCCCATCATTAGCTCCATCAATCGGATCTCCAGTCCGTTCAACATCTTCATCGGCAACTGGCCTAGTATCCCAATGCGCAGAGAGGATAATCCGATTGGCCAATTCTGGTTTATAGGCCGCAATAATATTTCGAGCTTTAGTAGGAGTACCGTCAAAAAAGCGTAAAGTCGCTTCCTGTACTTTTACCTTTGCTCCGTAGGCCCTGAATTGGGCAATCAACCAATCCCCACACATGATATGCCCTGCCGAATTGGGTTCACGTGGCCCAAAAGAAACTTGCTTCGCAATAAAGGCATAAGCAGAATCAGCATTAAAATCAGGGGTTGTAACCATAGCAGAAGCACTAGGAGGCGTGGTAGAAGCGGGACCAGTATTATTACTGCTAGAATTGTTGCTATCGCTGCCACAGGCAAAAAAGAAGAGTACTAGCCCGAGGCTAATACTCTTAAACGTTATATGATAGTTTTTTAACATCTTTTATCCTTCAAAGTACCATTCTGTACTGCCGGCATTATCCTCTAGCTTGATCTTCATCTCACCGAGGCGATCTCTGATTTTATCGGCCGCAGCCCAATTTTTATCTGATCTCGCGTCAGCTCTCAACTCAGTAATAATACTCATCAAACCATCAAGAAGTTCTCCGCTGCCTTCATCCTCGGTTTCGGTCTTCAAGCCTAACCAATCATAGAAGACCGCAATAAGATCAGCTTTGAACTGGATAAAGGTTTCAGGATTAACCGAAAATGGGGCGTTTTGATCCTTGAAAAGCTGGTTAATGACCGGCAGCGCATCAAAGATGCGGGCAATTACTTTGGCAGTATTAAAATCATCATCCATGGCTGCTCTGGCATCCTCGATAAAGGATTTGAGATTTTGCTCGAAGGAATCATTAACCGCTACAGCTCGCTTATGAGGATCGATCTCGTTGAGTCGTTTGAGAGCCTCACCAATACGCTTGAGTCCTTTTTCAGAAGCCTGTAGGGCAGCATTAGAAAAGTCCAGAGTAGAGCGATAATGTGCCTGCAGGATGAAGAAGCGAATGGTCATCGGACCATAAGCCTTATCAAGCAGATTGGCTTGCTTTACTTCTGACCAGTGCTCTCCTTTGAAGAAACCGCCCAATGAAATCGCATTGCCAAGGGATTTACCCATCTTTTGCCCTTCGTAGGTGATCATATTGTTGTGAAGCCAATATTTGGCCTCGTCTTGCTGATCAGCGGGCAAATTGCAATTGCAGGCATTAGACTGAGCGATCTCTGCTTCATGATGCGGAAAGAGCAAATCCATGCCACCACCGTGGATATCATATTTGGCACCAAGGTACTTGGTACTCATGACCGTACACTCGATATGCCAACCGGGAAAACCCTCTCCCCAAGGAGAGTTCCATCGCATGATGTGCTCAGCCGAAGCTTTCTTCCAAAGGGCAAAATCAGCTGGATGGCGTTTTTCGCTACCACCCTCTAAGTCATCGCGAGATTCGGAAAGCATATTTTCAATATCTCGACCAGAAAGCTTGCCATAGCCAAAATCAGCATTGTATTTGGGCACATCAAAGTAAACCGAGCCGTTGCTTACATAAGCATATCCATTGGTAAGAATTTGCTGAACGGATTCAATTTGCTCGGTTATATGTCCCGTTGCTCTAGGCTCGATGCTTGGACGCTCGACGTTGAGCGCTGTCATATCGGAGATATAGGAATTGAAATAGCGCTGCGCTACTTCCATAGGCTCCAACTGCTCAAGCCGAGCTTGTTTTTCAACTTTGCTTTCGCCCTCATCCGCATCGTTGACTAAGTGGCCTACATCGGTAATGTTACGAACATAGCGCACTTTGTAGCCGCTTGCTTTGAGGTATCTAAATACGGTATCAAAGGTAATAGCCGAACGCGCATGACCTAAGTGGGCATGGCCATAGACAGTTGGACCACAAACATACATTCCCACGAAAGGAGGATTGATGGGTTCAAACTTTTCTTTTTTACGGCTAAGGGAATTGAATACCTGAAGGGATGACATGTATACTAAAAATGATTGAGTCTGAGTGGATATGCAAAATATCATAAGGTTCAAGTCGAGACTTGAACGGGGCAAAGATAGCAGAAAATACGAATTAAGAGTATGCTAAAAAGGGATAAATCCGCTCTTAGCTGCGGGCGCAGCAACAACAGTGTAATGAAACTATATGGCGGATGAGAAAATGCATATCAAGTGTGTTACGGAATAATAGACCTAAGGTTGTGTGCCAAGGCTAAACGTTCCCAGCAGGGGAAAATGATCTGAAATCACCTTAGCCACCCGCTTGCATTCTAGCACCTCAAACTCAGGAGTATGGTATATGTAATCAAGCCGCATGCCCCAACTACCGTTTTTGCCGCGGCGGAAGGGAAAGGTCCAGCCATCCCCGCTACCGTTTTCGAAAAAGGCATCCGACAATTTGGCGCGAAAACGACGGGACATGCGCGAATGAGAAGGCGCATTGAAATCACCGGCTAAAATATAAGGATGAGGGTAATCATCTAATACCGCAAAAATCTGATCATATTTCTCCTCCTGCAGATAGAGTACCTTTCGGATCTGCTTGCTTAGATTTTTGAGACGCCCCCAAAAGGTCCGCTTACGCCTCAGAGTTGTCCCAATCTGGTAAGAAGACATATGCAAGGTCCCCAATCCAAATAATCCCTCTGGACTCTCTATGGTGGTGATCATACCACTATTGACCTCCTCGGTAGGGAGAAAGAGCGTATCCAACTTGACTATAGGATAACGAGAAAATACCGCCACACCATGCACATGGCTCGGCAAATGGATAAACTTATAATGAGGCAGATCTAGCGCTTCAGAAAAGTAATGTATCGCTCTGCCCTCTTCTTTAAACTCTACATTGCGAAACTCCTGAAAAGCAATAAAATCAGGCTCGATTTCATTGACGAGATCTAGGACCTTGGCCACCTTTTGCTTATTGAATTCGAAGGCACCAAGATTGTAGGTGAGGACTTTATATTGGGGCTTACCGCTGCGCGGAACGCCTTCTCCTCTCACATTTTGTTGGAAGATCAGATAAGAAAACAGCAGGAAAAGCGCTGGCACTGCCGCCCGCTTCCACTCCTTGCGCACCAAAAAGACCAAAAGTGTGAGACCATAAATAGCAGATAAGCTCGGCAAAAGAGGACTAAGCACTTGCACCCATGGCAATATAGATAAGGGAAGCCATGGCGCTAGGAAAATGCCAATGCTTAGAATTGCAATAAATAAGAGAAAGGACCAAGCGATGAAGCGAAAAAGGCCTCTAATCCGTTTTCCCATTTTTATTGTTAGACGCTTTGAAGAGGAGTTCTTTTTCTTCGCGACTCAGAGAGTCGTAGCCAGAAGCGTGGATTTTTTCGAGGATCTTATCTACAATTTCTTCTGGTACACTGTTACCTTCTTCAGTCGTGGCAACCTTGGTTTTGGTGGCCACTTGCTTGTCTCCTCCACTGTTCCAAGATTGTGGCTTAGAGTACTTGACCTTCATGCGAGGTTTCTTTTCTTCTTTATAGAAAGACCAGATTATCTCCGTAACATCTGTGCCGTTGCGCATGAGATAAACATTGAGATAGCCCAAAGCACCTGCCAGCAGCACGGCGAAAGCCAATGGCGTAAATAGGCCGCTAGTAAACCAAATCAAACCAAAGAAAATCAAGCCCACGATGCGGATTTCTACCTGACCAAATAAGAAAAGTCGGATCGGATATCTCGGGACAAGCGTTATCGAAGAGATCATCAATAAGATCATCAAGGGGACAATACCGCCCACATAGGTGCCCTGTCTAGACCAGCGCTGAATCTGATTATCAACGTAAGTTTGGGCTTCTTTAGAAGATACCGTTGCTTCCTCTTCTTCTTCACTTTCAAGATCTGCTTCGGTAAGAGTAGCAGTATCGCTATCCGTATCTACAGTAGCTTCTTGGGGATTATTTGTAGTAGTAATGGTCTGGCTTTGAGGATCATTACTCCCAATTAGTCTAATGGTCGAATAAGTAACGGTAAGCAGTCCCATCAAAGGAATAGCCAGCAAAACGAGGCGTCTGGTACGAGTATCATTAAGAAACTGTTGGTGAATGCGCCCAAAGGTAAACAGCATCATCCCACCAAAAAGGATAGTCAGAAAGCTAAAAGCGCTATAGAAAAAAGGCCAAGTGAATAAGCTCCAAGGTTGCCATATCAGGTCTTGGAAGCGCGCCGGAAGCGTGAAGTAAAGGATAAACTTGTCATAGCCATCTGGGCCAGGCCCTAGGATCAAAGCCATGATACCTTGTATCAACAGACCGCCCGCCATAAAGAGGAGTAACCAGCCTGTGGTTTGATACATTCCGAGGAAACTTCTTATTCGATCTTGAAAGTCCATTTGCTATAATTCGACATTCTGCTTAACAAAACAACACAGTATCGACAATAGTGTTACGTTACTTGGGCAAAAAAGGTAAATACTTTTCCGCATAAAAATATATGACGGCCGCAACCATCCCCATTAAATGGCCAAAATGAGAGATTCCTCCGGCATTACCAAAGCCACGCAATTCTGACAAAACTAACACCGCCGAGATCACCGCCGCCCCAATGGCGAACTTTTTCGCCTCGAAGGGAGGCAGAAAGAAAAAGCTTAGTGGTGCCCGTGGGTAGATGTAGGCAAAAGCAGCAATAACCCCAAAGATGGCCGTTGATGCTCCGAGTACAGGATTGTGAGAGGGGTCTAAGATGGCCAACAAAACGCCCGCAACGACACCTGTAAAAAGATAAAAGGACAAAAAACGTTTGCCTCCTATTGCTGACTCAATGGCCGGTCCCAAACTCGCAAGTGCCAACATATTGAAAGCGATATGCAATATCCCACTATGACTAAAAAAGCTCGTCACAATCTGGACGGGCAAAAAGTGATTGCCGCCATAATAGATGGGTCGTACAAAAACAGGCCCTGTTTTATAAAGTACAAAGTAAGCATTCATTAATGCTTCGAGTCCAGGTATTGCACTCGCAAATAGCCAGACCAAAAAGATTATCACATTTATGATGACCAAATTTTTGACCACCGGCGTTAAACGCATCATATTATTCTTGTCTTAACGAAAAAACTGTTCTAATTCCTGCATACTCAATACTTTGTAGATAGGCCTCCCGCTGGGAGAAAAGCCCGGAGCCTCACATCGAAACAAAGCATTGACCATGTTTTTCATTTCTATACTACTCAATTTGTGCGGCGAGGTTACGGCACTACGATAAGCAACCGCCTTAGCGATGCCTTCAAACACCTTAGATTCAACCTTACTTTGCCCCATCTGTTTGAGATCATCAAGGATTTGTCCAAAGATGTCCTTCACCTTTGAGGTGGTAATCTCTGCCGGAACACCATATACAATCAAAGTATTTTTACCGAATTCTTTAACCTCGAAGCCCAATTTCGCAAATATATCCACCGAAGTCATCAACAATTGATAGTCTGCCGAAGAAAATTCCATCGTCTGGGGAAACAATAATTGCTGCGAGGAGAGCTTCCCTCCTTCTTTCGAGCGCAAAAAAGATTCGTACAAAATCCTTTGATGGGCTAAGTGCTGGTCTATAATCAGTAAATCTGGACCTTTTTGGGTAAGGATATAGCGCAGCTGATGCTGCACCAACAAACTATCCTCTTTGACATGCTCAGCTTTAGCAGCGGCCTTTTGGCCAAATAAATCTTGCTGATTGCGCACTTGTTGGATTTCTTGTTTGGCAGTATCCTGTCCTTGGGGTCTTTGGTATAGGGTGTCCCAGTCTTTAGGAGAGACTGTTTTTTGTTGGGGAAGTTGAAAGCTTTGCTTTTTGCCAATGGTGGATGATTCAGCCTCCGGCGAACGCCCGGGCTTAGAGCCATAAATGGCCGCTTTTAGATCAGCATCTGTGAAATCAAATTCAGGGGCGTTTTCTACCGTGCCTAAGGCTCTTTTTACGACTGAGTGCAGTAGGGCATATATCGTTTGTTCATCATCAAATTTCACCTCGGTCTTGGTAGGGTGGATATTGATATCAACATGCACTGGATCGATCTCCAAAAAGATCACATAAAAAGGATAGCTGTCTCTGGGCAGGAAAGCCTCAAAAGCAGTAAAGACAGCATGATTGAGATAATTACTGCGGATGTAGCGACCATTGACAAAGAAAAATTGCTCAGAGCGATTTTTGCGATAAATCTCTGGCTCTCCAATAAAGCCTCCTATTCGGACGTAGCCCGTTGTCTCTTCAATTTCCTTGAGTTTACCGCGCAGCTCAGAGCCAAACAACTGAACGATACGCTCCTCCTGATCGCTTTTGGGTAACTGATATACGTTGGTATCATTGTGGGTCAGGCTCAAATGGACTGCTGGGTGTGCTAAAGCTACTCGAATAAATTCGTTGAGGATATGACGGGTTTCTACTGGATTAGACTTTAAGAAGTTTCTCCGTGCCGGAACGTTGAAAAATAGGTTTTTTACTTCAAACATGGTCCCAGGGGGACAAACCACGGCCTCTTGCGACAAAAAGTTACTGGCTTCAATCGTGGTTTCGGTACCCAGTTCAGCTTCATGTAAGCGCGTACGTAGTTTTACCTGCGCTACGGCGGCTATACTCGCCAATGCTTCTCCCCTAAAACCTAGAGTCCGAATAGAAAAAAGATCTTTTTGGTTTTTGATTTTAGAGGTAGCGTGTCGCTCAAAGCACATGCGCGCATCTTGGGCCGACATCCCGCAACCATTATCAGATACCCTGATCAGGGTTTTACCCGCATTTTTGATGTCCACTTCCACCTTAGTCGCCCCAGCATCAATCGCATTTTCCAATAACTCTTTGATCACTGAAGCTGGCCGCTGTACTACTTCCCCCGCCGCTATTTGATTAGCTATCGCATCGGGCAACAATTGAATCAGGTGCTGCATAGGCGGACAAAATACAAAAGAAAAACGCAAGTTCGTCACCCACGTGAACGAATGTATTTGATATAATAGGGAGTAAAGAGCAGCTTCTGCTTTTCCAACCCAAATGAAGACTTATGGTGCGACTTTACTTTTTGCTTTTGCTAGGGCTTTGTCCAAGTCTGTTGCTAGCCCAAAAGGGGCTTTCCCGCAATGTGGTTTATTTGGAGGCATTGGGCTTGGGCACCTACTACTCCTTCAATTACGAGCGCAATTACTATCTCAACGAACCCCTACGTCTCGGCATCCGGATCGGCCTTGCGCCCTGGAATGTTAATGAGGATTATTTTACCTCAGTGCCTGTAGGGGTACACTTACTTTATGGCAAAAGTGCCCATCGACTCGAGATAGGTATGGGATTATCTTATCGTTTCAAAACGGCTATTAGTACTGGTTCTATTCAATATCATAAGTGGGAAAAGTTGGCCCCGGCCAGAATTGGTATGTTGATCGGCTACCGCTACCAAGTTCCGGATGGGGGTTGGATGTTTCGTTTGGGTTATCAGCCCTTCCTCAACGGCTTTATTGAGGCCAATGGCTACGTAAGACCTGGATATGTGCATTGGCTAGGCATAGCCGTGGGCTATGCTATTCCCTATTACCGTACACGCCGCGACAACGATTAGGGATTTGCAAAGGCCGGCACTGTCCCTATGAGCGTTCTGCGCAGCAGGCACAAAAAAAACGCTGACCCAAAAGCCAGCGTCCTAATTATTTCAAAGCCAATCCTTATCCCATGTTGGGAATAGTCAATTCCTGATCAGGGTGGATGATATTCGGATCTTTCAAGATATCGCGATTCGCTTCAAAGATAGCCTTATACTTCATAGGATCTTTGTAATAGTGCTTTGCGATCAAAGACAAAGACTCTCCTTTTTGTACGGTGTGCTTGGTATAGTACTCTGTAACTTCCACTTTGATGTCTGCTTCGATATCTAGGGGCGCTTCGCCGCCGATCTCTTTGATTTTGTCCCACATTTGGTCCTTGTCATACTGAGTATGTGCAGTACCACCGATACGAAGTTTGCCTTCAGCTTCCTCTACATAGCCGTCTTTCACGTTTAGGGTTTCGCCTAACTTTAGTACGGCATCATATTTTGCTTTGACACTCATGGTTTTAGGTATTTAGTGATGTTAATGTTAATTCTGTTTGGTTTGTGGCGCTTGTTCATAGGTTGTTCCAGAAACCATAATGGCGGTCTCACTTTCTGGGATAGCCCTAAGCATTTGCATTTGCGTTTCCATGACCGCTTGGTACTCATCGGCACAATCAATATCAATCGGATTGGAAGAAGGAGGATCGATCTTGAGAGGGTCAACAGGTTTACCATTTTTATAAAAACGGAAGTCTAAATGGGGACCAGTGGAAAGTCCTGTGCTCCCAACATAACCAATTAATTCTCCCTGCTTGACGCTTTTACCTTTCGTCATGCCAGAGGCATAGCCATTGAGGTGCAGATAGGCGGTCATGAAATTACCGTTATGCTTGATCTTGATCATTTTACCCGCTCCCCCGCTATAGCCAATTGAAATAATGGTTCCGTCTCCGACGCTATAAACTGGCGTTCCGCGAGGAGCGGCATAATCAACTCCTAAATGCGGACGGCGAATTTTCAAGATCGGATGTAAACGACTATATGAAAAGCGGCTACTGATGCGGCTAAATTGCAAAGGGGCCTTTAAAAAAGTCTTGCGCAGGCTATTGCCTTTTTCGTCAAAGTATTCGCTTCCCTCTCCTTGATCAAAGGAAAAAGCAAAAAGTTCGTTGTTATTGTGGGTAAAGGCTGCAGTTTTGATGTTCCCTAAACCCGCGGGCTCACCTGCAACGGCATAGGAATCATACACTACTTTGTAACAATCCCCCGCTTGCAAGCCAAAAAAGTCAATGGCCCAAGCATATACATCGGCCAATTTGTTGACCAAAAGCGGAGACCCACCAGCATCCATAATGGATTCGTATAGAGAGGTTGTGATCACTCCCGAAAGGCTATGCTGAAGGGTATCCACAGGATTTTGACCGCGATAAACCGAAACGCTGTCTTCCAAACGCAAGGCTACATAATCAATCGC
>JBCCQN010000013.1:0-77862 GCA_039024315.1 Bacteroidota bacterium
AACTCATATTTCCCCATGGCATTATACAATAAGATCAACGGAGATGAGCTCAAAGCAGCCATGGCCGCGAGCACTGAGGAGCGATTAACGGTCTCTTTTTACCGTTACGCTCAGATTGAAGATCCTCAAGCGTTTCGAGATGATTTGTTTCGCGTTTGGAAAGCCCAAGGAGTAATGGGTCGTACATACGTCGCTTCAGAAGGCATCAACGCTCAAATTTCTGTCCCCAAAGCCAGCTGGGAGGCATTTGCAGCATATGTCGATAGTATCCCCTTTCTGGCAAACCTTCGCCTAAACGTAGCCTTTGAGGATGACGGCAAGTCTTTTTTCAAACTTAAGATCAAAGTAAGGCCCAAAATCGTGGCCGACGGACTTGATGATAATAGCTTTGACCCAAGCGCGGGTGGGGTCCACCTCAAAGCGGCGGACTTCAACGAAATGGTCAGTCGTGATGATAGCATATTGATTGATATGCGCAATCATTATGAATCCGAAGTGGGCCACTTTAAAGGAGCCGTAACCCCAGACGTAGATACCTTTCGAGATTCTTTACCGATTATCGAAGATATGCTTGACGAGCATCGCGACAAGCATATCGTGATGTATTGCACCGGCGGCATTCGTTGTGAAAAAGCCAGTGCATGGTTCAAGCACAAAGGCTTTGAAAATGTATATCAGCTAGAAGGCGGCATCATTAAATATGCGCATGATGTCGAAAAAGAAGGCTTAGAAAATAAATTCATCGGCAAGAATTTTGTTTTTGATGAGCGCCTAGGCGAACGCATTACTGACGATATCATCGCCCATTGCCATCAGTGTGGGAAAGCTTGTGATACTCATACCAATTGCAAAAACGTCACCTGCAACCTGCTTTTCATCCAATGTGATGAATGTGCAGCCAAGTATGAAGGGACTTGCTGTAGCGAATGTCATGATTATATCAAGCTACCAGAAGAGGAGCAAATGGCCCTTCGCAAGGGGACAGATAGTGGTATTCGTATCTTCAGTAAAGGTAGATTTCCTAAGCCCACTCCAGAAAAGCAATCCTAATGCTATTACAAATTCCCTTTAGCCTGCCGCCAGAGATTTTTAGTATTGGTCCCCTAACAGTTCGCTGGTACGGCCTGTGTTGGGCTATGGGCTTTGCCATTGGCTATTTTGTTATGCAACGCATCTTCAGGCGTGAAGGCGAAAATGAAGCTTGGCTCGATTGGCTTTTGCTGATTTTGGTGCTTTGCTCTGTCTTAGGGGCCCGTTTGGGACATGTGTTTTTTTATGATATGCCAGCCGATCCAGAACGTTATTTGTCCAGACCTTGGGAGGTTTTTGCCTTTTGGAAAGGCGGTATGGCCAGTCATGGCGGCTTTATCGGCTTGGTATTGGCTTTCTTTTTGTTTTCAAAGTATGTCAGTAAGAAGCCCGTCCTTTGGGGCAGTGATCGCGTGGTATTACCGACAGCCATTGCCGCGGGTCTGATCCGAGTGGGTAACTTCTTCAATCAAGAGATCGTTGGGATCTTTACGGATGTACCCTGGGCGGTGCAGTTTGTTTTGCGGGGTGAAACCATGGGCCGACACCCCGCTCAGTTATACGAAGCCATCTGTTACTTTGGCATTGCCGCCTTTTTGTTTTTCCTCTATTTCCGCAAAGAAGGAGGCAAAAATTTGGGCTTCCTCACAGGGGTGTTTTTGAGTCTCACTTTTACCGCTAGATTCTTGATTGAATTTGTCAAGCCGGTACAAGAGTCTTTTGAAGAGAGCATATTCCTCAATATGGGCCAGTGGCTCAGTATCCCTATCGTCTTGTTTGGCCTTTATTTGATTTGGCGCTCGGGGAGATTTACTGCTGCGCAGAACGCTTAATCAAGACACATCTCCAACTGGTACATAATGTGGCATAGCGGCTAAGCGTTCCGCGAAGCGGCGATCCAAAAGCGCCTCATCAGATCTAAAGAAAACCTGGGCTGATCCTTTGCCTTGGACGATACGACTTAGTAAGCCCTTTTCATTTGCCGGAATTCCGACGAAGTCTCGATACAAATCCGTTTGATCATCCAACCAAATCATAGAGACATTAAGGCCTTGATCAGCTAAAACATGCTCGTAAAAGGCAGGAAGATAAGGTTTGGCCTTTTTGTCATAGAACAGGCCGTCTAAGCCCAAAAAGCGAAAGTCCTGAGGATTGAGGATCCGTCTGAGAAAACCGATTTTGGGCAGTAGCTTCATGGCCAATCGTCCCGCCAAACCGGGTATTTCTTCGATGCGCCATTTGATCGATTGGGCTTGTACTCCGGCAATAATCTTTCCCTTCTCCTCCCAAACATAGTAATCATGCTGGATCTGTAAATCTTCGGGTGGGTAGGAATAAGCTTGGTAGAAGGTTTGCAACTTGGCCTCTATCGCGCTTTTTTCTGAGGCTTTGATTTTGCGCACCTTCGGTGAACGCTTGGGCTTGAAACGACTGAAGATCATCGTCCGAAAAGATCGTAAAGCCTGGAAACCATTGTTGCGGACTAAGTCTGCAGAGCGGTCATTGTCCAATACTACATAGGCGTAAAAGTGCGCAGGATGACTCTCTTGTCCCTCGTAGCGCCAATAAGCACTATCGGTAAAGACTTGCTTAAGCTTTTGGCGAAACAATCGGTTGCCACCATTAGGCTCAGCTTTTACTTTTGAGGTGCCAGCTTGGGCGTGAGATTGCCAAGAGGCGGCTACCGCCAAATAGCGGATATAATAAGCAGCTATCTCCGCCTCCTTTACCTGCAATGGTTTTTGCACCAAACCCACACAAGCCCTAATATCATCATTTCGCCAAAGGGTGATATAAGAGGTATCTGGCAGTTCTTGAACCTTCCGCAAACCTTCGGTATGACTATACCGAATCCCGCCTTTGGTGCCCCAAATGGTCTTGCCCAAGAGTTTGGCAACGGCAGGATGAGCAAAGGGGTCGAGTTTAAATCTCCAGCCACGCCCTTCAAAAAGCATTTTGCTTTGTTTGCCGCTGGACATCTTATTCGGGAGCGATCACTTGGACATCATACCCAATAAAGAGTCCAGATTCGACTACACCAATGATAGATTTGATGGCATCCTCCATTTCGTGGCCTACCTGGTCAAAACGAACCTCAAGGATTATGTTGCCATTTTCGGTGATGACAGGCCCGTCTTTTTGGGCGGCCATGCGTAGCTTGATCTCTTTAGCTCCTAGTTTGACGAGGCCGCGTTCCACGAGGTGGATCGCCTCAGGAATGATCTCTACTGGCACTGCAAACTTCTCCCCTAAATGTTTGACAAATTTGGATTTATCCACTAGGATATAGGCTTCCTCACTAGCACTTAGGACGAGCTTCTCTCTCAGCATGGCCCCTCCCCTGCCTTTAATGAGATTGCCGTCGGGATCTACTTCATCCGCCCCATCATAATACCAATCAGGCTTGGCCTCTAAGAGCGTTGCCGTGGGAATACCTAATTGGGCGCAGATGACTTCAATCTCATAAGAAGTAGGCACCATTTTGATGCGGAGGCCCTCTTCTTTCATACGACGGCTAATAGATGTGAGCGCAAGAAATGCCGTTGAGCCAGAGCCTGCCCCAATCACTTGCCCGTCTTTGGCTTTAGCTGCGATTTGATCGGCAACTTTTTGCTTTTCAGCTTCATGAGAGATGGCTTTGGTCCAAATGGACTGGCGAGAGAAATGCGTATTCCAATTCATAGAAAAGAGATTCGCGCGCAAATGTACGCATCAATCTTCGCTAGCGGAAACGGAAACTGATAATCCTAAGACTTCTTCCAAAAAAGAAAAGCTTGCATTCTTAACCGAGGTCAAATCATCGTTTTTTAGATCAGACAAGAAGACATGGTCAGAGACATCATCCAGCTCTACAAAACGCTTTTGATCACCAGGGGTGCTGGTGCTTTGGTGAAACTCACGCATGGCGGCTACAGAAACGACCGGATCTTGGTTTTCTTCGTCTTTGTAGTAACAAGCGAGCAAATAAGGCTGTTTGACACCATTCCAAGTCTCTTCGGTCATGGATTGATCCAATAAGCTTTGCAGGGCGATTAGGGCTTCTATCGAATAGCTACGCGACCAATATTGATTGGCGGGATCATTTTCTTCCTCACTGCTGAGCTCGCGTCTTTCTCCAATCATGGAGGTTACCAATTCTCGTCCCCAAGGGCCTGTAGCCATTCCAGCAGTAGGATTGGCAATAGCAATATTGGGGGAGAAAAGTAGCTGTGCCTCAACCAGTTCGGGATGCTGAGCACTCAGATAGATGGAAAGCGTGCCACCGGTAGAACAAGACATCAAAATCACCTTATCGCCTATCTCGTGCCCAATGGCGAGGGCTTCTTCAGCAGTTTCTAGTAACTTTTGGGGCGTATAACCCTCAAGAGCATCAGGCTCCTTTAAGCCGTGGCCAAAAAGGCGAGGGACATAGAGATTGCAGCCGTAGCGAGCGGCAATTTCACGATGCATGGGATCTCCCTCCATGGGACTAGCCGAGAAGCCATGCAGATAGACGATGGCATAAGGCGTTTTGCGGACAGAATCAGCCCAGTAAAAACGAGATTCATTATTGGGTTTAAGATTGGGAACCTTGGATTCGCGCGCTGCAATAAATCCTTCTAAATCAGCCAAAGGAGTGGTGATGCTGGCTTTTTCTGCTTTGATCTGCTTGAACTGAGGCCTCGGCCCGAAAGCAAAAGCAGCGATTAATAGCAAAATAGTAGCGAGTAATATGTATCTTTTCTTCATAAGGCTTAATGGCTTTGTTTTTACAATTTAGGCATTCTGACCGCAGCATGAAAAAACGCTCCTATCTCCTATATGGACTTTTGCTTTTGATGACCTTGATATCAGGATACACTTCACGCTGGTCTGTGAGCTGGTATCCGGACCTTTATGCGACTTATGCGGGAGATACTTGGTGGGCTATGCTGGTCTATTGGGGTTTTTGTAACCTATGGCGTAGCGCTCACCCCATTAAGATTGGAATAGGTGCTTTGAGCTTTGCCTATTTGGTCGAGTTTAGTCAGCTCTACCAAGCCGATTGGATCGTCGCAATCCGCAATACTACCCTAGGAAGCCTAGTCCTTGGCCATGGCTTTTTATGGAGTGATTTAGTTTGCTATGCGGTGGGGATTGGTCTAGCTTTCCTGCTCGATCGCTATTTATCCTCCTCTTCTTTCGGATAGAGCCATTCAAATCCCGCATAAACGGCTTTGTGTAAGATGGTAGCATGATCTTCGGTCAGAATGGGTTGGTAATGAACCGATAGTTTTTCGTTGCCTGAATTTTGGATGGATTCTACTAATTCGTCGGCTACTTTGTGCATGACAGGATGCTCCTTGCCAAGAGAAACAAAGACTTTCGCTTCAATTTCTTGATGGGTCTTAAAATACTGCTTGGCGGTTTTGACGAGCGCTTTTTTATTCCACCAAAGGGAAGGGCTCACGATTATATACTGCGAAAATAAGGCGGGTTTTTTCATCAAAAACTCGGTCGTCATGAGTCCGCCCAAGGACTGGCCAATGAGAGTAGATTCTCCATTTAAAGGGTAGCGTTCCGCGACAAGCGGCAAAACTTCCTCCTCCACAAAAGCCATAAAGGCTGCCGCACCACCACTGGTAGGCAAAGATTTTTGATCTCCCTTATCCTCACTAGGAAAGGTAAAATCACGATAGCGATCTACATTGGCAATCCCTACCACAATGGACTTGGGCGCAAGTGCATACATATTGAGAAACTGCATCAAACCCGCAATGTGAGGAAAATCCTCATGGGCCGAGCCATCTAACACATAGACTACGGGATAGGTCTGACTTGAGTCCGGATGGTAGCCTTGTGGTAAGTAAATATTGAGTACGCGTTCCTCGGAGAGGGCTTTAGAATCAATCCGCTCCACTACCCCAAAGGGAAACACTTCCTTGGCTTGATCGTAACGCGCATCAGTTTTTTGGGCCCAGATTACACTAGTCGCAAAAGTGAGTAGGAGGCTTAAAATCGTGGTTTTCATCTTGCCAAGAACGTTTATTCTCAGGCAAAAGGAAAGTAGAAATGTAATCAGCAGAGCTAAAACGTCATATAGACGGCTAGCAACACTTACCCCTACTTATCATGAAGTCATCTTTAGCTCAGCTTTTATTCTGCCTCTTTACGCTAACTTCTCTATCCATTCAAGCCCAATCCCACGAATGGTCCTACAATCTGGGATCAGCAACGAATGATGAAGGCCGCAAAGTAGCCACTGACGCTGACGGCAACGTTTATATCACTGGTGTATTTACTGGAACAGTGGATTTCGATCTAGGAGCAGGTACCAACTTTGTCACGAGCGAGGGCGGTCAGGATGGCTATGTAGTTAAGCTCAATGCAGTAGGCAATTTTGAATATGTTTACACCTTTGGCGGGCCAGACAATGATTTGCCCATTGACATTGCAGTTGATGTTGATGGGACCGTTTATCTGGTAGGGGTCTTTCGGGCTACTTGCGACTTTTGGCCAAGCTATATTTTTGGCGCCAATCGAACGAGTGCAGGTTTGGAAGATTTATTTTTGCTCAAACTTGATCCTGCCGGCGTATTTCAGTGGGTAATGGAAGCCGGAGGCATCGAAAATGACGGGGCGCATGATGTAGCGATTGACAGCAATGGAGATGTATATATTACTGGTGGCTTTGAAGGCTTCTTTATTGATTTTAATCCCATAGGAAACTCCAGCTTCAAGACCTCATTGGGGAGTGAAGATGCCTTTATCGCCAAGTATAACGCCAATGGATTCTTGCAATGGTTCCGTTCTTTTGGACATGATTCCTATGATGATCTAGGAACAGGACTCGCAGTAGATAGCCTTGATGGGGTGTATGCCTGCGGTCATTTTGAAGGTGATATGGACTTTTTGCCCGCTGATCCGGGCGGTAATGTAGGCAACCCAAGCGGGAGAGATGGGTACTTGCTTAAGTATGACAATCAAGGCGCTTTGCAGTGGTATCGTCATTTTGATGGTGCGTTAGAAGTAGTGCCAAGAGCGGTCAATACTTCGCCAGAAAATCAAGTCTATGTTACTGGTTACTTTCAAGGAGTTTTGGTAAACTTTGATGGCTATAACCTTAGCAGCGCGGGCTCATCAGACATCTTTTTGGCCAAGTATAGTAGCAACGGGGCCCGAGAATGGACCCAACGATTTGGGGGTACACGGACAGATTTTGGCGAGGACGTAGTAGTTGCCCTGTGCGGGAACGTTTATATCTGTGGTTCGGTAGAAGGAATGGTGGATTTTGATCCAGGAGCAGGGGTAGCTAGTGTAACAGCCCCTATCAGCGCCGGCTTGCTCCAGCAGTACGGTTATTTTACCGCCTCTTTTACGGAAAGCGGAGCCACTAGATGGGCAGGAGGCGGCGGTAATCTAAGCGGAAGGTCCCGAGCCAATGGCATTGCCCTTGATGATTGCGACAACATTATCCTGACGGGCTCGATGAATGCGCCTACGCCTTTAAATCTAAATAACATCCTCCCCAATACTCCCAATGGCAGCGGAGACGCCTTTGTGAGTAAGCATAATATCCACAATGCAGTGGTGATTCATACTTACGCCAGCGGTCTTGGCAGCTTCCACAAAGCGATTGAATGTGCGAACAGACAAGCGGGACCTGATAGTATCCTCTTCGATATACCCGGCCCTCCAAACATGATCCACACCTTGATTGATCCGCTCACTTTAGCGGTAGTCTATGATGATAGCACGATTATCTATGCTCCCTCCCAGCCTGATTATTTTCCAGGGAAGATTGTCTTAGAAGATCAAATTTACCTTTCCAATCCTGATCACTGTGAGATCAATGGCATGCATATCACCAATAATGCTGGTAGCGCGGGCATATTTGCTTTTGCTGCAGAGCACTTATTGATCAAAGATAACATCATTGGGGATTGCAGTAATGGCTTGCAGTTTACGGATACCAGACACCTACGAGTAGAAGGAAATATTATTGGCTTGGAAGCAGATGGCATTACGCCTGACGGCAATTCTGGTTCCGGCATTTCGCTCAATAGCGACAGCACTCAGATTGGCGGCTTACTAGGGTCCCAAGGCAATGTTATCTCCAGTAACGCTTATGGCTTAAGCATCCGAGGTAGCCATAATGTGGTACAAGGCAATGTTTTGGGGACAGACGCAAGCGAAATACTTTCCTTACCTAATACGGTTTCAGGTATCGATATTTTTCCCAATGCCGATAGCAACTTAGTTGGCGGGAGTATGGCGGGTGCAGCCAATGTAATTGCCTATTCCTTTTTTGGCATTGTAGCCAACAACAATGTCGGTAACACCTACAGCCAGAACAGTATCTATTGCAATAGTGCCGCGGGGATCAATCTGGTAAGCCCTAATATTAGCTTTCCAGTGATTGTAAGCCCCGATTTGAACGGTATATATGGTACTGCTGATCCGGGCAATGTGATCGAACTCTTTGAGCACAATGCGACGAGTTGTGCTGCTGCCCCTTGTCAGGGAAAGCATTTTTTAGGCAGCGCGATCACGGATGCTGCTGGAGTATGGTTTGTACCGGGGCCGTTTCCTATTGGTATGAGCATCACGGCAACCGCAACCGATACCCAAGGCAATACTTCAGCGTTCAGTCTTTGTAATGTAGTTGATGCCATCCTTGCAACTCATAACAACTTAGATGAGGAACTAAATGAGCAAAGCAGTACCCAACAACTTAGCTTAAGTCCCAACCCTACGCAAGATATTTGTCAAATTAGTTGGACTTTTGAGGGCAGCGTTCGCCTCAGGCTACTAAACCTCAAGGGACAGACAATCCTACAGGAACAAGTAGGCGAAGACCAACAGTCCAAAGCGCTAGATTTGAGTCATTTAGCCAATGGCGTTTATGCCGTAGAGGTGATAAGCTCCTTCGGAGAACGCCAAAGTCAACGTTTAGTAAAGCGATACTAGTAGGTCAAAAGATATCGGCTAAGCGTTCTGCGAAGCTGTAATCCAAATCATAAGTGTTGACAAGCCGCTTTGCATAGTGTAGTTTATAGGATTGAACGCACCATTTACAATTACATCCTAACACTATGCAAAAACGATTACTCAGCTTATTCCTTGGGCTATGCCTAGGGATAACGAGCCTATTAGCACAAACCTATTTGCCGAGCACTTTTACCAATGCAGGTAATCCGGGCAGCCTCAACTTGGAAGGAGACGCGCCCGGGCAAAATGCTTGGCTGACCATTCAGACTGGCAATCAAGCGGCAAATATTTGGTCTCCGGTTAACAATATTCCCTTTCCATTTTCCTTTTACGGCCAGCCCGTCAGTCAATTCAAAGCCAGCCTCAATGGGGTGGTTACTTTTGATGTAGGCTCAACCACCCTCCCTGGCCCCAATACTAACCTGCCGACAGCCAGTATACCTGATCAATCGATTTGTGTCTTTTGGGACGAATTTACCGCGGCGGCACCCACAGGTGGTAATGACGAAATTCGCACCAAAATTTTTGGTACCGCACCTAATCGTCAGTTTTGGATCAAGTGGTATTCTTTCGAGATCGGCAATCCTACGGTCAGCTTTACTTATGTAGCTTTGGTGTTGGAAGAAAGCAGCAACAAGGTCTATGTAGTCGATCAGTGGTCCAATGCCGCCACCCCCAATACCAGCACAGTAGGCGTCCAACTCAATGCTACTACTGCCGTCCAGATTGGCGGGAGTAATATTTCGCTAGCGGGCAACGGTAATACAGAGCCCGACAATGATTACTACGAATTTTTGCCTATTTCGGGAGCCGCCGATGATATTTTGACTTACGGTATCGTCGCGCCTGAAGACAATGGTTGTGGTAGTACCGCAGACTCTGTGACTATCGGAATTCGTAATGTCGGCACCAATCCAGCTAGTGGTATTCAAGTTACTTATATCTTAGACGGGGGTACTCCGGTTGGGCCAGAGACGGTTCCCGGAACGATCAATCCTGGCGACAGTCTGCAATATACCTTTAGCGTGCCGGCGGATTTATCAGCGGTGGGGCCTCACACTATTTTTGCGGGGGCCAGCCTAGTTGGAGATGGCGACAACAGCAATGATACACTCACAGTCGTCTTGACTACCATTGGCGCTTTACCTACGCCTTTGTTGCCAGTTGATTTTACTAGCTATAATGGTGGCAATATTGATCTTCTTTTCCCTGGCTGGCGCGAAGCTTCTGGCAATCCTACGCCCTTGGGTAATGTTTCTGCTTGGGGCGAAGATGATTTTGCCAATAATCCAGCCAATCCCAATGGCTCGGCGGCAAGGATTACGTTATCGGCGGCGAGTGATGAGGAATGGATCATCAGTCCCAAGTTTAATCCCGACACCAATTCTGTAGTGATCTACGATCTGGCCATGACTGCAAATTTCAATGGTGCCCCTTCTACCTTTGGGTCAGATGATTTTTTCCAAGTGCGTATCTCCACCGATTGTGGTGAGACTTTTACGGCCTTACGGACTTATACCAATGCGACCCCTATCAGCAATACAGGACAAACTGATACTGTAGATTTGGGAGCCTATGCTGGGCAGGACGTTTTTTTGGCTTTTTATGCCTCAGAGGGTAGTATTAATGATCCTGGCGCTGCCGCTCTGTTTTTGGACAATATCCAGGTGAGTAAGTTACTGGCCGTTGACCTAGGCGTCACAGAGATCGTAGCCCCAGTAAATGCTTCCTGTTTTGGCAGCAATGAAACTGTAGTTGTGCGGATTCAAAACTTTGGAGTTGCTCCGGTGGACTTTAGTGTCCACAATGTCAATGTATTTACCGCGGTCAGCGGGGCAAATACAGGTCTTTATTCTACCCTCATCGATACGGGTAGCTTAGCCTTAGGGGCAAGTATGTTGGTTACGGTTAGTAATACGGTTGATCTTACCACTCCTGGCATCAACACCTTAAGTGCCTACACCAGCAATCCAGATGACACCAATCTTTTAAACGATAGTACGATAGCAGAGCTTGAGACAAGCCCTACGATAAACGCGCCCTTCTTAGAGGATTTTGAGGCTTTTACCAACGCGGGTACCTCGAGTACTACCCCTGGCTTTCTTGCCAACGGCTGGACCCGAGACTTTACCGGATCGGTAGGCTGGCATGTCGGTGCCGATGGAGCACAATATTCCGTAGGAACAGGTCCTATCGATGACCATACGCCCAATGGCATCAATTATATGTACACTGAAACCAGTGTACCAGCTCAGGTAGGAGATACTTTCCTGCTGATCAGCCCCTGTATTGACCTTGGCAATTTAATGAATCCCTATATGGTTTTCTGGTATCATATGTTTGGGCCGGATATGGGCACACTAGAAGTAGATATTCTTGCCAATGATACCCTCACCAATGTATTTAGTTTGAGTGGGCCACAGCAAACCGCAGAAACGGAGGCTTGGATCCCAGACACCACGGAGTTGAACAATTATTTGGGGCAAACCATCCAGCTGATATTTAGGGGTATTAGAGGAACGGACTTTACCAGCGATATGGCCATTGATGATGTAGGCGTCTTTGAACGCTCACCGATTGATTTGGAGCCATTGGCCTTGGTTAATCCTACTGGTTTGGGTTGTTTTAGCGGTAATGAAGACGTGATCGTCCGAATTGGCAATACAGGTACTGACACAGTGCAGTTTGCCAATAACAACGCGACCATAGACGTAGGTATCCTAGGCCCTATCCTCACCACTTATTCGACAACAGTCAATACGGGATCTTTGAGTCCGGGAGATTCCCTTGAGGTAATCGTCACTAATGCAGGCAATTTCGCCACTTTCGGCATCTACGATATGACGATCTCTGTCAGCACCCTAGCCGACGCAAACACGATCAATGACACCTTGAAGGATGAAGTTACCCAAAACATTACATTCCCGACTCCTTATACCGAGGATTTTGAAACCTTCATTTCTAGTCCTAACGCCAATGATCCTGGTAGTTTGTCTATCGGATGGACCCGCAATTTTGAAGGGGCCGTAGGCTGGCACGTAGGACAAGATGGAGCTGGCTACTCTGTAGGCACGGGTCCGATCGACGATCATACCAATGGGGGGAGCAATTATATGTATGTAGAGACCAGCGTGCCGGCGGTGCCGGGCGAGGTCTTTGAGCTATACAGCCCTTGTATTGATTTGAGCAATCTCAGTCTCCCTGGCCTTTCCTTTTGGTATCACATGTTCGGGGCCGATATGGGTACGTTAGAAGTGGGAATTGTTTCCGGAGGCGTGGAGGATACCGTGTTTTCTATCAGTGGTCCGCAACAAAATGCGGAAACCGATGCTTGGACCCAAGCGATTGTACCTTTGCTTAACTACAGCGGGACTATTTCACTAGTATTCAGAGGGATTCGCGGCAATGACTTTACCAGTGATATGGCCATCGATGATATCAACATCTTCGATCTCCCCCCTTATGACTTAGCAGTGATCGATTTGGTGGATCCGACTGATCCCGGCTGCTTGAGCAACAGTAACCCAATCGAAGTATTGCTAGAAAACCAAGGTTCGGATACCCTCAACTTTGCCGTCGATACTGCAACTATTAATGTAGATATTACTGGCCCCGTCAATAATAACTATAGCTTAGAGCTAAACAGCGGCATCATCCCTCCATTTGGATCAGCTAGCTATGTAGTTACTACCAATGCCAACTTAGGGGTAGCAGGTACTTATGACATTAGCATCATCGGTATGATCGATGGCGACGCCAGTAACCTCAACGATACACTCTTGACAAGTCGCACCCAGATTACACCTCTCATCCCTACGCTGGCACCTGTAACTTTTGATGGCTATAATGGAGGTAATTTACCGACTGTCTTTCCCGGCTGGAGTGAAGCGGAAGGAACAACAATACCAGTTTTGGGAGGCTCAACTTGGACCGATGATACCTATGGCAACAATGCAGGTAGTCCCAATGGCGTGGCCGCCAGACTAAGGGTAAATGCCAATACGGATGACGATTGGTTAGTAGGTCCTAAATTCCTGGCAGACTCAAATACCTTTGTCTGTTATGACGTGGCTTTAACACTCGCTAATCAGACCGGAGGTTCTTTATTTGGTTCTGACGATTTCCTCTCCGTTATGATCTCCACCGACTGCGGCGGTAGCTACAGTCCGATCTTTACCTACAGCAATACTACCGTAGTGCCGCCACCGACTGGGCAAACTGATACTCTTAGTCTAGCCGCTTATGACGGGCAGGAAGTGATCATTGCCTTCTACGCCTCCGAAGGTACGGTAGATGATCCAGAAGCGCTGGATTTGTTCTTGGATAACATATTCATCAAGAAAGTTATCGAAAGTGATGTCAAAGTGGTCTCCATCGAAGGGCCAGAAAGTGATTGCGGCTTGGGTACCAATGAAGTGGTTCGGATTAGAGTGGCCAATTTAGGTACAGATCCTGTAACGACAGTTGAAGCTCAATACGCCATTGATGGCCAAGCCTTTTCAACCCCAGAAACCTTGCCAGCAGGCATCGCTCCTGGAGATACTATTGATTATTTCTTCATTGCTCCTGGTGATTTTTCTGGGCTTGGCGCACATGAGATCACAGCCGTGGCTACCTCTACAAGTCCAGCAGATCTAAACGTAGCTAATGACTCGCTTCGCGCAACGATAACCACTATTCCGGTCATTTCGACTTATCCTTACCAACAGGATTTCGAAAACGGCACCGAAGGCTGGCTCTCCACAGGCGAAAACAACAGTTGGGCCTTTGGTACCCCCGCTAAAAATATCATCAATAGCGCGGCCTCTGGCAGCAACGCTTGGGTAGTAGGCGGTCTAGTCGGCGAATACGGTCCAAATGAATCTTCTGCTGTACAAAGTCCCTGCTTTGATATGAGTAATATTCCTAGCGGCGCTTGGGTATCCATGAGTATCTGGTGGGAAACCGAAACGAGTTGGGATGGTGTCGTTCTGCAAAGCAGTATTGACGGAGGACAGACATGGAATAATGTGGGTGCTTTTGGCGATCCCTTTAATTGGTATAACGACAATACTATCGACGCTGACCCTGGCGATCAGCAAGAAGGTTGGACGGGTATCCTAGCTGACGGAGAAGGTTCCAACGGTTGGGTACAGGCCAAGCATCCCTTGGACATTAGCTTGATAGGGCAGGCAAATGTACGCTTTAGAGTAGCTTTTGCTTCTGATGGCTTTGTCAATGAAGAGGGCTTTGCCTTTGATGATTTTGTGATAGGGGTTCCCCCAAGAGTGGATTTAGGGGCTGATACCAGTGCCTGTGGTAGCTTAGTCCTAGACGCTGGAGGGGGTATTGGGCTTAGCTATGAATGGTCCACTGGTGATACTAGCCAGACAATTAGCCTCAGTAACGCCACTGCCAGTCCGCAGCAGTCGATTATTTTTGTGACCGTTACAGATAGCGTAGGACTATGCGGGACAGATACCATCAGTGTCAGCATCGCTACGACGACCCCTGCTGTTACAGCTATGGTGATGGACAGTATCAGTTGTAATGCTGACTCGAGCGGTACGTTAGTGGCTACTGGTAGCGGCGGCCTAGCACCTTACACTTATCGTTGGAATAGCGTTCCGCCTCAAATTGGGCCTACGGCAAGCATGCTTTCTGCGGGCTCTTATACCGTAACCATATCGGACGAATTTAATTGTGAAGCTACGGCCAATGCCGTACTCAGCGAACCGCTGCCAATAGGCGTAGCCCTCGATAGCTTGCTGCAAAATGACTGCCCAGATGACTCGATAGGCGGCATATTTCTCAGCGTTGGTGGCGGTGGCGGTTTGGCGCCTTACACCTATCTTTGGAGCAATGGCGACACCACTCAGGACATTACGGATCTGCCTGTGGGAATGTACACCGGCACTATCACCGACGCCAATGGTTGTCAAATCAGCGAGAGTTTCATGCTAGGGGCGCAAGACACCTTCCCAGTAGCCGCTTTTGATTTTATGCCCGTAGGATCGACTATCAACTTTAATAGTCTATCGACCAATACCACTTCCTACCTTTGGGACTTTGGCGACGGCAATACCAGTACTTCGACTAATCCAACCTATGTTTTTGCTACAAACGATACCTTTATCGTTACCCTTACAGCAACTAATGATTGTGGGATGTCCGTGCTAAGCGATACCATTGTGATTACCCAGGTGGGCATCGAAGAGGAATGGCTGTCTCAGCAGATTGGCTTGTATCCCAACCCCAACCAAGGGAGCTTTGAGTTACATTTTGACAATCTACAGCTAAAAGCAATTCGCCTCAGGGTACATAATCTAGCAGGTCAAATCGTCCACCAAGACTTGATCCAGCAGGTCAATGGCAATTATGTGCATCCTATGAAGCTTCCTAGCAATTTGAGCGAAGGAGTTTATCTTTTAGAGATTGCCACCGAAGAAGCAGTAATCCATAAACGCTTCGTTTTGAAGTAGGATAAAGACAAATAAAGCCCCCTCATTTATGATTTGAGGGGGCTTCATTTATTTTCTACTGCGCAGAACGAAAGAGTTCAGAATCGTTAGTTTGCTACTTGGGAGGGAACTGAATAAAGTCGCGCTCATACCCTCGCGTACGCAACCAATCTCGGAGCGCGACACCTGTACCAGCGGGCCAAGGTTGGGCTTTTTCGATGGGTACAAATTTATAGTCAGCCAACTCCGTTTCGTCTAGCCTGATCTCACCAGGCTCCGCTACAACGTGATAAATCAGGAGTAACTGATTGCGGCGATGAAACTCATACATACCAATAAAGCTGCCGATTTTAGCATCAAGCCCGATTTCTTCTTTCACTTCACGCAAAACAGCATCATCTGGGTGCTCTCCCGCCTCCAAAAAGCCTGTCACCAAGGCATACCAAGAAGAAGGCCAGCCAATGCTTTGCACAAAAATGAGGTTCCCATCTCTTTCCACGATAGCCCCTACTACTGGTACTGGATTGTTCCAGTGTACAAAACCGCATTCCTTGTTAGGGCACGAAGCTCTTAACCGTCCACCATGCATCGCTTGGATTAGTGGCGTTCCGCAAAGCGGGCAAAATTTATATTCTCTCAATGCTTTATTTTTTGATAGCTCAGCCCAATATAGCAGAAAATCAGCCGATGGCACGTCCTAGATTCTCATGGAGACAAAAGTACTTGGCCTTTTTAGGATTATCTAGGTTGGGAGATACTGCTGCGCAGAACGCTTAGGTATAGAGTAGCAAGTATCCAGAAAGCTTTCGGGAGTATGCAGTACTAAGATAAAGGTTCTGCTGAACCATGTAGTCCAGTTTTCCTAGGTCTTAATACTGGCTACTATTGTCTAAGTACTTAATACAATTGTCTAGGTACTTTTAGGGAAAGCCATTACAGGATTCACCCTTTTGAGGCATCAAAGCATCACGCTTTGAATGAACGTTCCGCGCAGCGGTCATCCTAATCCTACTGAATCACAAAGGCCTTGAGCTTGATGACTTTTTCACTTTCCATCCGCAGGTAATAATACCCCTCCGCTAATTCAGGGAAACTCATTTTTAGACTATGGCTGCCATAGGAAAGTTTTAATGCTTCTTGATACAAAACGGCGCCTTGCGGGTTGAGAACACTGAGTTTTAGATGGCAGCCTTGGTGAACGCTCAAATCAATCCCTAATTGGTCCAGCGTCTCGGGCCAAGCATAAAGGGAATGAAACACGAATTCTGGCGTTTCGAAATAAGCATTCAAAGTCTCGCTATAGACATTGTGGCCATCAGGATAGCGATACCGAAGGCGGTAGCGGTAAGCTTTGCCGGAAGTCAAATCTGTATCTTCAAAGCGAAAGTCCAAGGCGGGACTGTTGTAATACAGCGCGGAAATTTCTTGTACGGCGGTAAAATAGCCTTCTTCTTCACTTCTTTCGACCACAAAGGATTCTACCGCATCATCTTCGGCTACTGTCCAAATCAAGCGAATCAAATCCACTTCATACTCTATACTGGGGCGCAGCAAGCTGGCAGCAAGCGAAAACGAAATAAGGTTGAGCAAGCTAAAGAATAGCAAACGGGCAAGCATATGAGAAATTACACATACTTGCCCGTTGCTTCAAATATCTGGAGACCAATAAGGTCGCTATCCTTACTTCAATAGTTTGATCTGCTGGATGAACTGTCCTTCATAATTAAGCCGCAATACATAAAATCCACGAGGATGGAGGAAATTAAGGGCTAGCGATTGCTCATTTTTATAAGCAATATCCAGGGAAAGCTGTCTTCCTTGGGCATCAAATAATTGTAATTCGAGTTTGTCTGCCTGCCAGCCAAGCGGTAATTGGTAGTCTAGGTATAGCTTTTCACCCACCGGATTAGGATAAGCCCTCAGCGCTAAATGAGCAATTTCTGCCTCAATGGCAGTAGGGGGGCCTTCCACCACTTTGAAACCATCAATAGCCGCTTCGACGGCATCGGCATTGCTAGATTCTAGGTCTTGGGTGTAGAAGATCAATTGAAACGGATTGCTCAGCGAGTCAAAATATTGCCGCACATAGAGCTCGGTAGTAGCGTTCCACGTAGTGTCAAAATCCCCACCATAGCGTTTGACTTCAAAGGTATCTACCCCATCTGTAAGGCTGACAGCAAGGAAATCATTGCCAATCCCACCTCCATTGCGTAAGGTGTAATTGAGCAGCCACCAAGAATAGTGAATTTTAGGGTTTTCGTAGATCGTGAGATCCATAGGGGGCGAAGTCAGTTGGGTAAAACCTCTGTCCACATCGTCGCCAAAGGCATCGCCTCCATCATTGCCAGTCACATAACACTCATCGCCGATGTCATTGGGGAGATCAAACTCTGGATTTTGGATGCCTAGGCCGAGGAAAGTCTCGTAGGTCCCAATCGGTTCACCTCGCTCCCAACGGCCACGGACAGCATTACCAAATTCGGTCCAGCCAAAGTCCAAGGCAAAGTCATCGTAATAACCGGGTAGAAGCAGGAAGGTCAGCGTGTCGTTGACACTATCGATGCTTACCGAAGCACTTTGAGTGATATAGCCCCATTTGCCCACAATAACTTCATAAGGATTGATGACAAAATCATTGTTTTGATAAATACCGGCATTGTTTGTATTGACTTCAAAAACGGCCGCCTCCATCGGCGCGGTTAGCTCGATGATCGCCCCGTCAATTGCTTGATTGGTATTGGCATCCTCCACGATTATGGTCAAATCGGTGCGAGCTAGCGGTACTAAGGCGACATCTTGAATGACTAATTGTCCATTGGCAAGGACTACAGTGAGGGTGTCTGTTTCAAATCCGTATTTGGAAAACTCTACCTCATAAGTACCCGCATCAGCTACGCCTATAGCATAGTCTCCGTTGGTACGGCTAAAATCAAAAGTGGGGTCCGTCAAAAAGCGTACTTCCACATTGCTAAGTGGTGCACTATTGTCTTGGCGGGTGATATTACCTTCGAGATAGCAGGCTTGTAGCACATTGGCTTGCAGTACAAAGAGGCCCTTTTCGATATCTGAAACGAGAATCGAACCCGAAGGTAAAAAGGGATAGGTCCCCCAAGCGCCATTAAATCCTCCTCCCGAGAGGGTATCGGCAGTATCATAATAACCTACTTCCACCAAATTGCCGGGACGACTTGCATCGGTAATATGCAGACCATCACGATAGTAGGAGGTGTACAAAAAATCATTGAGGACGTGCGTATTATGTGGAGCAGCAGTTTCGTCGCTCACACTGGATCGAATTTGATCAAGAAATTTGATATCCCCAGGATCGGAGACATCCCAAGCGATAAGATAGGCTTCGTCATATTCATCTGTGGTGTAACAGACATTGCTATTGTCGCTGAGCCACGTATTGTGGGTGAAGGCATCATTATAGGTGCGCTCCCCTACGGTAATCAGATTGGCTTTATCGCTCACATCTACGATGCTCAAAAAACCATTGACAATCTCAGCGAGATAGGCGGTATCATTGCGCACATAAACATCATGCACGTAACGCACATCATAACTCCCGACAAAGGTAGGGTTCCAAGGATCGACATTGAGATCAAAGATCGCCATGCCTCCATTAAAATTATTGGTCCCAACCACATAGAGGTAGCCATCATCAATGTAAACATTGTGTGAAGTCGTAACCCCAGCCATGACAGTGTCTTTGTAAACCACATTGGCCGGTAATCCTGTCATATCGATGATGCGAATCCCACCGGCGGTTTCGTTGCTCACATAAGCAAAGCTGCCAAAGGTCTTCAAATCCCGCCAATTGGAAAAAGTATCGGGCATGAAGTGTAATGCTAGCGGATTGGTAGGCGTACTTACGTCCACGATAGAGACGCCAGTGGTGAGTCCGACTAAGGCATATTCATTGTTTTGATTATCGACATAGCCCCAAATGTCGTTGAGTTCGTCGGTGTAAGTTAAATTGCCTAAAAAACTGACGTTTTTACTTTGCTGGGCAAAGGCAAATAGCCCGCTAACTAGTAGTAGCGTTAAGAGTATAGGTTTATTCATGAGGCTTGTATTGTGATGTATAGACAATTTACTGGAGTAAATCCCCGCCCTTGGCTCCTTGGCTAGCTTCGAAACCAGTATCTACCAATAAATCGTAGCCATCGGCGGCTTCGGTTGCCAATTGATCGCAGCGCTCATTGAGTGGGTGCCCAGCGTGGCCTTTTACCCATTGCATGCGTACGTGGTGCTGGCGATACACCCGCAAGAAACGACGCCAGAGGTCTGGATTTTTTTTGTCTTTAAAGTTTTTACGCTCCCAACCCAATACCCACTTTTTGCTGACCGCTTGCTCTACATAGCGTGAGTCTGTATAGACAATGACTTGCATCCCAGGCTTTTTGAGCGCTTCTAGGGCTACGATCACCGCTAAGAGCTCCATGCGATTGTTGGTAGTTTTGCGAAAACCTTGTGAAAGCTCTTTACGGTGCTGACCATATATCAAGACAGCGCCGTATCCTCCGGGACCAGGATTACCCCGAGAGGCACCATCCGTATAAATTTGAATTTCCATTTCTGTCAAAGATAGTGCAATCGCAGCTTTGGAGACTAGCTTAAATATGGATAAACTTTAAAAAATTGTACTTTGCATCCATTACAACAACAAACAAACTCTTGAAATTTATGCAGAACAGTCTCAAAATCGCATCCATCCTTGGCTGTATGATGCTGATGCTGACGCTTTTGAGCGCACAAACCGAAAGCGGAGAGGCCTCTTACTATGCCGATAGCTTTCAAGGTAAACCTACAGCCAGTGGGGAACCTTATGATCGAAATAAACTTACTGCCGCTCACCGCACGCTCCCATTTGGTACTAGATTGAAAGTAACTCGTACCGATAATGGTAAATCTGTCGTGGTCAAAGTTAATGACCGAGGGCCTCACAAGGCAGGTAGAGTGGTCGATCTCTCTTATGCGGCCGCCGCTCAAGTAGGCTTGGTCCGAGATGGGGTTGCGCCCGTGAAGATCGAGGTGGTTGGTTCTAGTAGCACTGCAACGAATAGTGTGCCAGCAAATAATACTGCTACTCGTCCGCCTCGCAACAATGATGTTGGCCGTCCCAATAATGTCAGGCCCAACAATAGTTATGCCTCCACTCCTCCCAATACACTGCCCACCCCTCCACGCAATGTTGGCGATTTGCCCCTCAGAGATCATTCTGGTAATCTGATTGGAGCTGGTGCTGAGGCTTCTCCCTCCGGGAACGCTTCCCCTAGCAGTAATGCTACTGAGGTCGCAATACCTGCCCCCGGTATGGAAGATGCAAGTAAGTATACGCCTGCCTTATACCAATTCGTGGCTTTCAAGCTAGATTCTGAAGGATATGGTGTCCAAGTAGGTGCCTTTTTTAACTTCTATCGTTTAATGGCCGCTATGGACGATTTGGCCGATAAAGGTATTCAAAATACGATGGTCCAAAGCAGCCTTAAAGACGGCAAACCCGTTTTTAGAATATTGGTAGGACCTTACGACAAGAGAACACAAGCCAACCAAGTTAAAAAGAGTCTCGCCAGTAAAAAGATCAATGGTATTGTTGTAGACCTTTCTAGTCTAAAATAATCGCCAAAAATCCCAAACATTTAAGCCAGATGTTAGTGATTTTGAAATAACGGAGAAAAGTACTTACCCAAAGCTAGTATATTTCGTTAACTGGTTTGGAAAGGTATCACTCTTTATGAATCTTGCCACCCACATACTACTATATAGCTTTTTTCTGCCGGCAAGCTTGTTCGGCCAAAAGCCCGACTTTTCTCTGGAACAATTGCATCCAGCAGTAAGAAGTCGCAACCTCCCTCCTACTAGCGCCACAGCTCAGTCTGCTAGTGTAGCCCTTTATTCTAATGGCACAAGCATTAGTTTGGTGATTGATGTGAAGGATCCCAACATCAATATGCATCCAAATTTTCGCTTTGCAGATCATGTGGAGATCTGGTTTGCCCTGCCCAAAAGTGCTTATCCACAGAGCTTTGAGTATCAGTTCCACCCCGACTATATAGCGGCAGAACCGATGCAAACCAGAGGGGAGCTACCGGAGCGTCCGAGATTTTTTAGTGCCTATTCTGACTATGCCAACGGCATTGATCGCAATAGCTTTTTGCAAGCATTTGACTATCCTAGTCGAGAGCAAATTATACGAGACAGTCTTCGCTTGCCGATCCCCCAACTACTCAAAAATGCCTATGTCCCTTACGGCATGGTCCAATTTGCCCTCTTCCCCGACAATCGTCCCCCTATTCATCTTAATCGCAAAGGTATGCGTTGGATCGAACAGGCAATGTCTCTAAAAATGGGAGATTTAGAAGCTGGGATTGAGTATCTAGCCGAGGAAAACGAAAATGGAGATGGTTATCGCATCACCGCTCAATTTAGCCCGCAAGCCCTAGGCTTTGTCCAGCTTCCAGAACTAAACAGCTTGCGCATGATGGTGGATGTTTTTAAAAGCAATACTTACGGAGCGACCGCTAAGCCAGTTCTATCTACTTCCTCTTACCGAGAACCCAATCGTCCCTATTCTTTCAATTTGGTCAATGTTAGGACCCCTCTTAATACTAACTTCACTCCTGTTCCCAATGAAGTCTTTGGAAAGCTCAACTTTCATCCCTTAGGTATTTATACGATGGATGATTGGCTGCCCTGCCAAGTTGAGGTAGAAGGTTTGATATATAAAGAAGGCTTGATCAGTGATAAATTGACCGAAGTAGGTTTCGTCAACCAACCTTTTCGGTATGAGTCTTTTAATTTTGAGTCCGGCCGTGCCGAACGCTTCCTCATCAGATCTTATCACCTGAACAGCCTACCACATGATCAAGAGTTCTTCATCTTTGGCAATCAGGTACTCAAAAGCGACCGAGTCTTAATTGAAAACCGAGAGCCCATTCGTATTCAGAATGATTTATTTCGTTTTCCTGATGGCTTTCCAGGGGTGATCACCAATAGTTTAATCACGCTAAATCCCTACGGTTGGGGTCCAGAGGGCAATCGTGCAGACCGGATGTTGGAGGTACAGAAGGTATTCCCTGAGGGAAGTGCTTCCTTATTGACCATTCGCCAAACCGAGGGCGACCAGCCAATCTGCACCATTGGCAATCTCTCCTATCCTGATTTTTATGTGAGTCAATTAGATTGGATCAGAGAAGGCGAAGTAATGGTTATTCGGCTCAACCGCCAAGGTTCAATCGAGAAAAAACGCATCAAAGTGGCGTTCCTCGAAGAGGGTCGCGAAGTAGAAATCACCGAAGTACGTTAAGAAGCTTGGGCCTAGCCTTTATAGCCTAGACGATTGCGCATACGCTTGAGCGTCTCGCTGGCCACAGCACGGGCTTTCTCGGCTCCTTCGGCTAGCTTAGCGTCCAATTCGTCGCGATTGGCCATGTAGTAATCAAAGCGCTCTCTTTGTTCCGCGAAGCGGTCCAATATCAACTCCAATAATGCCTTCTTGGCATGACCGTAGCCATAATTACCGCCAAGATAATTGCTACGCATTGTTGCAATCTCATTCTCATCTGCCAGAAGCTCATAAAGACGAAAGACATTACATGTATCTGGATCTTTGGGTTCCTCTAGTGGCGTACTATCAGTAACAATGCCCATCACTTGCTTTTTGAGCTGCTTCTTGGGCTGGAATAGCACAATGGTATTGCCACGTGATTTACTCATTTTTTCACCGTCAGTTCCCGGGATGATCATCACCTTTTCATCAATCTTGACTTCAGGAATGACCAAGGTATCCTCGCCATAAGTACGATTGACAGCTTCCCCCATATTACGAGTAAACTCCAGATGCTGCTTTTGGTCTTTGCCTACGGGCACGATGTTCGCATCATAGAGCATAATGTCCGCTGCCATGAGCACTGGATAGGTGAATAATCCTCCACTCACCATTTCGAGGCGATCGGCTTTATCCTTGAATGAATGCGCCAGTTTAAGGCGACTATACGGCATAAAACAGTTGAGATACCATGTCAATTCCGTAACCTCAGGAATATCTGACTGGCGATAAAAAACGGATTTTTCGGTATCTAGGCCACAAGCAAGCCAAGCGGCGGCGGTCTGGTAGGTGTTTTCGCGAATGACGGGACCATCTTTGATAGAGGTCAAAGTGTGGAGGTCAGCGATAAACAAATAAGACTCATTGCTGGGGTCATTGGCCAATTGGATAGCAGGTAAAATTGCACCCAATAGATTGCCAAGATGTGGTACGCCGGTACTCTGAATGCCTGTTAAAATTCTTGCCATAAGGAATCAATACGATCTTTGGGAGGGCGAAGTTACGTTTTAAAATAGGGCTTGCAAAACCTGCATAAAGGACTCCCATGTCCAATCCGCTCCTTCCCAAGGATGGCGGTATAAGTAGGTCAAGCCCGTACTGTAGTAGCAGAGAAGAACCAAGAAGCCAATAGCAGCCATTTTAATAGGGAGCTTAGTTTCAAAAAGCCGTTTTAATAGCAAGGCCAAGGGCAAAGCAAGCATAGGATAAAAGTCAATCATCGGCCGATAACCAAAGGCACCACCAAACCACCAAACATACCAGGAGGCAAAAAGGTAGGTAAACAGCACAAACATAATCAGCAAAACCGGCGCGGAGAAGACTTTTTGTTTCAAACTGAGGCCAAGCCCAATCAGGGACAATAGCATCAAGGGGGAGTAAATCAGCCAACCGTTTTGGACAGAAAACCAAATCTCGGGAAAGAAGGGGTTTAGCCAATGATCAAAACCTACAGGATAACCATTATAAAACCAAGCACCCGCTACTACCTTCCAATAACAAAACTGCGGTATCCAAAGCAAGCAACCGACTATGGGTACGCTAAGAAGATAAGGCCAGCGTTTTAGCCACCAGGATAAGCGTTCTCCGAAGGAGGTAAAAGAATAAACTTGATAGAGCAAGGGGTACAATAAAAAGACTAAGTTGGTAGGTCTTACCAGCACCAAAAGCCCCAAAATAAAGCTCAATCGCATGGCCTGCCAAGGAGTTAACTTCTCATAAAGGCGCGGGCTGTAGTATAAAAGCGCTGCTACGAGGAAGAAAATATAGTTGTGAGACATGCCTACCATCCCTACGACATAGTAGTAGTAATTACTGCCCCAGAGGAGCGACAATACCGTCAACCAACTAAGGCCGCGACTAAAATGCCGCCGAAGTACCAAAAGTAATAGATAAAGTCCCAAGACAGCATAAAGGATATTGGAAGCAATGATCCCGTCATTGTAGGTCCGAGAATAACCGTCTGCTTGCTTTGCCCCAAACCAGCCCTGGCTCGCCACTAAATGCGTCATCAGGAAGACGGGGGCCTCCATCAAGGCTACGCCATAAGTAAAGCGGGTGAAGTACTTGCCTGAATGTGGATGAGGCTGATATTCAAAAGGCGTCATCACGGGCATTTCTTCAAAACCATCATAAATAAAGACGCCTGGCAAATACAAATAGTAGCCCTCCACATCGGTAGAGATACGATAATTCATCTCACCATTGGGAAAACGCATGGCCAACTGCAGCAAGATGATGCCCAAAAGTAGCATTCCCAGACCATCTGATAGCAGGTATTTATGCAGCCACTTTCCCATGCGGGGAAATAACGCTAAATGGGATGATTATGCAAGCTAGTAGGCAATATCAAATTTGTAGTTGCCGTTTTCTAAGCGAAATAATTCTGCTCCCATCCCAAAAGTAAAATCAAACTCACCTTTGAGGTATAGCTTATCCGCTTCGCGTCTGAATGCACTAATCGTAAACTTATTTTCCGTTCCAGCGCTAGGATCAAGATTGTAAATCGCAAAAGTCCGTCGATAAGAAACCAGTACTCTCTGGTTGTCCTTAAAGTCAGAAGTATTGACAAAAAACCTTTGCATAAAGGTAGCTGCGTCAGGATAGTTGAGACAGGAACAGATCGGGTCCAGAACTAAAAAGTCATTATGCTCCTTTTGATAAAATTGGAAGTTAAAGCCTAGATCATTGAGGCTATCGAGTTCTTCGATCATGCGGGTATCAATATTGACCACGCGGATCACCCAACTAGAGTCAGACGAAAGGATCGGCGGTGCTTGCAGGCTGCTGGAAGGATTAGAAGAGCTAAACTGTCGGAGCTGAAAGCTCAGATTGCCGGGAAAGAAAGCATTACCATCCAGATCCTTCAGATCAAAACTAGCCTCCGAATCTTGATTGGGTCCCAAACCGATGGGTTCACAAGACCATAGTGCCAAAAGGAATAAAACAGATGTCAGGCTCAGCAAAAAGCGTTTCATATGGAATGGGTTTAGGTTATAACGAAACGGGAGAGGAGATTATGCATTTCTTTTTTAAAATGATTTCGCCTTACCATTGTTCACTTTGACTCCCAGATCGCCCTATTAAGCGAGCGGAGAAAAGCAAAAAGTCAAAGTTAGCATGCAAGATGATCTCCATGCTCATGTTGTTTAATTTGTAAAGGTATTTATTCTCAATCCCTTGGTCTGAGCAAAGAAAAAGCTGCTCAGGTGAGTCCCAAGCAGCTCATTTTATTTTTTTATTTCAGTTTCACTGAACGATAAATTTCTCCGTACGGATAAAACCCTCTATTTGCAAACGGGCAAAGTAAAGGCCCGCAGTTAGCTTTTCAATTTCCATCGTTTCCTCATAGATACCGGGTATTCTATTTTGGACATCGCTTCGCGCAACGATTCTCCCTTGCATATCAAAAATGCTCAGTTGAGTTTCGGCCGCTTGCGGAAGGTCAATGATATAAGCGAGCTCGCTATCGGCAGTAAGCTGATTAGGCGTTAATTGGAAGCCAAGGCGCTGTGCCCATAAAGGCTCTTCAATACTAACAGAAGCGCCGCCAGCTTTATAGACCGCGACCCCATTGCCTGTTGCCATCCAAGTATGACCCGTATTATCAAATACAATATCACGAATACGATTATCAGCTAAGTCTGAGTTACTCGTATTAAAAGTCGTCCAGGTAGTACCATCAAAAGTAGAAAAGCCTGATTCGGTTCCTACCCAGATCAATCCATTTTCATCAACAGCAACCGCATTGACGGTATTGGAAGGGATATTGGAATTAGAAGTGGTATAGGCTGTCCAATTGGCGCCAGAGCCTTCGAGCAAACCTCCGTCAGAAGCAAGCAACATACTGCCATCTGCTTTAAAAGCAATATGATTGATACGAGCATCGGGCAAGTTGTTGATTTGGGTTGTCCAGCGCTGCCAATTGGTACCATCAAAGGAGGCCATGCCTCCGGCCCAGTTGCCTTGAGGATCAAATCCAACATAAAGCAGGCCTTTACCATCATCCGTTACATAGTTGACTACATCAGAGTTAAAACCTCCCGTATTACTAGTTCTATAATTAGTCCAAGTGTTGCCATCGTAAAATAAGAGCCCTGCATCGGAGCTAGCGGCCCAGATTTGATTAAGGGAATCAACATGAATATCTTGGATGTTTCCCATTGCTACATTGGTCCAGTTTGTCCCGTTGTAAGTAGAGACTCCATTTTGAAAGGCCCCTGCATAAAGCTGTCCGTTTTGATCGGGAACTACGCTCGAAAGGAAATTGGGAAGCGTACCAACTTGGGGGAGTTTGTTAACCGTCCAGCCGGTATTGGTATTGTAGCGACAAGTACCTTGGTTAGTCGCGATCCAAATGGTGTTTCCACTCCCTACAGCGTGAAGACCGCTTATATTATTGCCTGGAAGGGGGGTATTATTCCAGTCAAACATAATAAGGTCCTGAGCCTGTATGCTCACAAAAGAGCACAAAGCCAATAAAGTGTATAATACCTTTTTCATAAATGTTGGTTGAGTTTTGGTTTTTTGGTTGTAGAGCTTTCACTCTTTATAACAATCGAAGTGCGAAATTACATCGCAACTTCATACCAACGAACGAAAAAGATAGAATTGTGGTGTATTTAAGCCTAAAATTTTAGGATATCGGAGGGATCTTGGAAAGCGCCCAAATGATAGCGCTAACTCCCAGTATGGTAAAGAATATCCCATCGACGACCTTTCGATCCAGTTGTTCTTCACTTGCTCTCCAAGCCATAAAGAGGTAGACCGCACAAGCTGAAGCCACAAATAAAAGCATGTACGCAATGGAAAAAGAGTCAGAAAGCTCGATGGTTAAAGAGGCATGCAACATGATAGTGAAAACTGTTTTTGTCGAAGATGAAAAACCTATGGCAAGTACACCTCTGATAGATATACCCACTCAACATGGTCTTAAGTACAAAGTAGCTAGTATCCCGAAAGCTTTCGGGGGTATTCAGCACAGGGTAAAATGGGCGCACAGAATGGTACAGTCCAATTTGCCTAGGTCTTAATACTAAATACTGTTGTTTTAGTACTTAACAGCTTTCTATTGAGATTGGTTTGAAATATTTTTTTGGCGCACGTAAAGCCTTGCATGAGAGGCCAACGCCGTCATGTTCAAACTAATGCGAAAAAATATTTTAAGTACAGAGTAACAAGTATCCCGAAAGCTTTCGGGAGTATGCCGTACGGAGAAAAGAGATCTTGCTGGGCTGCATAGTCCTATTCTCCTAGGTCTTGATACTCAATACTATTGTCTAAGTACTTAAAATGTCTATGCCTACGAAATCGGAGGGATTTTTGACAAAATCCAAATCAAGGTACTTGCTCCTAGCATAGTAAAAAAGACCCCATCAACGACCTTACGGTCTAGTTCTTTTTCGCTAATGCGACGAGCCAAAACCATGTAAACACATGATGCACATAAAACATAGATGACCATGTAGGTCCAAGTTGCGCTCTCTGTAAGTTGCACAGGGAGAGAAGCAAGGAGAGAAGAAAGGAATGACATAAAAAAAATCAGGTGAAAAGGATCAAACAATTAGTAGTGCGTAGTAACCAATAGTAGTGTAGTAAAATAGTAGTAGTAGTAACCCCTTTTCACCTGTAATATATGAAGTTCCTTACATATATAAAAATTCTTATTTGGCCTTTTTGTATAAATGCTCTAGCGTGATCATATGCGGCAAGGTTAGCATAGAAACCCCCACAAAAAACCAGAATACAGGGTGCATATTCTCTCCCCATAGGCTCCAAGCCGTGATCAAGAGTCCTAAGCCCACAAAGCTAAGCAGACTAAAGGGTAAGGCTTGCCTAACCCAATCTCGCCACGAAAAGCTAGAAATACTTTCATCACTCAATAATTTAATCTCCGCCCGAATGGTCTTTGTGGCATGCCACAGACCAAAATATAAACCAAATCCAATCCACAGATTGGCGACATGCAAACAAAGACCTAGCAAAACACTTACCAATAGCTCCCGAGCCAATTCAGATCCTTTCACCCACCCTTTTTGCCAGCAGACTATCATTCCAAAGGCCCAAAGACTGGCAATACTACCCATTAATGGACCATACACCTGTTGCCATTGGGCCAGTTGCAAATATTGTTCATCTACAATACCCTTTAGATAGCCGATACTTTCCACCGGATGGCCGAGGAGTAATATACTTAACACTCCCCCACCCCATAGTAGATAAAGGAATTTCTTAAAGGGATGGCTCTCAGCTAAGTCTATGTAATAAAGCTGCGATTGCCCAAAGTGATAAAAGCTCAGCACTAAGAAAATAAGCAAACTTAGTTGCGGCAATAACCACCAAAGCAATCCATAAAGTGCAATCTGTAAGAGGTAGGGAATCAAAAAGCTGCGCCAAGAGCTCACTTGTCCCTTTGCGCGCAGCTTATGCCAATAGACGAGATGATCGGTAGCCCCATGCGGAATACCGGTAAGTAACATTACTATCGCCAACCATCCCCACTCCAGCCAAAGCGGCGGTTCTACAAAAAGACTAAGAAAGAGGCACATCAATGTGGGAAGGCTTAGCCAGAGGTCCCATCGTGCGCGCGGGCTGAGTTTTGAATACTGCATGTCTAAGAGCTTTAAGGAATGGAGGCCAATGTAAGCGAGCAAAAAAGACGATTTCTTCTACGAGGGTTGTTTTCTCGTGTAAAAAACGAAATACCTGATCAGCAGAATTAGCCGAAAATAATTGTCGCATGACTTCAGGTACTCTATGAGGCTCATGCTCAATTAGCCAAAGCAATAAGCGATCATAAAAAGCAAAGCGTCCTGTTGCTTTTAAATCCGGTATTGGAAAACCTGTTTCCATTAAATTTTTGACAATCTCTTTACTATCCTCTTGGATACGATGAAAAGTATAACCGGTCGAAGCCTTGGTCATTCCTCCTGCGGTACCAATATGGACTACGCGTTCATCGGAGATGCGCGGAAAAACTTGACGGCTCATAGGGATCACCCCAGACTCTTCTTCAAGGACGGTATAATTCTCTAGATCATAGTAGGTTTTTAAATAGTTTTTAATCCCTGCTAGGTAACGATCCCTTTTCCAAGTATTAAGTGAAAAAGCAGTGTACTCGATGAGGGCTTTGCGGGGGCTGATAGGCAGCACATAAACAAATTGTACTTCTCCACCTTGTGGAACGCGGAAATCCATCAGTCGAATCCTTTCGGGATCAAAGGTATCCGTTTCGGTTTCGATCCAAGTGCCGACAAAATGCTGTTTGAGGCCCCATTGAAAATTGGGTGCTACTGGACTATGCGGCAGAAGGCTATTGAAAACGTAGCGTGCCCGATAAACTCCTTGGTTGGTATGGACCTCAGCAAAATCGCTGTAGCCTTTCATACTCACTACCTTTTCGTAGCGGATTTCCACTCGCGGATGCTCCGAAAAACGATCATACATCTGCCGATAAAATCCTCCAGACCGAATCATTCGATAAGAAATTCGGCCCATTGAAAATTTTTCTTCATTTTTTTTTGTAAGAATTTCGCCCAAATCCCATACCGAATCCGAACCAGTCAGGCCTGGTAAACTTTCTTTACTCCAATAGCACCAAGTCCGGTCATTACTTTGCTTCTTCGCTTTTTCAAGTAGTAGTATATTCCCCTTTAAACCACTGTCTATCATATGGTTAACCAAGGAAATTCCTGACGCTCCACCACCTGCTACAATCCAATCGTAAGTGTCCATATCTCGCGAATAATAGTTCGACTAATTGAAGTACATATTATCACATGGATATATGTACATATAATGTTAGTCGTATATTTTGTTTATTGTTTTTTACAAATTATTAAACAAATTGTGAGTACAAGTGTTTTATGACTTGATTATTCGTTCTATTATTTACCTAACTTTTTATATACTATGTTTTATCCTACAACGCTACTCGATGCGGAATTAGCAGCAGGTGATGTTATCGGATTCACTTTTTTCATTGGCTACATGGCCATGTTCGCTGCTACGGTTTTCTTCTTCTTTGAGCGTCAAAACGTCGAAGGAAAGTGGAAAACTTCACTGTTGGTATCTGGTTTGATTACCATGATCGCCGCAGTACACTATTTCTACATGCGTGATGTTTATCTCGCATCTGGTGAGAGCCCAACCCAGTTTCGTTACATCGACTGGACTCTTACTGTACCTTTAATGTGTGTAGAGTTCTACCTCATTCTTCGCGCTGCTGGTGCTCCTATCAGCTTGATGTGGAAAATGATTGGTTATTCTGTACTCATGCTCGTAACTGGTTACATCGGTGAGTCTATCGATCCGGGTAACACTATCCTATGGGGAGTTATCTCTACAGTAGGTTGGGCTGGTATCGTTTATGAAATCTTCTTCGGTTCTGCTAAGAATCTAGCTACTAACAACGCTAGTGCAGAAGTACAGAAAGGTTTCAAAGCCTTACGTCTCTTCGTATTGATCGGATGGGCTATCTACCCAATCGGTTACATGACAATGGAAGGCAATCTCCTAGCTGGTGCAGGTCTTAACATGGACCTTCTCTACAACATTGGAGATGCTGTCAACAAAATCGGATTTGGCTTAGTGATTTACGGCATTGCTGTAAGCGCAAGCAAAAAAGAAGCTGCCGTTGCGGCATAAATTTGATGTACGAAGTCTTAGAAGCCTCCTTCATTGCGAAGGAGGCTTTTTGCTTTTGAGATAAAAGGCTAATTTCCCTATTGAAACTAACCCATAAGCCTACTTCTATATGAGAAAAACGAGCTTTCTACTACTCGCTTTGTGCCTTAGTTTGCCGCTAGGGACATTGGCACAAAAAAAGAAAAAGAAAAATCAAGAAGCGGAAGAAGCCAAATCAGAATATTTCCTCAAGGGTTCCCACTTGGGAGCCTTTAAGTTTAGATCTGTTGGCCCCGCATTGACCTCAGGCAGAATTGCTGATTTTGCCGTCAATCCAGCCAATAGATTCGAATATTACGTAGCCGTAGCCTCTGGTGGCGTCTGGAAAACCATCAACAACGGTACTACTTATCAGCCTGTTTTTGATAGCCAAGGCTCTTACTCTGTTGGCTGTATCACCATGGATCCTAACAACTCCAATGTAATTTGGGTAGGAACGGGTGAAAATAATGGCCAGCGTTCCGTAGCATACGGAGATGGTGTCTACAAATCCTCTAACGGTGGTGCTACCTGGAAAAATGTCGGGCTCAAAAACTCCGAGCACATCGGCATGATCACGGTTGATCCCCGAAATTCAAATAGAGTATTCGTGGCCGCTCAAGGTCCATTGTGGTCCGAAGGCGGTGATCGCGGTCTATACCTTACTGAAGATGGGGGCGAAAGCTGGGAAAAAGTGCTAGAAATTGATGAGCACACCGGCGTAAGCGAGGTACTTATGGATCCTCGCAATCCAGACGTAATGTACGCCACAAGCTGGCAGCGCCGTCGTCATGTTTGGACTTTCATTTCTGGAGGACCAGGCTCAGCGCTTTACAAATCAACCGATGGTGGCAAGACTTGGCATAAGTCTCAAAAGGGATTACCAGGTGGAGATTTGGGCCGTATTGGTCTGACAATTTCTCCTGCCAATCCAGACGTAGTTTATGCTATTGTTGAGTCTTCTGGCAAAAAAGGCGGCTTTTACCGTTCTCAAGATCAAGGCGTTAGCTGGAAGCGTATGAATGATTATGCTACTAGTGGTAACTACTACCAAGAAATTGTAGCTGATCCTGTAGATGTGGATCGTGTAGTATCTCTCAATACCTACGCTATGCTAACCGTCGATGGCGGTAAAACTTGGAAGCGTTTAGGAGAAAAAAGCAAGCATGTTGATAACCATGCCTTATATATCGATCCGGATCATCCTTCTTACCATTTAATGGGTTGTGATGGCGGTATCTATGAAAGTTATGATAGCGGTAAGAATTGGATTTTCAAGCCCAATTTGCCGGTAACTCAGTTTTATAAAGTCTCAACCGACAACGCTGAACCTTTTTATCATATCTACGGCGGCACCCAAGACAATTGGAGTATGGGAGGTCCTTCTCGTACGATCAATGCGCACGGTATTATGAACCAAGATTGGTATACCACCAATGGGGGTGATGGCTTTGAATCTCAAGTCGATCCGACCAATCCTAATATCGTTTACGCACAAGCCCAATATGGTTGGTTGGTGCGTCATGACAAGCAAAGTGGTGAAAGTGTACCCATTCAGCCTCAGCCTGACAAAGATGAAGCGGCCTACCGCTGGAATTGGGATGCACCGCTATTGATCAGCCCTCACAATCCAAAGCGTCTTTATTTTGCAGCGAACAAAGTATTCCGTTCTGACGATCAAGGTAATACTTGGAAAACTATCAGTGGAGACTTGAGTCGTCAGCTAGACCGCAACACTTTGCCAGTAATGGGTAAAGTATGGAGTATGGATGCAGTAGCCAAGAACATTTCCACCACCATTTACGGCAACATCGTTGCCTTGGATGAGTCCCCTGTACAGGAAGATCTACTTTACATTGGTACTGACGATGGTCTGATCCATATCTCTGAAAACGCTGGTGGCGCATGGCGCAAAGTTGAAGGAGTGGCAGGTGTTCCAGAACGCACCTACGTAAATATGCTATTAGCTTCTCAACATGATGTAAATACCGTTTACGCGGCCTTCAACAACCATAAGATGGGCGACTTTATGCCATATCTGTACAAGAGTACTGATAAAGGTCAAACTTGGACTTCAATCGCCAATAACCTTCCAGAGCGCGGCTCTGTCTATGCGATTGCGGAAGACCATGTAGATCCCAACCTATTATTTGCTGGTACCGAGTTTGGTTTATTTGTCAGTCTAGATGGGGGAGCGCATTGGACCCAAATGAGGGCTGGCCTGCCCACTATAGCGATTCGCGATATCGCCATTCAAAAGCGCGAAAACGACCTCGTTCTAGCCTCCTTTGGCCGTGGATTCTATGTCCTCGATAACTATGCACCCTTGCGTTCGTTGGACGAAGAAGCCTTAACAGCAGAAGCACATATCTTCCCGATCAAAGATGCTTGGATGTTTAATCAGGCTACCCCAGTGGGCGGTTATGGCAAAGCCTTCCAAGGCGAGTCCTTCTTTACCGCACCAAACCCACCTGTGGGTACGGTCATTAGGTATCACTTCAAAGATCCAATCAAAACGCTCAAGCAAATACGCAAGGATAAGGAAAAAGAACTTGCCAAGGCAGGTGAACCGATTCCATATCCAAGCTTTGAAGAAATGCGCGCGGAGGACAATGAAGAAAAACCCTATTTACTTTTTACCATCACTGATGGAGATGACAATGTAGTTCGCCGGATCAAGACAGCCGCTTCAACCGGTATGAAGAGTATCACTTGGGACTTTCGTTACCCATCTACTTATCCGGTCAACCCAAAGCGTGATGGACGCGGCTATATGGCCCTCCCAGGCACCTACTATGTATCCTTGTCCAAAGTCGTCAATGGCGAAGCCACGGAATTGGTAGGCAAGCAATCCTTCAATATCAAACCGCTTGACAATGTTACCCTGCCAGCGGATGATCGCGCTGAAGTAGTTGCTTTCATGGGCAAAGCAGCAGAACTACAACGTTCTGTTTCTGCCGCTAGCGCCATGACCAACGACCTCAAAAAGCGAATGGATTATCTCAAAGCAGCAGTCAGAAATACCCCTGATGTACCTCTTGATATGCTCGGCAAAATCAAGGAAATTGAGCAAGGGCTACAAGAAATCTCGCTGGCTCTCAACGGAGATCCCAGCCTATCGCGTCGTCAGTTTGAAACGGTACCATCCGTAAGCGGTAGAGTAGGTAGAATCCTTTGGGGACTTGGTTCTTCATCCTCTGCTATTCCGACAGAAATGAAAGAGCAATACGAAATTGCCGGTGATCTATTTGAGCCCGTAATGGAGCAACTGGAAGGAGTGGTTAGCTCCGTCCAAAAACTCGAAAAAGAACTAGAAGCCATGGGTGCGCCTTATACCCCAGGTCGCATGCCTAGCTGGAACAGAGAATAATATGGCAGAATACCTGCAGGTAAAATGTCCCAATTGTGGAAATCCCCAGGTCAGCTTTGATGAAGACCTGGGGAAACTACATTGCGATTTTTGCGGCTATACGCAAGATTTATCCCGTGCCAAAGACGAGATCATTGAGCGTCCTTTGCATGCTGGCATGGACATGGACGATACGCCACGAGGCCTCAATATCGAATCCAAAGTCTATCATTGTTCAGGCTGCGGCTCTGATCTTTCGGTGCCGGGAGATCAAGTAGGATTGACTTGCCCTTTTTGTGGCTCCGAAGCAGTAAATGAAACTGCTACCGAAACTAGAGTCATTCAACCTGCAGGAGTACTACCATTTAAGGTTTCTAAGGAGACAGCTTACGAAAAATTTCGCAAGTGGCTAGGACGTGGATGGTTTCATCCCAATAACCTCACTAAACTAGCCTCATTAGAAAAGATTCAAGGGGTTTACCTGCCCTTCTTTACGTTTGATGCTTACACTTATTCTCAGTGGACGGCACAGGCAGGACATTACTATTATGAGACTCAATCTTATACCGATGCCAACGGCCAACGTCAAACCCGTCAAGTTCAGAAAATACGCTGGGTACCGGCTAATGGACACTTTCAGCACTTCTTTGATGATGTCTTAGTCGTGGCTTCGCATGGGGTACAGCAAGGCCTTGCCGAGGGGATATACCCTTATGACCTAACGGAGGTTGTCAATTATGATGCTCACTATCTGCTGGGTTGGGAAACCGAATTGTATCAACACGATCTCAAGGAAAGTTACCAAGTGGCCGATCGCATCATGGACGATGATATCAAACAATCCGTCATCCGGCAGATCCCAGGAGATACCTATCGCCACTTGCGCATTCGGACCCAAAAAGACCGCTTGACCTATAAGCATATTCTTCTCCCTACCTGGGTGGCAGGCTATCGTTACAAAAACAAGCTTTTCCAGTTTTTGGTCAATGGACAGACCGGCCGCATCAATGGTAAGAAGCCTTATTCACCTACCAAGATTGCCATTGCTGTAATCCTAGGGCTTTTGCTGATCTTGGGCATCTATATCGCCGTGGAGTATCAAAATGGCAACATTCAGTTCAATTTTTAGGTTTTTTACCGCTGCGCGGAACGCTTGTACCTACCCAAATTTACCTAAATCGAATAACTGTAGCGACGCATAATTATGCGTCGCTACAATCATATTAATTCAAAAATTTATCTGTGGGATAAGCGTTCCGCGTAGCGGTAAAACAAAAACTAACGCTTAGGCTTATAACAGCCTGGCTCTTTACGTCCTCTGCGTTTTGGGGGTTTATAGCCACGTCCTCTGCCGGTATTAAACCCACCTCGTCGATTGATGTCAACATTAAAAGGCGTTACCCGAAGGGAGGCATAAATATCGCCACCGCTAAACTCTGATTGGCGGAAAAACCCACTCAAATTGTCGCTACCGACCGTCAGAGGCCCCATACGTACCGCCATACCAAAACGGAGGTCACGATCATCATACCAAACCAATGGAGTCGAAAAGCCAAACCATTGAGTCTCATAACGAGGAGTAACGGCCATCAAATTGGCGCGCTTCACTCCTACCCCCGGCGTAGGTACTCGACGAATGATGGTGGTATTGATAAAGAAGTTTTCTCCAAAATTATAGTCTGCTTGTAAAGTCAAAGCGGCTGGTATCCACATGGCAAAGCGCTCAGACTGCTTAGAGCTGTGGTTACGGGCAATCACCTTAGAATTCAAGAACTCAACTCCATCCATTAGGCCCGTCACCTCTGCCTGCTCTGCCGCGGTAATCTGAAAAGTGTCTCTTGATTCAAAGCGGTTAAATTGAGTATTGAGCCCAAAATTGACAAAACCAATATCCATTAAGGATGCTGCAACTTTGAGCTGATCATTCACTTGGTAAGTCGCTCCGATATCAAGGCCTAGACCCATCCCTTGGGAATTCATCAACTGGCCTACGGTCGCATTATTTTGCTGTAGGGCATCGGTAGCAAAGGCAAAAGTGTAGTCAAAATTATCCACACTGACCACATCTCCTCCCAATGATTGGACATCAGTAGTCTTGTGATTGCGGATCATTACGCCCTCATAGCCTTGCAGGTATTTGATGGTAGCACCCACGCTGAGGGCATCATTTACTTTGCGGGCGTAATTGAAGCCTAGTTCTCCCCAAACCATGCCTGCGGCCTGAAAGGGAGTTAAACTTAGCTGATTGACACTTTCTAGTTGAGTTAGACTGTAGTAACCAAGCGCAGAAGGCACTCTTCGCGCACCAGCAGCAGCTCGCAACTTGGTATAAACCCCAAAACTTTGATCACCGAGATTCAGGCCAAAGGCAGGTCCTAAAACCACCGCATTGGCGTAGCCAACATGGCGCTTGTCAGATTGAAAGAAATCCATTACCAGGCCATCGGCAGGAACGGGTTCAGGGCTCAAATTAGGCGCGATACTAATGTTGCCTAGCCTCCCCATAGCGGATTGCATATTGGTATTGCGGAAGTAAGCATAATTATTGTCGAAGAAGAGTCCTCCTCCCCCGAGTTGCAGGTCCCAATGCAAAGGGCTCCCCACTTGAGCAGCGGGATTGAGGCCAATGGCATTGATGCCTGAATAGTTTTCTAGTCTAAGGCCGAGTTGGTCCTGAGCATTGAGGCTCATACTGACCACGCAAAAAAAGAAAAGCAGAAGTTTGCGGCTACTCATAGGTTTAGCATTGTGTCCGGTCGATTAGATTGGCTAAGACCAAACGATTGAATTTGCAATTTTCGTTCTCCGTCAGACGGAGCGTGTTAAGTAGCGTTTTATCGATGTGTGATATTTTTGGTGTAATTACCCCCTATTTACGAATAGCGAAACCGACTTATTGTATGCTACTTTTAGCTGCAACCTTTGGCCAAAACGGCTGTCTTTGAGCGTTTTTGGGTGTCATTTTATAAAGTGGAGCGATTAAACTGAGAAATGAGGAGAATATATAGTTTTATTAATTTGAACAGGACTATCTCAATCACATGAAAAGAATACTACTCGCCTTGCTGTTACTATTGCCTTGTTTTGCTATCACCCTAGAAGCGCAAAACTTGCAAAGAGTAGAACCGCCATTTTGGTGGACAGGGATGGCCAATGAAAGCCTACAAATCATGGTATATGGGCCCAATATCGCCACTCAAAAAGCGAGCATCAACTATCCAGGTGTCCAGCTAATGAGTACTCAGACGGTAGCTAATCCCAATTATTTATTTCTCAACTTAGAAATTTCCCAAGGAGCTGAGCCAGGGCTCATTCCGATTATTTTTCAAGCTGGAGGCCAAGCCTTTGCCGTGCAGTACGAATTGAAAGCAAGAGAGGCGCAAAGCAAAAGAATTCAAGGAGTTACGAGTGAAGACTTCATCTATCTCCTAATGCCTGATCGTTTTGCCAACGGCAATCCGGAAAATGATGTGATCGAAGGTATGGAGCAGACCGAAAGCTCTCGTACCCAACAATACGCTCGTCATGGAGGAGATTTACAGGGGATAGCCGATCATCTTGATTACTTTCAAGAACTGGGCGTAACTGCCCTTTGGCTCAATCCTATCATTGAAAGCAATCAACCAAAGGAATCCTATCACGGCTACGCTACAACTGATCATTACAAAGTAGATCCTCGCTTTGGCACCAACCAAGATTTTAAAGCCCTAGCAGATGCTTGCCATCAGCGTGGCATCAAACTCGTTTGGGACGTAGTCCACAATCACGTTGGAAACTATCATTGGTTTATCAAAGATTTGCCTGATCCTTCTTGGGTACATCAATGGGAAGCGGGCTTCACGAAGACCTCTTACCGTGCCCCGACTTTAATGGATCCTTATGCTTCACAAAAGGATAAGACGCTTATGGAAAACGGCTGGTTTGACCACCATATGCCAGACCTCAATCAAAAAAATCCTCTGGTAGCTAAATACTTGACCCAAAACAATATTTGGTGGATCGAATATGCCGGTTTAGATGGCTTGCGCATCGACACCTACGCTTATCCAGATCAGGGATTTATGGCGGATTGGGCCAAGGAAATCCTGACCGAATATCCCCAGCTTGGGATGTTTGGCGAGACTTGGGTGCATGGCATTCCGGTACAGGCTTGGTTTACCGAGAAAAATGGTTGGAAAGCAGATTCATATCTACCTGCTACCACAGATTTTCAGCTTTATTATGCGATCAATGATGCCCTCTCCCAGCCTTTTGGTTGGACTGAAGGGGTGGCCCGCCTCTATTACACCTTAGCCCAAGACTTTGTTTATGAGGACCCGATGAAAAAGGTAGTCTTTCTTGATAATCATGATCTAGGGCGCTTTTATTCAATGGCTGGTGAGGACTTTGGCAAGTACCAGATGGGGATTACCTTTTTGCTGACGACCAGAGGGATCCCGCAGATATATTACGGTACTGAAGTACTGATGAAAAACCACTGGGACAATAGCAATCACGACAAAGTGAGAGAAGAGTTTCCCGGAGGTTGGGAGGGTGATAAGCAAAATAAATTCACTCGTGCGGGCAGAACTGAGCAGGAGCAAAAAGCTTTTGAGACAGTCAAGACTTTGGCCAACTTTCGCAAGAGTAGTAGCGCCATTAAAACAGGTAAACTGATGCAGTTTGTGCCCGAAAACGGCGTTTACGTCTATTTCCGTTATGATGAAAAGCAGACCGTCATGGTGATCCTCAATCAAAATGATTCGACACAGGAGGTGGATTTCCGCCGCTTCGCGGAACGCTTGGACGGATTTAGCCAAGCCATTGATGTGCTAGGGGCCAAGCAAGTGAGGGATCTTAGCAAACTAAAGGTTGAGGGTACTTCTGCAACCGTCTTATTGTTACAGGAGTAAGTTAGCTGCTGCTGCGCAGAACGCTTGTATGGAGGGACAGACGAATTGAGGGAAAAGCCTAAAAGAATCCACCTCTTCTACAGTTCAAATCATCAAGCCATAAATAAGCGTTCTGCGCCCCCGAAAACTTTCGGGAGCTAAAACAAAAACTAAGCGCCTCCTAGCCTAGCCCACTGCAAACATCTGAGACAAGATCCATTGTCCTTTGCCGCTAGAGTCAAAACGCTTATTAAAATAATACTGTAGCTGAGCGCCGGACTCTTTACCAATAATCAATTCTCTTTGTTTGGATTCCGGATTCCACCGCAAGCGATACTCATTGAGCTGAAAGGCTTGTATCGCTTCTTCGGGAAAGACAATTTCAAGATCATCAAACAAATGTGGAGCGATCAATTTGGCCATACTAGACTGATCGTTCTCTGCAAGAGCCCCCAACAATGTCGCCAAAAAACCATTAAAGCCGCTGTAGCCCTCCTTTTCCAGATTTTGTAGAAAGAGGACGTTTTTATGTTCGATCTCACTCAGTATTTCAGCCGACACAGGATTTTCCCCAGGCCGATACCAATGCGTTCGTTCTCCAAATAGCCATTTATAACGCTCAGTTTGGAAGGGATGCCCATGCCTCGCAAAAATTTCATTGCGCAAAATACCCCAATCTGAGAAAGGACTCAGGTCAGCTTCCGTAAGTAGGCGTATTTGACTAGCAGGCAAAAATCCCTTGACAAACTTATCGCCTATGCGTTCCCCTTGCTTGTAAAAAACCGCAGCTCCTGCGTCAAACTCGCAGCCCCGCTTATTTTGGGCACAGTCAAAGACGCTAAGCCAGACGCGATAGCCTCCCTCTATGTCTCGATCTACACCAAAACCACAGTTTTCATCCTCATTTATCAAACTCTTAGCAAAAATGGTCTCTTTAAAGTCGTCTTCTCGGATTTCGGCATTACCCGTAATCGTATCGGCTAGGTGTAAAATGCCACTGAGGGAGTCTTTACAATTTTCGACCGTATTACTAGTACGCACTTTAAAAGAGGTATAGTAGGCATCTATGGCCTGCATCTCCAATTCTATCTGGTACTCGGCTTGAGAGCTTGCAAAGACCTCAACTGGGCGCCTCGCGTCAAATAAGGGTACTTCGGACTGGTCAGTTTGTCCCGCACAAGCAAACAGCAATAATAAGGATAAACAAAAAATGCTAAGGATAAACCTCTTCTGCCTGCAGTTGGGTATTGAGTTCATTGATCCATTTTTTGAGGTCCTCCTTCATCTCTGGACGCTCTAGACCAAATCTAAGGTTTGTTTTGATAAAATCGAGTTTATTTCCCACATCGAAGCGCTCACCATCAAAATGTAGGGCATACATAGCCTTCTGCTTGAGCATATTAGCCATGGCGTCGGTTAATTGGACTTCATTATTTTTGCCACGTCCCACCTTATCTAGATATTCAAAAATTTCGGCTGTAAACACATAACGACCTGCGATCACCAAATTGGAGGGCGCTTCTTCAACCGGCGGTTTTTCGACGAACTCTTCTACGCGATAAATACGCTTGTCAATTTCTTTGCCCCCAATCACCCCATAACGATACACAAACTTGGGGTCTACGGCCTCTAGTGCCACCACAGGGGCTTGATAGCGGTCATATATTTCCATGAGTTGTTTGGTGATCGGTAACTGCGCTTTAGAGGCCAAAATACTGTCTCCCAATAGGACCGCAAAAGGCTCTTGACCAACGTGGTGGCGCGCATAACGAATTGCGTCGCCAAGACCGTTTAGTTCTTTTTGCCAGACAAAATGGATATCAGCTAATTCAGTGATATGACGAATTTCCTGCAAAAGTTCGTCCTTACCCTTTTCGGCCAAAGCAGCTTCTAATTCAAAGTTACGGTCAAAGTGCTCTTCGATCGAACGCTTACCTTTACCGATAATCATCAGAATATCAGTGATGCCCGAGGCCACTGCTTCTTCTACCACATACTGGATAGTGGGTTTATCGACAATGGGTAGCATCTCTTTGGGTTGAGACTTAGTAGCAGGGAGCAGGCGGGTTCCAAAACCGGCAGCCGGAATGACAGCTTTTTTAATCATCAAAATTTGTTGTGTGAATAATCTAAGTTATAAGCACAGCAAACTCCAAACCAATTCAAGCGTTCCCAATCTTATGAGCCATCAAAACTAACGGTATAGATCGCGTCTTGTAAGCCCCAAGAGTCCTGACTTTCAATTCCTTGCACTCGCACCCTAAAATTTCCTAAATCATCAGTATGCTTGAAGCGAAGCTTAATTTGGCCATTTTGATCAGGCATCAGATTGCCATGCCAATAAACTAGGGGCCTAAAATCGGGGCTTTCTTGTTGCTCCTCGCCTAGGCTTTCTTCAAAACTGCGAGCTCGGTAAAGGCCTTGATACGGCAAATTATGAGGATCTTCGAGGATGGTCTTGGGGGCTTCTAAACGCCTAGTATAAACTGCAAAGACGCCATTAAAGCCCAAGGGCCCAAAAGTATTGCCCAAGGTGCGATTAAGCGTATAAAGTTCAAGTCGTTCAACCTCTTTCCAGGGTACTTCAAATATCTTTTGAGGATCAAAAGTGATATAGTTGTCGATCAAAAACATAGGCGGCCCGAGGAAGCGTTGTCGGCTTTCTTCTTCTAAGAGACTGAGGGTTTTTTGATTCTCTAACCGAGAACGATAAGCCGGTAAAATTTTATTGAGAAAGACCTGTGAGGCTTCAATATCTTCCTGCCGATCTAGACTGCGAAGCATTTCAGGGCTCACCTCTTTTTGAAAGGCTTCAATCTGGTCGATGGTACTCTGAGCGAGAATGGGCTCAATTTTAACGGTAGTCATGGCTTCTATAATGAAGCTCTCCATATCCTTAAAAGGAATGTAATCTTTGAGCACAAAAGAGCGATCCGGAGTAAGGTTGTCCACTTCAGGGGTGCGATCCGGAACGGGGATGGGAATAGACTGCCCGAATAGTTGCGCAAAATCACGACGGGAGGACATAGCGCTCATATATTGCTTAATTGCAGGGGTACGCGGCGGAAAAGCATCCGGAAAGTCTGGTGCCTTACTGATCAATTCTCGCGGAAAAATCTGCCTGATGCGTGGCACATAATTTTCTTGGGCTCCTCGGTCGTATAGTTGTAGGGTGCCGGTGCCATAAAAATTGGGCAGAACGGTTTCTACCTTTCCATTTTTTGCATTGGTGAATTGAAACTCTTGGGTTTCGACCAAATAAACTGCTAAAAAATCAGCGTTCATCGGTCTCTGAAATAGGACATCATAGACCTCAGCTCGTAGGGATAGAGACTGCTCACAATCATAACGCTTGACAAACTTTAGTCCCTCACCAGCAGGAGGCATGGTATTCATTTTATCAGTAAGCTGATTGGGCAATAGGTCATTTTGGGTAACCGAAAGATTTACACCTTGCTTGATGGGATTGCCAGCGGCATCAAGGATTTGAATATTTAGTTCAACGCTGTCATTTCTGGCATAGCTCTGCGCTGTTGGCTGGATGTTGATTTGCCAATTGCCTAGCTTTTGGCTAGCCTCTGGCTCCCCATTGGCAGGTTCAGTTTCTGCTAAAGTACCTTCATCCAAATTGTAAATCGGAATGGCGCGATGGAAAATTTGTTGAGGAATGAAGTTGAGATTCCATAGCGTATAGGCCCGAAAAGTGTAATAATCTTCCTTCCAAGCAGGGGGAATATAAAAATCGCCTTGCGTCCGTCCTGCTTCAATCTTGAGCTGTTGATAGACCAACACTTCCCCCTCTCGGTTCAATAGTTCGCAATGAAGCACCCCACTTTTCTCCTTCAAATCAGCTTGGTTTATATCCACCGCAAACCAAGCATTTTCGCCAGCTACATAAAATGCCTTATCAAAAACTACCGAGATTCCTTCTACTGGAGGCGTATCTTGGGCACTAAGCCAAAAGGGCAAAATGAGGCCCACAATCAGGATAAGGTGCATTTTCATTTGTCAAAGAAATAAGGGCGTTCTACTTGGGAGAGAGGGATCACCAGACAATCATTGCAAGGACTGAGACGTCCGTAAATGTTGCTAAACTCTGGCAGGCTACACAGCCATTGTATATTTTGATAGACCGCAAGATCTTGTCGTTGTACCGGATGAAAAAAAGAATCCACCGCCGAAGCGCCAAAGTACCCCAACACAGGCTCAAAAGGCGCATCCTCATTGGTAACATTCCCTCTAACTGAGGCGGGAGGAGAATCAAATATGGTTCCCGTTTGATTGATTACCCGATCCACTCTACTCCAATAATCAAAAGCATCAGGGGTAAGGGAGTAGAGAAAGACGTTGATATAGGACTTTTGGTAAAAGCGAAAATCAATCTGTACAGAGCTTACCTTTTGCCCATTCCAAGCACCGGCGGTGATGCCTCGACCATCAAAGAGTTGGATCCCTTCTCGCCTAGGCGGCTCGGAGATATAACAAATTTTTGCAGGGACTAAGGGTCGATATGGCTCTCTAATACTCCACCAGCGATCTACTTCCCAGCGCATATAAGGGCTTTCTGGTAAGGAGGAGAGGTTTAGATCAGCAGTAAAATTGGCAAAACTCCGATAAATCTGGCCCCCATTTTCGTCGTACTGCTCCTCGTAGGCTACGTCGGTGTACACCTGCTCAATCGAAGAGACGGGCAGCAATTTCTCGATACTCGACTGATACGTTCGGCCATCGGCCAAACTAAAAAACAACTGATAGCTACGCCCTAGCTCACCTTTTACCGTTTCCCCTTGCAACAAAAATACACCGGGCTCTTGTTGAGATAAGGTTTCAGATTGGCCCAAATCATTTTCGACCCTTGCCTCAATCACTGGCGCAGCTTCAAAACGCTTACTGCCTCGCTCCACAGTCTTAAATATCTTTATGATAAAAGGGCCGTCTCCTACCGTAATCAAGCCGTCAACTACTAGCAGCTCCGGATTTTCGTCTGGATCAATTTCTAGCTCGATCTGATCAATGCAAGCTCCGAAGCTGAGAGCTATCATGATTGTTAGCAACCAGATGCCTAGCGCCTTCAAAGGTTCGATATGGAAGCTAATGCGGCTCATCTACCAATAGTAAGGTCTTTCGATGATACTGTTGGGTAGCACCAAGCATTGTAAGCACGGGTGAAAAGAGTATCGATTATTAATGCCGGGTAGAGTACAAATCCAATCAACGCGCGTCTCCAAATCTTGTCGAAAAATAGGAAAATGAAAAGTATCCACCGCTGAGGCGCCGAAATAACCAAGCACTAATTCACTGGGGCTATTATCATTACGTACGTTGCCAGCTACAGCAGCTGGTGGAGAATCAAAAATATCGCCTTCTTGATTCACAACTTGCTCAACTTTCTGCCAATACTCATAGGCATTGGGCGTGAGAGAGTATTGAAAAAGGTTGATGTAGGTTTTTTCGAAAAAGCGATAATCTACCTCAGCGCTACCGATAAATTGTCGCTCCCATTTGCCCCCAGCTACCCCTCTGCCATCAAATAACTGAATGCGATTTTGATTGAGCAACGGATCGTTTACATAACAAGCCTTAGAAGGCGGGGAGGCCCTAATAAATTCATTGATCAACCACCAGCGCTCCGTCTCCCAACGCATAAAGGGGCTTTCTGGTAAGGTGGTCAGCTGCACATCTGCATAGACATCAATAAAGCTTTTGCCCACCAAATAACCATTATTAGCAAATCGGTCTTCAAATACCTCTTCAAAATAGATAGAATCAATCTCTGAAACCGGTAAGAGCTTATCCCAAGCAGAGGTATAACTTTGGCCATTGGCGCTTATGAAATGTAGGCGATATTCGTCTCCGATGATGCCTTCAATGGTATTGCTTCTTAGTTCATAGAGGCCCTCTCCGAGGAACGCTAAGTCTTCCCGCTGGCCATGATTATTTTCGACCCAAATTTTTTCCAAACTAGCAGGAATATTGTTTCGAATCCCGATGGGAGTAACCCGTGAAACTTGTACTCGATGTGGGCCTTTGCCTTGGGTGATCAAACCTTCAACGATAAGGGGGCCAGCCTCATCTTCAGAGGGTAGATCTAATTGCACCACGTCCAAGCAAGCACTCAAAAGGATACTTGAGATCCATAAACTCCATATGTAATATTGGCTTACTCTCATATCAATCCCAAAATGAAGGTTTATCAAGCGTACTATTAGGTATCCGCAGACAATCGAAACAAGGGTTCCCACCAGGGAAGAAAAAGTTAGCGTTCGCAGAGCCGCAAAAAGGAATAAGAGAGGTAGCGAGATCCTGTCGATTTTGCACCAAAAAGAGAGTATCTACTGCCGAAGCTTGAAAAAATCCCAGCACCTCCTCGAAATTATCGTTGACATTATTGATGTTACCTCTTATCAATGCCGGTGGGCTATCAAAAATAGTCCCAGTTTGATTAACAACCTGATCAACCTTCTGCCAATAATTATAACCCGTTTCGCTGAGGGAGTACTGCGTCAAAGCAATCAAGCTGCGCTCGGCGAACTTAAAATCCGCCAATACAGCGGCAATCTCCTGTCTTTGCCATTTTCCTCCATTGGCTTGGGAGCCGTCAAATATACTGACACGATTTTCTGAAGGGGTATCCAAAATAAAGCATCGTTTGGGAGTAAAAAGGGGGTTATTGAGCTGAGGGGGCTCAGTGAAAGAATACCACCTCTGGTAATCCCAACGGAGATAAGGAGGCGTTTCCATCTCTGAAAGATCGACATCCACATAGATTCGCATGATATAGCGAAACAAATTGACACTCAAGCCTCCTAGGCCATCTAAGTTTTCTTCATAATTCACCTCCCCATAGATACTATCTAACTTGGGACCAGGCTGTAAAATTTCCACGCTAGAGGCATATTCTTCTCCTTCTCGACTAGTAAAATGAAGACTGTAACTTTGTCCTATTTCACCTTTCACCGTATTACCTGCCAAAACGTATTCTCCTGCTTTGATTTGTACGAGAGGCTCCTCATTACCATCTCCATCTCTAACAAAAGCCTCGATAGGCGAAAAGGGATCAAAGACAGTACGCCCTCTAGCCGCAGTATAAAAAAAGGAAAAATTATAGGGTCCTGGTCCATCGTGAATCAAGCCTTCCACCACAATATTTCTATCCAGCGTTTCGATTGGGGTTTCGATTTCGATCAAATCCACACAACCCGCCAACAGCAAGGCAGTTGCCCAGAAAATAGCCTTGGGGACCAAACTCAATATGGAGGCAGCTTTAATTTTCATTAAAATCTAAAGTTCCAAGTGAAGGAGGGGAAAACAGTACCGAGGATCGCCAATCGATAAGTCTCTGGGATACCTGAGTCAGATTTGCGAAAGTATAAGGAGAAGGGATTTTTGCGGAAGTATAGATTATAGGCCGCAATGGTAAAATCACTTTTCAAACTCTTGCGACGAATCAAGTCTGGCTTAAAAGTATAAGCCAAATCAAGTCTATGATAGTCGGGAATCCGAAACAGATTGCGTGGCGAAAAATGCGGCACATCCACTGCTCCGATCCGATAATCGCCTACGGGAGCCGTAATCGGACGGCCGCTGCGATAGACAAAATTGATAGATAACAATTGGCTTTTCCGCACTTTGCGGCGCAAACCAATATTGATATTATGCGGAGAGTCAAAATTTGCTGGATACCAATTGCCCTGATTGATGACTTCATCAGGAAATCTACCTTCTGCTCGCCTCAGCGAACGCGAGAAGGTGTAAGAAACTTCTCCTTGCCAACGTCCAACATTACGTTTAATCGACAGCTCAGATCCGTAGGCTCGCCCCACTCCTTGCACCAATTCTGTTTCAATATGCTGGTTGAGTAAGATGATCGGAAGATCTTTGTACTCTACAATGCTGCTGATGTCGCGATAGTAAAAGTCAATGCTGGTTTCCCACTGCCCTCCTGAGAAATTTTTGAAGTAGCCGATCGAAAAGTTATCGGAGATCTGAGGTTGAATAAACTGATTACTCAACTGCCAGATATCCACTGGCGTGGCAGCACTGGTATTGGATATTAAATGTACATATTGGCGGTGCCGACCGTAGCTGAGCTTGATAGAGCTGCTTTCGTCAATCAAAAAGCGAGCCGAAACTCTCGGTTCAAAGCCACCATACCACTGGGTAGTTTGTCCAGCCGCATATTGTATCGTATCAATGATAAATTCATTTCGGATGGGATTATCAGGGTCATATACAAAGCTTTGCCCCGGTCCAAGATTATGGAAGGAGGAATAGCGTAAACCGACAGAAAAGCCAATCAAGGGACTAAGCGAAAATTCTAGATTCGCATATAAAGCCGATTCCAAACCTTGTGCACCATCAATTTCTCTGAAACCTATGGCTGATTGTTCCCCACGGGGGGTCAAAGTCTGCGGACGAAGCTGATAGTATATACCTTCGCCCCCAACAAATAGGCTAGTCCGACTATTTGGCGCCCACAAGAACTGCTGTCTGGCCTTATAATTACGAATCCCAGTGTTGAGATTAAAGGCTGAAGGCCCATCTGGATTGAATAGCCCGCTGTCATAATTACCCGCGGTAAGAGTCGTCGTGGATGACCATTTACTAGAGATCAAGTTTCGCCAAACTAGACTGCTCATTAGATTACTCCAATCAAAGCCATATTCTCTCGCATAACGAAAAAAATCATAGCTAGCATAATTAGACCAACTCAAGGTAGAAGTAGGACTAAAACGATGATCGATCTTAAAGTTGCCATCAACAAAAAAGGCAGAACTTTGGCGGATTTCTGGCCGTCCTTCAAACAAGGGCATGGCCCAAGCCGGGAAAAAACTACGTACTCCTAGCGTAAAAGAAGTCTTGTCTTTGACGATAGGACCATCTAACATCATGCGAGCCGAAATCAAACCCAAGCCTCCCGATCCTTTCAGTTTTTTATAATTTCCTTCTTTAGTTTCCACATCTAAGACCGAAGCTACTCTACCTCCATATTGAGCGGGAATATGGCCTTTGTAGAGTTTGATCCCTTCTATTGCATCCGCGTTGAAAATGGAGAAGAATCCCAAAATATGGGAGGAATTAAAAACCATTCCTCCATCTTGCATGATCAAGTTTTGGTCAATATTGCCCCCTCTCACGTTAAAACCTGTAGCGCCTTCCCCCACCGTACTGATACCTGGCTGTACCAGCAATCCTTTGATGATATCGGCCTCACCCATCAAAGTTGGCACTTCTCTGAGTTCTTTTACACTCAATTGGATGATTCCAGGTTGAACAGATCTTAGATTACTGGCGGCGGAGCGCGCCGATACTTCAACCTCGTCGAGACTGTAAAAGGGTACATCTAGCCCAAATTCTACTTCTCCTCCTGAAAGAACCCTAATGGCCTGTTCGTATGGCTCATAATTATTGGCTTCAATGCGAATAAAATAATCACCCAAAGGAAGTTGCAGATCGACCTCTCCTGCCTCATTAGAACGCAAGATCAATTTACGCTTTGGGATAGTAATTCGAGCGCCCTGAATTGGCGCATCTGAGTCTGCATCGAGGATTAAAGCATCAATTTGTGCAAGCCCACTAGCAGGAGCTTGAGTCTCCTCGCCGATGAACATATAGGCACTTTCTCGTAATGTGTCAGTATTGCTAATTGCAGTTTCATACTGCTCCAAGAAGTATTCTCGATTGTAAGATCGACTCAATTGCTCGATCGGCCCGACGATAATAGCTTGGTTTTGATAAACTTCAAATCCCAATCCAAGCGGGCTAAGCCATTCGGTTAAAGTTTCGCCTAAAGCCTTTTCACGAACATTCAGGCTGTAAAGTTCTGCTGGCAAAGCATCTTCCTGAAAATAAATCGGAATCTTACTTTTTGCCTCAATTTGCCTCAAAACCACATCAGGGGTCTCAGAGGCGATGTTTAGCGTAATTTGCCTTTGTAGAATATCCTGCGCCCAGACCATAGAAGGGCACAGGAGGACCAGCAAAATAAATTGCTTGCAACGCATAGAGTAGTAGTCTTGGCGGTCTTTGTCTTACTTAATTATCGACAAATTCGGGACCGGAGTTGTTTTCACTACTGAAGTTAACTCAACCCAAGATTAAATGGTAGGCCTCCTCGAGTAATGATTCTTTTTCTTCGAGGGATAAACTGAGCGGTAACTGGGCCAATCCAATGATGCGGCGCATGATTTCTACTCCTACAAGCTGCTCCATTAGTGCGGTGTAGAATCCGGCTGGTTCTACATAACGGGCCATGATTTCGGCCTCCACACTGGGATCCTGCTGGGCCATTTTCATATGAGCGATCATCACTGAGATATCAAACTCTGCTGGACCGAAGAAACAGAATTCAGGGTCTATCACTCGTACTCCCTCGATCGTCTTGAGCCAACTACCCGGATAGTAATCGCCATGCAATAGAGTTTTGCCATCGGTGAGATAGTGTTTACTCAGATCTTTGACTTTGGCCTTAAACGCATCATCGCTCTTATAGCGCATCGCTACTGACTGCAAGCCTGGGGTAACTGTGTCTAAATCAAACCCATTGTCTTCTAAAAAGGGATAATTGAAAATATGCTCAGCATTCAACTCTCGCATTTTCATATTGGTGATGCGAGCCTCAACTTTATCCGTATTGAACTCATTGTGCAGTTCACTGATATAATCGATCAGTCCTCGGAGGTCTTCAAGATCAATCTCCTTCTCTTTTTTGTATAAAAAGCTCAAGTCATTGGCTTGTCCCAAATCTTCCAGCAGGATGATGCTGTTTTCTACATCTACCGCATTGATTTCTGGCTGGTATTCTCTCAGCTTGGCATTTGCTTGCGTCAACTCATAAAACTGTCCCTCTATGATAGCGCGTTCGCGAGGAGCGGGTATGGTTGGATACTTCTCCACATAATCACGACTTTGCTTAATGATAAAGGAACGGAAATTGGTGCGGATGCGAAGCGTATAATTCATATTCCCTTCTCCAGGCACACTGGTAGAAACAATCTTTTCGTCGGGGGCAATGTATTTATTTGCTAAGAGGTAGGACTCTAGTGATTCGGCTTCTTCAGCTTTGAGGAAAAAATTCATTTAATAGCTTAATTGAGGCAGCTTTTCGAATACAAATTAAGGCTTTGCAATATATTTCAACAAATCCTCTTTAAAGTTTTCTGGAGGAGTATGACAATATTTGATTTTTCGACTGTCTGAGGCTCCCTTTTTTAGCAAAAAATAAGGTTTAACGCTTTTCTTAGGATTTTCTGCCCCTGTTTGGGTATCATCCCAGTGAAGCACTATTTCGGGTACGAGTTCTTCAAATTCGAACCCCTTCTCATCTACCAAATAAGCACTGGCCAAAATGTCAAAAGGGTTGAAGGCAGAGCAGCCAAACGCTTGCCAAAGGTCTAACCAATTTTGAGAGTTTTCAGCTAAGTATTTCCCCACTTCCCCAAACTTAGCGACTTGATCTAAGTCTGCCTGATTGATCCAAGTTTTATGAGAGATTTCAAAAGGCAACAGTACCATGGGCACTTGGGATTGAATCAAAATCCGAAAGGCATTGGGATCTAGATCAAAATTTAAATCCGGAAAGGGAGGCTCATGCTCAGGACTGACTCTAAAATGATCATCCACCGATCTCCTCCCGGCAACCAATACCACTGACTCGATTTGAGACACCAAATCTGGCCTTAGCAATAGACAAGTAGCGATATTGGTAGCAGGACCAATCGCCATAATGTGCATAGAATCTTTTTCTAAAGCAGCAATTAGGGCCTCCACACCTGCATTACTTTCGATTTGAGAGAGATCAAGGGCAGTACTAGCACCTCGTGCAACGCTTAGTCCTTCTGGCCCAAATTGGGTGTAAATTTCTATCGCCAAGCGAGTAGCATTTTCAATATCAGTATTGCCAAATACCGTACTTAAGCCCATCACTTGGATATGCTCCGCATGAAACAAATGCACCATCGCCCAAGCATCATCCACATCGGCAAATCCTTGCCTTGGATCTCCCATCCCAATTGCCACATCTGTATCTATCCATACTTTCTTGGGAATCTGCATCTCCTTAATTCTTGATCAACTTCCGGCTTGCCACGATTTTATCGTTCTGCTGCAAGCTTAAAAAATAAAGACCTGTTGGCAAAGCATTGCCCTGATTGTCCAGTCCATCCCAGCGCCACTGACTGAAAGTTGCACGTGAAATTTCAATTTCACTGTAAAAAACCCGCTGCCCAGCAATATTACGCACCTCCACTAACAAGGGCGCTTCATTATTGAACTGCAGACTGAGAGTCAGTTCATCACTAAAGGGATTGGGATAAACCCCCACACTCGCCCCGTAGCTAAAACTGCCCTGTACCTGAAAACTGATATTTTCGATATTTTGATCTATCCAGACCAGGCGATCTCGCAACCAATCTTTGAGGAAGTTGATTTCTTGTTGATAGGTATTGCCGATATAAGAGTTAGGCCAGACGTACTCCCCTAGCACCTCCCAGCGGTCAAAATTACGTTGGGCTGCTGGGCCAATCTCCGCTACCATTGCATCAACTCTGGCCAAGACTCTTTGGGTAGAGAACTCATCCTCTCTTAGGGCAAACCAGCGCTCGACGAGTTCTTCCTGAAATTGGGGATCGCTCAATAGTCTATCCCACCAATAATTTATTACCCAACCATCCCGCGGACATATTTGATTAAAATTTAATACCCAGCCTTCAGGACCACCACCCGTACAATAATTAGCGTTGCCAAAGGCCAAGTTAAAATCCCACAAGGGTCCCATTTGCAAGCGGTCCTCTCCCCTGCCCTCGCGATCTTTGTAAAGCCAAGTACTCAGGCGATAACCATCTACATTTTTAGCCACCTCATTGACAATCAAAAAGTCGATAAAGGAACTAGGTTCTATATAATGACGATAGCCTAAGCTATCTTCATTGGTAAACTGCATAGTCCGCAAAGTCTTTTCAAATGCAGTCATATAATTGGCGATGTAAGCCGCTTGAGCTGGCAAATAGGCATCTTCCTTGGGATATTCTACTTGGATAATGTCGCCAAACTCTCCCTGCCAGGAATAAGTCGCAATACCTCCCGTAGTCTTATCAATTTTGAGTAAGTAACCACCGGTGATATCTTGTGGATCCGTATCGGTATCATCTAGTTTAGCGATATTAACACGGTTTTTGTCCCGTTTTATTTTTTCCATCAGCACATACACCCCTTGATACACCTCATTGATATTGAGCTCCACAAAACGGGTTCTAGGGGCCCAACGCCCCATACTCCGCCCTAATTCATAAGTCAGCGCATTTCGGATCAAACTTTTATCACTGTAGGGCCCATTTAGCACCCAATCGTTTTCTTTGGGCATCCCTACTAACTCCACATTACGATTGCTTCCGTCCTCTTCTCGCGTTTCGAAGCCATACCCCTTCTTATCAAAAAACTGAGAAGAAGATCCTCTAATTTCAATACCAATTTTGCCCTCATAGTTATTACAATCTCCTTCGGAGAACGTCCATTTGTTGGGCCCAGCATAGCGAATGCACATATCCGCTGTGATTTTGGCTCGATCAATGATGGGCTGAGATGTGTAAATATCTACTATAGCCAAACGCGATGAGTCCGGAAATTGACCCAAAAGAGGCAGACTTAGCAGTGTTAGCAGCAGGAATACACTCGTCTTCATATTGTGTAGCGTCAAAAGAACCTTTAATTTAGTTATAAACCTCATTATACAATTACGTGCAGCACTTTCAGTTCGATTTTTCTAAACTATCAAAACAGCCCAAAGCGGTTTCTCCTAACCAATATATTATCGATCCCGCTTTAGCAAGCGCTGTTTCCGTAGCGATCAGTCTCAATCAGCCGCTGCTCCTTACCGGCGAGCCCGGCACGGGTAAAACTCGGCTTGCACATAAAATCGCTTGGGATCTTCATCAACAAAATCCTGAATTTTTACCAGAGCCTTTGGTATTTCATACCAAGACCACTGCTGTATCGCAGGACATGTTCTATCATTATGACGCAATGCGGCACTTTCACGATGCCAACATCAAAAAAGCTTTGGCCGAAACTGCTCCTCCAACTGAAAATTATATCGAATTACGTGCTTTGGGCAAAGCCATTGCCCTTACTCAAGCAGCAGAAATCCAAAAGGAACATTTTGTGCAATCAAAGCAAACTCGTTCCTCTGTCGTCCTTATAGACGAAATAGACAAGGCGCCGCGAGATTTCCCTAATGATATCCTCCACGAGATCGAAAACATGGAGTTTGCCATCAAGGAAGCCAATAATCACCGCATTTCTCGCGATCCAGATCACCATATTGTGATCATCATGACCTCTAACTCAGAAAAAAACCTTCCCGAAGCATTCTTACGCCGCTGTGTATTTTATCATATCCCTTTCCCGCCCCCGCAGCGGCTATTAGAGATCGTACGTAGCCATTTTGGCGATCATACCGCATATGCCGACTATCAACTGATCGAGCATTTCCAACAGATCAGACAGGCAGTCCGGAAAAAAAAGCCCGCTACTGCTGAACTAATTGCGTGGTTGCGGGTACTCGAATTAAACGACTTCTTAGCCCCTGGTTTAGACTTACAAAACCTAAGCCCTTCGCAAAAACAAAGCTTGCGCATGAGCTACAGTGTTTTGGCCAAAACCCAAGAAGACTTAAAAGCGATCGAATCTCAAATTGGACTCTCATGAAGACAACCTCTTTCCCGCTACAACACTTGCTAATCCGCCTTGAGCAAGCTGGTTTTCAGATTGATCCCGCTCGTCAAATGCGGATCCAGAGCGTACTATTGCAATTGGGGAGTCAATATCGCGACAATCCCCATGGCCTAAGTCAACTTTTGACTCCCCTAGTCGCTCAAAATGAGGAAGAGCAAACTTTAGTTACCCAAATTATCGCTGAGTATCTAGAGGAGAGTATGGGGCAAGAGGAGACCGCTAGCGCGGAACGCTCAACTCCTACTACCGAGATCGGCCAATCGCTCAAAGAAAAAAGGAGAAATGCCTACTTGATCGCCCTAGCAGTAATTGTCGTGATCAGTGCCATCTGGAAAATGCGGCAAAATACTCAGCCTCATGAGCTGGACATTATGTCATTTTTACAGTCAAGTACGGCCCATGATAAGTTCAAACAAGATTCTTCCTTACCTAAAATTGATGAAAGACTCGCAGGCGATCCCAGTCTCAAAGAATACCCCCTTCTAAACGAAGTACGATTTGTCACCAAAGCCATCAGCAATGCGGGGGAACCTGGCTTGTTTTTTATCGGCAAAAAATCGATCAACCATCCTAAGACTCAGTTACTTTGGCGCTTCTTCAAAGATGGACATTTAGTGGAAGAAAAGATCGGCGACCAAGTTCGTTTTACCAATGAGCAGTTAGGGGATTATGAGGTAGAAGTAGAAATGTCCTATTTGCATGGTCCGCCAGAAATAAAAGCCTCAAACAGAAGCAGCTTTTTATTGCTCCCACCTGAAATATCAGCCAACGAAAGAGCCTCCCAGCTGCTTGCTCTACAGGAAAAAGAGCAAAACTTTATCAAAATTGGCCTTTTCTTCTTTTGTGTTTTCCTCATTGTATTGATTGAAGGTTTGATCAGGATTTGGGAAAAACAGGCTTACAGGCTCTACTTTCAAAGGGAGTTTTTGGAGGATGCAGCCGGTGAATACGCACTACCGCACGCGGATAATCAAATTAAGCTAGAAGCAGAACCCGCTTTTTATGATTTAGCCGAGAGCATGTCTCACCGTCAAAGCGGCCAGCTGGCCACCCTAGACATCCCGCAAACGCTCTACGCTACTGTGCGCAATGGCGGACTTCCCAGTCTCAAATACAAAAGTCAGCAAGTCGATACTGAATATCTCGTCCTCATCGACGAAAGTGAACCTAATCGTCCTGCCGCCGCTTTATTTGCTCAGCTTGTCAAGTTATTGCAGGCTGAGTCTGTAGCCATACGCGCTTATACTTTCCGTAACGACCCGCGAGATTGCTACAATGATAAAGGTGATCCTTGGGAATTGGATAGCTTAGCACGTAAGTATGCAAAGCATAGGCTCTTAGTTTTTGCAAAAGGTAGCTATCTCGTCGAGCCAGGTAGCAATAAGCTTGCGACTTGGGTAAATCAAGCCTTTGCTGCTTGGGAAACCAAGGTCTTGATTAGTCCTGAACCGCGTCAGAACTGGCATAAACGCGAAGAGGCGTTGAGTCTATGCTTTAGCCTCGTTCCCGCTGATATGCAGGGCCAGCTAGGCCTAGTAGAGGCTTTACAAAGTAGTGGCCTAAGTATCGATGAAAAGCTGCATGAGGTCAAGCTGGTCCAGCAAAAAGCACACGTCAGTCTGGCTCAATATGATCTCAATCAAGCAGATGATTTAGAGGCCTATTTGGATGAAGCTTCCTTTCAATGGCTAACTGCTCTGAGTTTGGCCCCTGGGCTTCGCTGGGAGATGATCTTAAAAGTCGGTGAGGCCATGCAAGCGGATCAATTGGTAGAAGAAAAATGGATGAGTTATGATAAGCTTATGAAATTGAGCCAATTGCCCTTTGTCCAAGCAGGCGAAATGCCGCAATCTCTGCGTGCCCAATTAGCTCAACGCATGGACCAAGAGACAGAAGCCAAGGCAAGGCAGGCCATATTGAGCGTTCTCGCAGAGAAGGCCCAAGGAGCACCCAACCTAGAAAACAAAGTCCAACAAACGGTGCAAAAAGCAGCCTTGGAGCCAGAAAACAAAGACCTGCAAGCCAAAATGAAGTTTCTCTTTCATCAAGGTTGGCTCGCACAATATCACCAAGCAGATTGGGCCAATGCCTTCCAGATGCCTTGGTATGAACGGGTTCCGGTCTTCAGTCTAGCCAGCGGAGTAGCTTTGATTGTGATGTTGAGCTTTGGCCTTAGTGATATTATCCGAGAGACTCCCAACTACAGCAATCAGCGTCTCATCGCCAAACACCTAAGAAGTAGTACAGTAGGTTTGGGCCAAGGAGGCAGAGGACTTCACTCCATTGCAGAGCTCAAAGCGCAAATAAAACATTTTGAGGATTTTAATGACCCCATCCATCTCCAAGCAGGGGAGTGGATGCAAGCCCTAGACGCCTTGGATACAGCCTTTGATCATGATGGGAGTAAGGTGCTCAAAGAAATCATCAAACAACCCAACCATCGCTATTATTTTGAAGCTACTATGCTCCAAAAAGACCTCAATAGTGTTTATCGCTGGTTTCAATAGGGTATTTACCGCTGCGCAGAACGCTTATCTATTTAAGTACTAAGACAATAGTATCCAGTATTAGGACCTAGAAAAATGGAGCTGTTTGGTTCAGCAGAACCTTTTTACTAGGTATATAGCCTCTAAACAAAACATTTGGTCTTCCCGAGCGATCCCGAGAGCTATCGGGAGAGGGATCTAGGGCGAAAAGAGCGTTCCGCGAAGCGGAAACCGGTCAAGAAAAACCTTAGCTTGACGCCAATCCGAAAGCTGTCGGGAGTAAGGACCCTAAAGCCCTCTCGCTAAAGCGCCTCCTTTTCCTCCTGTAGCCCAAACTGGACTGAATGGTGGAACATATGCTTGAAATGAAATTGCTCCCAGTCTTCGGGCTTTAAATCGCCAAAAGCGGGGTGTAAAAAAGTCGCTCCTTCCTCCAAAGAGGCCATAAAATCATAAAATTTAGGGATCTCAGCGAGCAATTTCTCCTTGGCTTGATCGAGATTCGCGAATCGCAAAGGCATTAATTTCCCCTTTTCTAATCCTATGCCATTGGTATTTTTTTTGAAAGGTTTGCTGCTCCGCAACCAAGCTTGACTTTGGGGCACTCTCTCCACCGGAATCAATAGTGGAAGATTGAATTTACCGCGACTCATGGCAAAGGCCCCACTCAAGTGTTCGACCATATGCTGAGGGGTCATGATACCCCACGCCGGTTTTTGCTCGGCCTTTAATTGAGCCAATATTGCGGGGAAGGTTTCGCGGATGAAAGTAGTTTTTTCAGGATGCATAGCAATTATTTTTCACGCCAGAAAAAAGGCGTTATCAGCATAAGAACGGTAAAGAGTTCCAAACGGCCTAATAGCATATAAAAAGACAAAAACCATTTGCCAAAATTGGGAATGCGGGCAAAGTTAATCGCATCTTGTGGCCCTACTTCCCCGATTCCCGGTCCAATATTGCCCAAAGTAGCCGCAACTGTGCCCAAGGCCGTAGAAAAGTCTGGAGTCATAAATGACATCACGAAGGTGCCAAAGACAAACAACAAAATGAAAATCAAAAAGAAGGCGACGATTTTGGAGATGGTGTCTTGATTGACGGCCTTCTTATTGAATCGTACCGGTAGGATTGCTTTGGGATGAATCTGACGCTTTAGCTCCAGATAACTGTTTTTGGTTACCAAAAGGGTTCTCACAAATTTGACACCTCCACTCGTAGAGCCCGCACAAGCCCCCGAAAACATGAGAACAAAAAACAGAACCGTCAAAACATTGCCCCATTCGGTAAAGGCTTCTGTCCCAAAGCCGGTAGTCGTGACCACAGAGATGACTTGAAAGGCCGCTGCGCGGAACGATTCTTCGAGCCCGTAGGTACCATTATAGACCAAAACTCCCATCACAATACCGATCAAAATCAGGCTGATAAATAAATAGTAACGAAATTCTTCATTGGCCCAAAGCCGCATGGGTTTGCCTCGTAAGGCAAAATAGGTCAAGGCAAAGTTGGTCCCAGCCAAAAACATGAAAACAATCACCACATACTGGCTGTACGCACTAAATCCCCCCAAACTAGCCTGACTAGTTGAGAATCCTCCTGTGGACAAGGTGGCCATGGCATGACAAAGGGCTTCGTAAAAATTCATATCTCCCAGCCAAAGGAGGATCATCTCTAGAGCAGTAAGAGAAAAATAAATAATCCAAAGTCGCTTGGCAGTTTCCTTGACCCGAGGCGTCAGTTTATCTGGCGTCGGTCCCGGCACTTCGGCAGCGTATAGCTGCATTCCCCCAATGCCTAACAATGGCAAAATGGCAATCGTCAAAACGATAATTCCCATCCCTCCAATCCAATGAGTCATCGCACGCCAAAAGTGCAGACCATGCGGTAAAGCTTCAATTTGCTCGCCCAAAATGGTAGCTCCTGTAGTCGTGAAACCTGACATAGTTTCAAAAAAGGCATCCGTAAAGGTTTCGATGGGATAACCTTCCCCAATGGTAAACTTGGCCAAATAGTAGGGCAAGGCCCCTATGATCGACATACTAATCCAGCCTAGGGTAACCACTAAATAACCATCTCTTTTTTTGAGTTCTGACTTGGCCCCTTTGCGGGTCAACAGCCAAGTGAGCGCCCCTATCAAAATGGTTCCCAAACTCGAATACAAAATTGCCGTCAGATCAGCAGAGCCATAAAAAATCGAAAAAGGCACGGCCAGCAACATCGCAATCCCGCTCAATCCCACTAAAATCCCTAATACGTTGAAAATTGCCTTGTAATTAAACATATGCCCCATACTATTCGATGATGCGCAAGTTTAAGGGCTTTTTGAGAATAAATGAAATCAGCTAAGCAAGCAGGACGTTATTTTTGGGCAAATATTTCCCCTTTTCAGGAAGTCTGATTTACCGTTTAATTAATTATATCAGCTTTACTTTAAAATAATTTAACGCTTGTGTCATATTTTAGACAAAGGATAATACCAATCGGATTTTAACAACACCCCTACGCTATGAAAAAACTTTTACTCTTTTTATTCTCTGCATTTGTCTCAAGTGCCCTTTGGGCCCAATGCGGTAACATCATCATTACAGGCGTCTTCGATGGCCCGCTTAGTGGAGGTACTCCCAAAGGAGTCGAGCTTTATGTGGTCAACAATATCGCCAACCTCAGTATCTACGGCCTTGGCTCGGCCAATAATGGAGGCGGGTCTGATGGCGAAGAGTTTACCTTTCCCAACGTTCCTGTTACCGCTGGGTCTTTTATTTATGTAGCTTCTGAAGCAACTGAGTTTGCCAACTTTTTTGGTTTTGCTCCAGACTATACCACCGTAGCAATCGAAGTTAATGGGGATGATGCCATTGAGCTTTTTTGCAGTGGCACGGTAGAAGATGTCTTTGGAGACATCAATGTGGATGGCACGGGTCAAGCATGGGAATATATGGATGGTTGGGCCTACAGAAACAATGGCACAGGCCCAAGTGGTACTAACTTTATACCAGGAGACTGGACCTATTCAACTCCCAATGCCTTGGACAATGAGACCTCTAATGCTAGCGCTGCTACTCCTTTCCCAATCGGTACTTATGTCGCTGGCGTAGCCCCTACCGCTCAAGTAGGTTTTAGTGTCGCCGCTTCCTCTACTCCAGAAGCGACTGGGGCCAATACCATCACCGTTACCATGGATGCCGCCCCAAGTGTCGATGTAAGCATAGATATTACAGATGCGCTCTCGGGAACGGCAACCCCAACCACAGATTATACTTTTACGCCACAGATATTAACGTTCACCACCGGTGCTACCTATCCCAATACTCAAACTATAAGCGGCATAAGCATAGTGGACGATGGCTTGGGCGACGATGAAGAATACTTCAATCTAAATTTGGCCCTTAATACAGGCACAGCGAACCTATTGACAACCAATCATAGGGTGGTGATTACCGAGGCTAGAACAGGGCTATTTATTAATGAAATTTCTCAGGGCGCCTCAGGTACCCAAGAATGGGTTGAGCTATTGGTCATCGGTACCCCAGGAACCAGTCTGGATCTGCGAGGATACATAGTCGATGATAACAACGGAACGTTTTCGGACGGAAGCTCAAGTGGCCTAGGGATAGCTGATGGCTACATCGCCTTTTCTAATGATTGCAATTGGGAAAAGGTTCCCGTAGGATCTGTCATTATCCTTTATAATAGCACCACTCCTGATCCAGGTTTACCGGCCGATGATCCCACTGATGCCAATGGCGACCTCCTTTATGTCTGTCCTATTTTTGCCCCGAGCTTTGGCACAGGTTGTGGTAGTCCAACGGTCAATGACTATTTTGATGCCTTAGATACTACCCCCACTATCGGCGATCCCTCCTATCCAGCGACCACTCAAGATCCTTGTTGGGACTTTATTTCCTTTTTCAATGGCAGTGATGGGTTTCAGGTAAGAAATCCTGCCGCTGCCTACCAGCATGGCATTTCTTATGGAACCAATTCTGGTGGTGTTTGTAGTGGGAATATTGGAATTTTCCCTTGCCAGATGCGCGTCGAAAACCACCCAGCCTTTGGTACTTATGACGCTGGGGCGGCCCACTTTGCTGTTTCTGGCAATAACACGACTTATGCCTTTACCAATGCCTATAATGACGATCCAAAGTTGAACAACAATTGGGAGATAGTAGTCGCGAGCACCAATTCGACACCGGGTGGAGGCAATAGTGCCGCTAATACCACTTTTATCAACACGCTGCGCGGAACGTTTACCCCAACCGTCGTCAATTCTACTTATGCTTGTAATCTAGGCCCCAACCAAAGCCGCACCTACCTCAATCCTGCGGACGAAATCATCCTCGATGTCACCAATAATGGAGGGACGGATCATGGTTTGACAACGGGCTCAGCCACCTTTGGCTTAGGAGAATCGCAAAACACCAATCTGACGGGCCAGCCTTATTTTGCCGATCCAGAATGGCAAATTACTCCGACGATTACGGCGGGAGGCGATTATGTAGTTACCTTTTATCTTTCTGCGGCTGACTTGACAGCGATCACTAACTTTATCAACACCAATGAAGGTACTGCCTTTGCGGAGACTGATGTGGCAGCCCAACTAAAGGTTTATCGCCGAGACGGGGCTAATTCCCCCACAAATGCTACCGCTGACCCTCAAGTAGAAATAGGGCTTACCACGGTGGGTACCCAAGGCACCTTCACTACTTATCAAGCGCCCTTTAACGTATTTTCAACCTTTGCACTGGGTACGCCTGTGTCCGCGCTCCCTGTAGAGGGACTGAGTCTGCAAGCAGAAGTCAGCTCTAGTGGCGACGTATATCTCAACTGGCAGACCCTCCAAGAGTGGGATACTGATTACTTCACCCTAGAACGCAAAGGAGCGCAAGGCGAATTTAGCAGTATTACTCGCCAAAAAGCGGCTGGCTTCAGTGAAACCCCGCGTTACTATCAATACACCGACTTGACAGCACCAACGGGGGTACAAATTTATCGCGTCAAGCAAGTCGATATTGACGGGGCCTTTACTTACTCTGACAATATAGCAGTTGAAGTCCGTACCGCAGGAGAGCTTGTCTTAGTCCAAAGCTATCCTGCTCCAGCAAATACAGTATTCAATATTCAACTCAATGCGCCTCAAAGTGGGAATGCTAGCCTAAGGATTTACCAAATGGATGGCAAATTAGCCCTCCAACAAAGCCTTGAGCTAGAAGCAGGTAGCCAAACTATTGAGACCGACTTAAGCAACTTAGCCAATGGTTACTACCTCTTTGAAATACGGTTTAGAGGGCAGCGAATTAATGGTAAGATCATAAAATGGTAATTCTTTGCTTTGAATAAAGGTAAATTCCGATTTTTCCTTATATTTGACGAACAGAAGAATTTTATATCAGTGATTTACCGTCCTGTTATGCACGGCCTTCCCTTGCGGGAAGGCCACTTTTTTGGGTGATTTATGTCATTTCTCCGAGCTGGTTTTTTGCCTAATTTTTATCGGTATCCATCAAACCATCCCATCTCATGAGTAGCTTCCGTATTCGCCCTAGATTTGAGCACAAGATTAATTGTTCTCCGGAGGAGCTCAAAGAACGCTTGCAACACCAGATTATAGTCAATAAAACCCCTTGTTTAATCCGAACGAAACACGATCAAATACATCTGCTCATCCCTAAAGAAGAACAACACTTTTGGTCTCCACAGTTGCATCTACAGCTTGAGACCGATGAGGAAGGCTCACAATTAGTACGCGGTCTTTATGGCCCCAACCCCAATGTTTGGATTTTATTTATCTATGGCTATGCTGCTCTGGGTATGCTAGGCACTTTTTCCCTCATCATTGGTTTATCGCAATGGACTCTCGCGCAAACGCCTTGGGGTATCTGGCTATTTAGTTTGCTTGCCCTCATGGCGCTTGGCTTGTATCTCATCGCCCAAACAGGCCAAAAACTAGGAGCGGCACAGACATTTCGTCTGCACCACTGTTATGAAGAAGCCGTTGATGGCCAAATTCTAATCCACTAAGCCGCGAAACGTTCTACCCAACGCAAAAACTCATCCCAAGCAGGCTTGGTGGTACCGTCTTTGAAACGAATCAGGCCAAGGGTCTCTAAAGATTCTAGAAAGACATTGACAAAGTCTTCATCCACACCGCCATCGAGTAAATCCTGACGAAAGATTCCAGAAGTAGCAGGGGACCAATCGACCAATTGAAAGACCACCGCTGCTCGGAAACGAGGCTCATTTTCCATGTATGAAAAGACCGTCTCAAAAAACAAGCGTTGGTTTTCTAAATTTGCCCCTTCCATATTAGAGCCCGATTCATAACCAGCCGAACACCCCAATTCTTGTATCACAAGGGGCATCTTAGGAAAGGCTCTCAATATCCGATCTAAATCCTCTCTTACTTCATCTGGACTATCCAAAGCGCCCAGCAAACCTTGTCCATAATAATTGAAACAAATCACATCACACTCCTCCACAATTTGGCGTATCCCTTTTACTCCCGATGCAAAACCACCCTCTGTCAAAGTGATGGTCACCGCCATATCAGGATCAAGCTGATGGATATAATCACGCATTTCTTTCACCATATCTCGCACTTCTTTCCAGAGATCAGGATTCTCTTCAAAATGAGTGTCCGGTTCGTTAGCAATCGTTATCAACCAACCGCCATTGGCACGCATTAGAGGCACAATTTCATCCATAAGGGCTTTGTAGCGATCAAGGAGGACAGCTCCGCTGAACGATTCCTCTAGCAGATCTTCTGGGATGGTGTAAGCATCACTATCGAGGGAGGAAAGCGTGAGCATAGTTTCCCTACCAGCAGCGTGATTGGCTTCTAATTCCTCTCGCAAGTCCGTTAAATCGTATATCCCGCGACTAGGTTCTAATTCTGACCAATCTACCTGAATACGGGCAATCTTCATTCCCTTAGTGTAGGCCTCCTCCATACGCTGAGAAATACTGTCTTGAATAGCCGGTGAATTATCGGCATTAAATCCCTGAATCAGGCCAATTTGGGGACCGGCACTAAGCAAGGGTAGTTCGACTGCCGGATTAGTAGCAGGATCTAAGTGGGGGGGTTCGCAAGCCGTGGCGAACAAAAGCAAAAGGCTAAAAGCAAAAATTCGCATCATCTTTTTGGGTTAAGACAATGCGAATTTTCAATACCCCCATGCAGGGAACAATTATTCAATAATTATTTTTCGGGTATCAGTTTGACCTTGGTGGCTTAGCTCAAGCAGATAAATACCACTGCTTAATTGCTTTAAGGAAATCCTTTGGTCCAAGGGATGATTCTTTGCTTGCCAAACAAGCCGACCTTGTAAATCTAAAACCCGCAAATCAGCATTTGGCCAAGGAGCTTCAATGGACAATTGACCCTTTGAGGGATTAGGATAAACGTTCCACGCAGTGGTGATCTCAGACTCGATGTCAGTAGCAAAGAGATTGACGGTCTCTTTGATGGTATCGACAAAACAATGATTGCTTACAATCAGCTCCAACTCATATACGCCAGAGGCAGCATAGGTATGAGTGGGCGAGGGCTCAGTTGAGGTACTTCCATCGCCAAAATTCCATTGGTAGAAATAAGCCCCACTAGATTGGTTTTGAAAATTGAATCTAAGGCCATCTGCTCCCCCTTTTTGATAAGAGAAGTCGGCGCTCAGCTCAGATAAGCTATCACAAATCACAAAATCCCAAATACCACGGCCATAGGTACCAAAACGGGCCGCCCGCAGTTCTTCGACATATTCTACTGACCAATAAGTTTGGTCGGGAGCACCCATGCCTTCGATCGGGTACCAAGTATCATCGGCGGGCAAATATAGATAAGGCCCTACTTCTGTAGCCGCAAATACCATACTCTCATCTGGCGTACAAGCCAAACCATAGACCAAAGTATTTGGCAGACCATTGTCGATGGCGGTAAAGGTTTGCCCATTGTCATTGGATACGTAGGCAGGAGAATTGTTATACCCACTACCGGCTAGGTAAATCCTTCCAAGTTGCGTAGGTGAAGGCAAAATTTTGTTGCCATAAAAATATTGACTGCCCGGCAGATTGGCGTGGTTGGTTGCATTCCAAGTGTTGCCGCCATCAAGCGAAAAAAAATAATTGGCATTATCGGTGATTACATACCAAAAATTGTGGTTTAGAGGCGAAATTGCCATGGCAGAAATAGAGCCACCACCGGGGAAGTCATAGGGTAATTGTTGATAGCTAATACTATTGATGCCAGCGGTCAATTTGACGATATGAGTACCATTGCCATTAATACCGCCGCCGCCGAGGTAGGCAATATTAGGAATAAGCGGATCTACCATCAGGGGGGCTAGCCACAGGTGGTTATCCGTAGGAAAATCTAGGGTGATGTTGTTAGTGCCCAAATTGGCACTCGGATAGTACATCGTAAAACCAGGATAATTGCACCAAAGACTCAAACCACCATTGGCAGAACCAAGATGTCCATAATCACCACTGATCAACTGATCAAAGGAAAGGACTCCTCCATCGTCTATTTTACTTCTTTGAAATCCTTGATCCTGAGATCCTACATAAATGATAGCAGGATCAATTTGGAAGGTGTAGGTAGAGTAGTATTGACTAACATTAAGCCCATTGAGGGAAATATTACTGACGTTATCCAATTCATCATAGGAGATGAAAGCCCCTCCATCAGTACAGACCATAGAAAAAGGGATACCATTAGCCGTTTCAAAAGAAGGGAAGGAAGGAATATCCGCATGTAGTTTGGTGGCCTCGTCGCCATAGTATTCCCACCACTGATTGATCAAACGCCAACTTGCTCCGCCATTATCACTAGTGAAGGCATTGATGCCCCCAGCATAAAGTCTTTGGGGATTGTTGCGATCCACATTAAAGCTCGTGCGAAAAAATAAATTGGTGGCTTGCTGCCCCCGATAAGACCAAGATTGACCGGCATTACTAGATTGATAGACTTTCAAGCTATCGCTGCTGTGATATCCCGCGTAGATCATATTTCCACTGCCTACCAGATGGGCATTTCCCAAGTCAGATTGGCCAATTACGCTAGATTTTAGCACAGGCTGGTCATTGGCATCTAATTCATACAGATCATTATCATGTAATAGGTAAACAGGTCCAGCAGTAAGCGGATCTGTCCAAATATCAAAGCCTTGCTCATTACCAAAAGTAGCGCTGCTAAAGGTAGCGATTTGGCCAAAACTGAGACCATTATCAACAGAACGATAGAGGGTAGTCATCTTTTCCCAGTTGGTATTGTCCCACTCAAAGGCCAACAAGTAAATTGTATGGGTAGCGTCAGGTTTAATCACGCTGCGCAGAACGCGGCCCCAGCTTTTGACGTTGCTTAGGCCTTGAGAAGCGGTCCAAGTCTGCCCTTGATCGTCAGAGTACCAAAAACCATCCTGTCCCCAGCCAGTAGCATTGGCGAATAAGCGTTGCCCGGAGGGTAAATCTACCAGCTCAAGCATCTCGATCCCTTTGATTTGGAAAAGATCATTTTGCACCTGCCAATCAGAGCCGTTGCGAGAACCTTTCCAGATATTACCGCCAGAGGAAGCGAGGTATAAAATATCAGCTTGTTGATCATAGGCAGCAGTGTGGATACGGCCAGATTGGTTGCGGCTACCAATTTCGCGCCAATGTGCTTGCACTTGATTATTGGCGAGGGTATCGCGACTAAAAAGGGGATTGGCCCCTCTTTGCAGGTATTGAGACTGGAGACGACTCATACGTACTTCGGCCTTGGTTTGGCGGGTTTGTTGGTCTATTTGACGCCAATCCGTACCCGGAGCCGCTTTATGCATTTGCTCAATAAAGGCTTTGCGGTCTTGCTTAAAAGCTTTGTCTTCCCTTTGCTGAAGATTGATTTCTGTAGGCTTAGGGTAAGTCTTTACTGGCTGCTGTCCTGAATAGAAAATCAGAAGCAGCGCAATAGTTACGGCAGGAAATAATATCCACCAAAAACGATCTTTTTTCATTTGCATGTGTCTTATTACAAAGATTACATATGTACTAGCTTTTTCCCTAATTTTACGGCCACTAATACTTACAAGCCTACATATGCCAAAACAGCCTAAACCCAGCATTGCCCTCATCCAAGACGATCCTTGGTTGTCTCCTTATGAAGCAGATATTCTCGCACGACGTAAGCGCTGTCGGGATGCAGAAGCCCAAATTGCCGCTGAGCATGGCAGCTTATATAAGTTTGCCCAAGCCCACGAATATCTAGGAATCCATTTTGACGCAAAGAACAATGTATGGCACTATCGGGAGTGGGCGCCTGCGGCAGAACGCTTAGCTTTGGTAGGCGATTTTAATGGCTGGGACAAAGCCGCCAATCCCCTTACTAAAGATAAGAATGGAGTTTGGGAATGCGAAATTCCCGCTGATAAACTTAAGCATGCAGACTTAGTCAAAGTCAATATAATAAGTGCGGCTGGCGAACAAGACCGCATCCCTGCTTACATACGAAGAGCCGTACAAAATGAGGAGACCTACGATTTTGCCGGCCAGGTTTGGGCACCAGAAAAGGCCTTCAAATGGACTGACAAAAAGTTTAAAGTAGATACAAGACAAGCGCCTATCATATATGAATGCCACGTAGGTATGGCCCAAGAAAAAGAAGGGGTTGGCACATGGGCTGAGTTCGCTGAGAACGTTTTGCCAAGGATCAAATCCTTAGGATATAACGCCATCCAAATGATGGCGGTGCAAGAGCATCCATACTATGGTTCCTTTGGCTACCATGTATCTAATTTTTTCGCCGCTAGTTCTCGCTTTGGGACACCTGAAGACCTTAAAGCTTTGATTGACAAGGCACATAGCATGGGTATCGCGGTGATTATGGATATCGTGCACTCTCATGCCGTAAAAAACCTTGCCGAAGGCTTGAATCTATTTGACGGTTCCGATGACCAGTATTTCCACCCTGGTGGTAGAGGGGAGCATGATGGCTGGGATTCCAAGCTTTTTAACTATGGCAAGCCGGAGGTACAGCAGTTTTTGCTTTCAAATGTCGCTTACTGGCTAGAGGAGTTTCATTTTGATGGCTTCCGCTTTGATGGCGTAACCTCTATTTTGTACTTCCACCACGGGGAATACGTAAGCTTTGATCACTATGACAAATACTTTAAAGATGGCGTAGAATGGGATGCCATCACTTATCTCCAACTGGCCAATGAATTGATCCACCAAATCCGTCCAGATGCGATCAGCATAGCCGAGGATATGAGTGGCATGCCCGGCACTTGCCGAACGGTAGAAGAAGGCGGCATCGGCTTTGATTACCGTTTGGGTATGGGGATTCCTGATTACTGGATCAAAGTCTTAAAACACTACCGCGACGAAGACTGGAACCTCCACGAAATGTGGCACACCCTCAACAACCGCCGCTGGAAAGAAAAGAATATCGCTTACGCTGAATCTCATGATCAAGCGCTAGTAGGGGATAAAACTTTGGCCTTTTGGTTGATGGATCAGGAGATGTACTGGCATATGCAAATAGACGATCCGCACCCAGTGATCGATCGTGGCATGGCTCTGCACAAGTTGATTCGCTTGTTTACGGCTAGTATCGGGGGTGAAGGTTACTTGAACTTCATCGGCAATGAATTTGGTCATCCAGAATGGATTGACTTCCCCCGTGAAGGCAATGATTGGAGCTACAAATATGCTCGTCGTCAGTGGTCGCTAGTGGATCGAGAAGATCTGAAGTACCAATACCTCAATGATTTTGAACGGGCCATGATAGGAGTCCTTTCCGAAAACGAAGTCCTTAGTTCTCTTCCCGCACGAGAACTCAATATCGATACCGAAAACAAAGTCATCGTTTATGAGCGTAACAATCTCATCTTTGTATTGAGTTTTCACGTCAATCGTTCGATTGCAGACTATAAGTTTTATGTCCCCAAGGCTGGTGAGTATGAGATCATTCTCAATACAGATGCAGCAGCTTTAGGAGGCCATGGGCGTGTGGATGATAGTGTAACGCATCACAGTATCGATGATGAGTATAGCAATCCGCAATTGAGTCTTTACGTAACAAACCGGACTGCTTTGGTGTTGAAAAGGAAATAGGAATCCTTCATGCCTACATTTCGCTTTGAACAAAACATCGGTCAATTAGAAAAACGTAAAGGCGGGTACTACTTTTTAAAAATTGATGCCGACACGGTCAATCAATTCGAAAAAAAACGTTCTACTCGTCTCGTCTGCACCCTTGATGATCAGCTGACGTACTCCTGTGGCCTCAACCACTTAGGGGATGGAAACTTTTTTATCATCCTTTCCGCCAAAAACTTGAAAAAGATTGGCAAGGAATTAGGCGATCCTACCAGCTTTGAGATCAAGGAAGACCCTAATCCATTAGGCGTGGCGGTGCCAGAGGTTTTAGACGTTCTGCTGCAGCAGGACCCTGAAGCCAAAGCTATCTATGACAAAATCACAGATGGTAAAAAACGTAGCCTGATTTACACCATTATGAAGATCAAGGACATCGATAAACAGATCCAAACGAGTTTGGAGTTTTTGCAGGCAGAGAATCTGAAGTTGCAGAAGAAATCTCAAGCATAAAACCGCTCTCTGAGCGCCACCAATTTTCTTTCAATCGCCAAGCGATCTGGCCTATCAGGTAGCTCAGATTCGCGATAGGCCTCTTCGATAGCGAGCAGCTTGGTTTCTGCCATCTCCAGCAATTCCTCGTACTCGTAAGCGCCACTGCGGATTTTTAGCAGCTCTTCTCGATCATGCCGACGCACCCAGACGATACCTTCTCTCGCAATCTCCTCGGCCATATTGAGCAGACGAAAAGTGTGCATCATGTTTTTGGCGTCGTAGGCCTTAGCATGCCCAAGGGTTTCTTGGTAGCGAGCTTCGTTACGCTTTTCCACCCAATCCCAATATTGGCGGTACTCTCTCTTATAGGCCTGATAGCCTTCCAAGTTAAAGACCATGATTGCATCAGGTTCGATTCCTTTAGCTACTGAGCTGAGTGCTACCTCATTGGCATTGAGCTTTTGGATGATGCCTTTATACCCCTGCGTGGAACGCTCCTCTCCCCTAGCCTCGGCTTCGTGATCATAAAACAAAGCATAAACTTTGGGCATATGAGGCAGGTTGACCAAGCCGCAAAGTTCCTGTCGCCGATTATTTTGCTCAAGCCATGCCTTAACAGATAGACTACTAGCGCCTTTTTGCACCCAACAAAAGTCAAGGACACCTTTTTCTTCTTTAGGGATGGGATTGAGGACCTTTTTGTTGAGGCCTTTGGCCTTACGGATTTGCGACATCGCATAACCCGCAAAAGTCTGCTGACAACGCTTCGATAAGAACAAGTCAGGAGAGATCTGCTGCATTAGTGGATGTCGATACCGTACCGTAGCCGCGGGTGGGGCCAGCATTTCCATGAGATTGGGATTGTTGAGGGCGAGCAGATCAAAAAAGCGCCCCAATTCATAATAGACCTCATTGTTCTGAGCATCAGAAATTTGAGGTACATAATCCAAGCCATAAAAACGCTCCTTAGGCAGCAAAAAGACTCCCTTGAGATCCGTATCAGAATGCGGTAAATCCAATCCGTAAGCTCTACTCCCGCTGATGATTTCTAGCAGGATCAGGCCTTCAGACCGTATATCTTCTAGTTTTAACACAGCATTAATTTCTTAGCCATTGACGAAAAAATTGATCTGCTCGCTCTATATCATGCTGCCCCTTTGCCAAGCCAGCTGCCCTAGTCGTGGTAGCAAAATGCAGCCGTTGAATATAGTCATGTAAGATGGCAATGGGACGGATAGGCTCCGCCTCCACGGCTTTTTCCTTGGCAGCTAGTAGCTCGTCAAGGGCTTCTTGTACGTAGGCATCCTCTACTACAGTCCGCAAATCAGCAAAGGTCAAGGCTGGCTTTTCTTGCCGTTCTACGATCCACATAGCCGCAAAAAGTGGGCGTAGCGCATAGAAATATTTCTTGATTCCAAACTCAGGCTTTTGTAGCTCTCCTAGCCAAGTCTTTTGAGCCAAACCCAAATAGTGGTGGGCACAGGCCCTCGGCTGAAAATAATGAGTGGTCAGCTGATTGAGGGCCTCAATAAAGCCGTCCTGCTCTTGATAAACAATCGGAGATTGCGTCCATTCAATGGGACTTGCATTGGACTTGGCGATCAGATTAAGCGTTTTGCGCAGCTCCCAAGCACTGAGGTCAATCAAATCCGCATCAATCGGCAAATTGATGGTATCAAAAGGCTCACGCACCGAGAGGTAGCGTTCCACAGGGTGGGTAAAAATAAAACGAACGTCAAAATCGCTATCGGGGGAGGCAATGCCCCAAGCTCTACTGCCAGACTCTATAGCCATCAGGATACGAATGCCTCTTTGGGCTTCGATATCACGCAGGCGTGCAAGGATTTTAGAACGGGTTGAATTTTCAACAGTCATGATAGCAGTTTAACTATGATACTTGCTTCTCTATACTTAGATGACATGTTGAGGGAAAGGAATTGTTAGGTACGGAAGAGTGGCTAATAGGGTTAAGCTTTTGACAGAATCTCTGAAATTGACGCTTATCGCTTATTTGATTTTGACATCCAACTTAGGATTTTTGGTTTTCATCCCCAAAATCTTAGGATTGGTCACTTTTTTGTGGCGAGCTCAAGCTTTCTATGCACTTTGTATCCGTAGCAAAAAACTTTCGCATGAAAAAGCTTATTTCATCCGCTCTGACTTACCGACTTTCGACACTTGTGATCCTGTTTTCACTTTGCATTTGCGGTAACTTTTGGTCTGAGGCAGTAAGTGATAAGACTTTGGCACTGGATTGGGTAGAAAACAAAACTATATCTCTCCCAAATAGCGCAGACGATCTTAATTTTAGCATCCCTAAAAAAAATCAACCCTATGGCATCGCTACGCCCCTATTGGCCCAAGTCTATCAAATATTTGAAGAAAGCGCTATCGCTTTAGCCAGCGAATAATTTCTAGTCTTCAATCAAAATCTTCTCCGTCAAGGGTTTGGGGATACTAACTAAGCGTTCCGCGAAGCGGATCACCAAAGCATCATCATCCCACTCTCTTAGCTCTACCTCCACACCGGGCTGTATGCCTAGCTCCCAAAGCTCAGAACGTACCAAATGATTGAGTTGGTGCGTGCTAATGTGTACCTGCTGTCCAAGTCGGGCGGAGCCTAGATTAGCACGGTCCGTATTGTATTTACCGGGAATGGGAGAGCCATGGGGATCGAGCCTCGGATTGCCAAGATGCAGGGCTACCTCATCGACCAAGGCTTCTGGCAAGATGTGCTCGTACTTTTCAGCATCTTCGTGGATTTGATCCTCGCTTAAGCCAAATTCTTGTACCAAATAGGTCTCCCAGAGTCGGTGTGCGCGAATCAAATTATAACCGATCCGAATGCCTTCATCTGTAAGCACTAGTTGATTGCGATTTTGCTTTATGAGCCCTTTTTGAACCAGTCGGTTGAGTTGAGGTTTGATGATACCATGTTCTTCTCGCAGGCGTGCCTGTAAGTTTTTCAAGGTCAGTTCCCCTTTTTCATGGAGGCGCAAGGCTTGTTTGAGGATGTCTTCTCTGAGGATGTTGATGCGTTTTTGTCTCCGCTTCACGGAACGACTGAGCAAACCTCGTTGAGGGGAAAAGAAAACGGCCATAAGGTAGAAAAAGGTAGAGGTAACCGTCATCGCTGGACCCGGAGTAGTTTCAAAAATGATGGCCAACAGGAGTCCAATGGTAGTAGAAAGTAAACCTACCGCCCCCGCAATCACTAACATTAGTTTAAGCTTATGGGTCAACAAATAAGCGGTGGACGCAGGGGTAACTAACATCGCTACCACCAAGATGACCCCGACAGATTGGAGAGAAGCAACCACCGCAAAGGATAAGAGTAGCATCAAAAAATAATGCATGGTGCTGACCGAAATACCTAAAGTTTCGGCTACGACCGACTCAAAAGTGGTAATAAAAAAATACCGATAATACGCAATTACACAAACGATCGTAAAAATCATAACCATCAAGGTGAGAATCACGTCCTGATCTGCAATGCCGAGGATATTACCAAATAAAAAATCTTTGAGGTCAAGATGTACTCCCTCTTGGCGTGTTACCCATGAAATCCCCATCACCCCCAAAGCAAACATAGAGGTAAAAACGATCCCAATGGCGGCATCCTCCTGCGTGCGTACGTTACGCTGTATCCAAGTCATCAGCACTGCCGCGATTAAGCCTGCAATTACCGAACCCGTAAAAAAGCCCAATACACTGTAACCAGCGACCATAAAACCCACTACTACCCCTGGTAAAATGGCATGTGAAAGGGCATCGCCAATCAAGGACATATTGCGGAGGACAATAAAGCAGCCCAAAATACCACACATCACCCCCACCATAGCCGAGGTGATCAAGGCTCGCTGGGCATATTCGTATTGAAAGGTTTCAATGATTAATTCCCACATGGCTATTTGTGTTGATCGGTTTTTTGAAGGATGGTAAGACGACCACTATAGGTCTTTTGGATGTTTTCGTCGGTAAAGACCGCTTCAGTATCGCCGTAGGCGACGAGACGTTGATTGATCATAATGAGCCGATCAAAATAGTCTTTGACCTTGGCGAGGTCGTGGTGAATGATCACAACCGTTTTGCCACTGGCTGCCAATTCCTTAACGATCTCCATAATACGGGCCTCAGTAGTGATGTCCACCCCCACAAAAGGCTCGTCAAATAGATAGATTTCAGCCTCTTGACAAAGGGCACGGCCGATAAAGGCTCGCTGTTGCTGTCCTCCTGAAAGCTCACCGATTTGTTTATGTCGAAGGTCATAAATCCCCAAAGCTTTTAAGGCTTCTTCCGCTTTTTGATAATCAATAGGTTTTAGACCTTCAAAGACTTCGCGGTGCGGATAGCGCCCCATGAGCACCACATCCATCACGGTAGCAGGAAAGGACCAATCGATCTCTTCCTTTTGCGGGATATAAGCGATGTATTTGCGGACCTTCTCGATTGAACGATCATTGATAGTGATCTGCCCAGCATCTGGCTCGACCAAACCTAGGATTGATTTAAATAAGGTGGATTTGCCGGAGCCATTACCGCCTATCAAGCCATAGACAAAACCCGGCTCTACTTCTAGGTAGATATTTGACAAGGCGGTTTTACGATCATAAGAAACTGAAATGCCCCTAACTTCAATTTCATAATCCTGCCAAGAAAGATTTTCTTCAGAGCGAAGCTGTAAGCGATAAAGTACCCACAGAAAAGCCAGCAAAAAAATGGCGGGAATAATCCACAGATAAGCCAAGCTCTCTGCCGCTTCTTCGGTGATAAGACTGCCTCTCAGAGCTTCTACGATACGATCGGTATTTTGGCGGATCATTTTAAGATAGGTATCGGCTCCACTTTCTTCATCCCCGAGCGAATCCGCAAATAGCTTGCCTCCTACTTTGATCCCTAAGTCCTTGGCCAATTCTTCGAGCTGCTTAGGGCTGATGGTTGATTCCACAAATACTGCGGGAATCCGATAGTTTTCGATTTGTTTGGCTAGGTAATTGATATCTTGCATCCGTACCTCAGCATCGGTAGAGGTACCGAGGATAGACTCCACCCTCAGTCCATAGCGATTGCCATAATACCGAAAAGCATCATGTGTAGTAGCGATTATCCTTTGCGCTTGCGGGATCTCCTGAACACGCAATTCAACATAAGCATCTAACTTTTCGAGCTCGATTTTATAGGCTTCAAAACGGGACTTGAAGGTCTCAGCATGCATCGGATCTACCATTATTAAGGCATCGCGAATGTTACGAGCATAAATAATGGCGTTTTTGACGTCCATCCAGGCATGTGGGTCATAAGCATTTTCGTGATCGGCACTTTGAATAGCTTTTATCCCTTGGGTAAGGCTTACCACCTTAGCGGTAGTACCTGAGTACTTGATCATTTCATCCAGCCATCCTTCTAGGGTCAAACCATTTTTCAGGATCAAATCAGCGAGGACAATTCTTCTAGCGTCCTCTGGTACGGGCTCATAAATATGAGGGTCTCCTCCCACCGGCATGAGAGAAATCACCTCTGCGTCTGGCCCTGCAATTACCTTGGCAAAGTCAGCGATAAAGGTAGTGGTAGCAACCACCCTGATTGGTTCTTGAGCTTGCAAGCCCATGGAAATTAGGGCTGCAAAAAGGATCAATATCCATTGCTTACACATGATCTTTCTTCTTTAGCCTCCAAATAAATAATAAAAGCATTTTACAATTAGCTTTAAATATTTTTTAGACATATCTAAAATTACGCTCAAAGTAAAAAATTGTTTGGCAGATTTGCAAATCCAGCAAAAAAAGAGGACTGAGCGTTCTGCAAAGCAGTAATTATAGTCTATGCCATCTGCTTAAGGAGCCAAGCCTTTTCAATCAGGGCAGATTGTGCTTGTAATTGTAGAGAAATGCCGGTTCCTTTTTGGTTACGGCGCTCCCCTTCCGGCATGACTTGCCAGCGGCTGATAGCCAGGGTAAGGCGGATAAAGGTTTCATATAATTTGCGCCTATCAGAGCCTATGGCTCGATTACGCCGCAGAAAATGGCGAAAGGCCTTGGCGTGATAATGGAGAGAATCATAATCCTTGCTTTCCAGAAAGATCTTCAATTGTAAAGTACGAGCAGCGAGATTGTAAAAAACATCCGGAAAATCCACCTGCTGCAGAAAACGCATTGCTTCAGAAAGCAGCGCTCGTTCATAGTGAAAAGCGGCTAGATTATAGTAGTACGCGCTTTCTTGAAAAGCGGGACTCAAGCGTTCGCGGTAGGCGTCTAAAAAATCTGCCACCCAATCATAACGCTGGAGGCGAGTGCCGACCGTAATCAGATTTTTGTAATGCCAATGTGGTAAATAGCCATCCTCCAACAACAGATCCTTGGCCAACATATCCAGTCCCAGCTCAAAATAGGGTTCTAGATAGTCTCTTTGGCCTTTGTTGATCTGCCGCACACAATAGTTTTGGGCGTAGGTGTACATCGCATTTGCCTCTTGCGCTTCAAAGCTGGCCCCGTGTTTTTGAAGGAGTTGCACAAGCTTTTGAAAATGAGATTCATTTTCCTCCTTGCTCAACATGCTAAAGATTTGATAATAAATAGCAATGATGGGCTCAGCTAGATAAGGATAAGCTCCCCCCTCAAGGAGCTTGATCAAGTCAGCGCAAAATTTGGGGTCATAACGTGGTTGCAAGATGTTGTTGCGGTTGAGCATCTCGCAGCTATACTTGAGCTTTTCGGTGAGATAGTAAAGATCAAGCCCTTCCACTAGCGTCTCCAAATTTTCATCAGGAGCTCGTTTTTGTTGGAGGCCAAAATAGGCGTCTGCCGCCGCCCCTAGTTCAAATTGGCGCTGAAAAAAGCGACTATCTCTTTGGCTCTGATGGGCCAATTCTCTGCGGGAACGCTTAAGTTGTTTTTCAAAGGTTTGATCCATGCGGAGATCCATCAAAGTCTGTAAAGGGGGGCTCGGTTCACGATCAAATTGCCGCCAAGCTAGATATTGTTCTAGTAGTCGCCGTAATTGGGAGCAGGCTTCGTACCATTTTTGGGCATCGAAGTCTTTGGCCTCTGGGTATATTTGGCGGTAAACTTTTTCCCTCGCTGTGCGGAACGCTTCTCTCCTTAAGGTTTGAAAGAACAGATGCAGACGTTTGACCTTATTAAAAAGCGGACTCTGGAGAAATAAATCAAACTCATCTAAATCTGAAGCAGAAAGTTTCGTCAGCATTTGGGTCAACAAGGGTTCTTTCATTTCAGGATAATAGTCATTTATCTATTTCAAATATCAATATATCAACAAGTTACAAAAATGATTAAAATCAATCTGTTCAGTTTTTCAATTTTCTGTACTTTGATTTAGGTAGCGATCCTTCCTTCTTGTATGCTGAGAAACCTCTTATACATATGAAATCACTTTACAGCTTTCTGTTTACCCTTATGATCATGGGTTCAAGTGCCATCTACGCACAGGCCCCCTTGGTTATTGTCAATGCTGATACAATCAGCATTTGCTATCTCACCGACAGCGTACAACTCCAAACGACAGTACTCCCGGGCAGTGGTCCCGGTCCTTACACTTATAGTTGGTCCCCTACCGTCGGTCTAGACGATCCTAACAGTCCCAACCCTTGGGTCTATATCGCCTCAGGTATCCAAGGTTATGCGCTCACGGTGAGTAATGCCGCTGGTAGTTCGATTGACAGTGTGTTTGTCATCAATGGACATTTTACCGTAGACTTGGGTCCAGACATTGAGACCTGCGACACCTTATTTTTAGATGCCACAATCCCCGGAGGAGATTACTCCTACCAATGGTGCAATGGCTCTCTTTTCCCCATCACAGTGGCCGGTCTTAATAATGGGTTTGGCACTTATTGCATTAGCGTTACAGACAACTTTTCAGGCTGTACGGCCACAGATACAATGGAAATTATCGAAGCTGCCGTCCTCAGTGCCCAACTTAATGTCGGACCAGATACCAGCGGTTGTGAAAATATGTTGGTAGGTGTAGCCAATCCCGATCCCAACTGGCAATTTCAATGGAATAACGGAGCAACGACCTCCAGTATCAGCATGCCCACTTCAGGGATTTACTATGTCGATATCAGCGATCCTTTTTTAGGTTGCGCTACCAGCGACACTGTGGATGCCTTACTAGATCCTCCACCGGTAGCAATCATCCAAGATAGCGTGGTGGATTGTAATCAAGTTTATCTCTCTAGCACAGGTTCTTCTGGCACGACCTTATTTTGGGACCTTGGTGATGGCAATACAGCCATTGGCCCTAGTTTTATTCATACCTATACCGTAGATGGTGCCTATACCATTATCCTTTCTGCCACCAACAGTTGTGGCGTTGCCGTTGACTCTGTAAATGTCTTTTACAGTCCCTACTGTGTCTGGCCTGGTGATGCTGACGATGATGGCGTAGCCAACAATTTAGATATTCTTGCCCTTGGGCAAAGCTTTAATAGCACAGGTAC
>JBCCQN010000014.1:0-71987 GCA_039024315.1 Bacteroidota bacterium
GCCATGGGAGCTTAAAGCAAAGTTTTGCTTGGGTGAGGATCGCTCACAAGCAATTCGGACAGAACGATACATCAAAAGGCAAAAGAGTCGAAAGTTTATTCAACAATTGATCGACTCAAAAGATGAAGTAGAGCAACTAGCTCAGTTGCTTGGAGTCCCGATTATCGGGATTAATCAATAGGTCCTTGGTTCTCCCGATTCATCGTATTGGCGTCAAGCTAAGGGCTTTTTTGCTGGTTTTCTGCTTTGCAGAACGCCTATTTTTGCTCCAAAGTCTCAGCGTGACCAAACTTCGCTGATTGGCTTACCTTTGCTACTTTTGCCACTGTGGTGCCAGTCATCGTCTGTTACTTTGCCTTCGAAGGAAAGACTCATCCCAACGCGAGAACTGTCTCTAGAAAAGAATTCTATATGCTCAGTATAAACACCATCCTCGAAGGTGTAGGTGCCTCCCCCAGTGCCGTAGAAAGCAGACTTGCCAGGATCAATCGCAATCCATTGAAAACGAGTACTAGAGAGTAGCTTGACGGTTTTACGGGTACCACGGCGCATGATTTCCTGCATTTCGCCCTCGCGCATGCGCTGGGTGATTTGCCAAGCACCAGCTAAGTCAGCGCTTCCATCATCGATGCGCTTCCAAGTTTGGGCAGTTTGTTTGTTGTCTTTGCCGCAGGTGATGCTTACCTCATCCATAGCATCATTCCAAGTACATTCGCAAAGGTCTTCGATACCTACCTTTTCGCTGTCCCAGGTGTCAAATTCCCTCATTTCGGAAAAAGCATTGCCAGTAGAGGAGTACTTACCTCCGCGGGTGCCGACAAACTGCTTCTTCTCGATATCAAAGGTGGTATAGGAATTATAATCATCAGAAAACACCCAAGTGGTTTGCTCGGTGCTGGCATCCTCACTGACCAATAACCATGCACCTTTCAGTGACGGAGCGTTCGCCGCAGGCGTAAAAGCCCAAAGCCCTATCGCAAGACAAATAGCAAGCGCCAAAAACGCGAATTTTTGTAGGGTAGTCATAGTTTTGTTCTATATTGAATGATTAAATTTGAGAGCTAGCAAAGCGAATTTGCAAAAAAATCGGCATGAACGTAGCACCTTCTTTTGATCTCAGTCTGTTAGGGGCAAAACCCAGCAAGGTAGCCGCAGATTATTGGGACAAAGTTTTAGAACAGTACGAGAATAAGCAATATAAAGAGGCGATCATTGGCATCTTACGCTATGTTGATGAGGGGTTGATCGAAAAAACAGCGAATGAGGACCTGAGCCGATTTGTGATCCCTCATGGTTCAGCGGTGATTCATCTCCATATAGATGAAGACAGATTATTGGTGGAGGCGCCTTTTTTAAGTACCAAGGATGCGAGTCAGATTCCATTATTGAGGCAAGTAGCGCAAATTAACTTTTCCCCTCTCAACCTCGCCAAAATTATCCTGAAAGACGAACAATTGGTGTTTCATTACACCTGCCCACTAATCTTGTGTGAGCCTTATAAAATGTACGAACTCTTTCGCGAGATATGCTTTTATGCGGATCATTATGATGATGAGTTCATCCAAAAATTTGGCGCTAGCTGGTTGCAAAAACCGGTGATACATGCGTTCAGCCCCGCTGAAAAAAAACAGGCTTGGGAAAATATGCAGGCATATGTTGAGGAAAGCTTTGCCTATATCGAATACTTCGAAAACAAACGTAGCTTTAGCCACGCTTGGGATATTTTGGCCCTGACACTCTGGAAAATTGAATACTATTGCGATCCACAAGGCATTTTCCGCAATGAGTTGCAAAAAAATATCGAAGCGCAGCAGGACAATGCGCCCATCATCGAAAGGGTAAACCGTGGCAAAGAGTATCTGCGTAAAATCCAGCAGTACGATCGAGCCGCTTTTGAGGCTGATCTATATCGTACCGAGCGATTTATCCCCATCAAATTTCGCTCAACGCCAGAAAATATCCGCACCAATTTTGAAGATGCTTATCAACGGGCTAAGGCCGAACGCGACGCCAGCGACCATTTGGGGGCCACCATTACCCTGAGCAGTATCTTTTTGAAGTTATTTTATTACAATCACGTAGAGGAAAGCATTGCGCGACCTATCGAAGAAGCCTTGGTACAAGCAGGGGCTAAGCCTTGGGTCAAGTCCTCTGAGATCTTATGGCAAGCAATGCATAGATTTATGACCCCTGGCAGCCAAACCGCCAACGGTCAAAAACGGAAAAGCTTTTGGAGCTTCTTGGGCTTCAATCGTTAAGCGCCTATTCTAAATTTACACGCAAACTTTGGACGCCCTCCAATGCTTCTTCTCGCATATGCTGGGAGAGTTTGAATTGATAAGTACCTGCCTCTGATAGACTAAGCCTGGGCTGTGGTTGGATGAGCCAGTCCAAGCTATTCCCTACATCTTGTTTACCGATCCAAGTACCGTCCACATTCATCAATGTATCGCCAAAGATCATTTCAGTGATTTGTCCTTGGGGATCGGTCGTTTCTAGTTTGAACCAGATATTTTGGTAGGGATACTCTGCCAAAAAGGCCATATCTAGTACTAGGTTTTTCTCACTGGCAGCTGGGTTTTCGTAGCTAAAAGAGACTGGCTGATCGACCTTCCATTTTGCGGCTTCGCCGAACGCTTGTTCCGCTAGCCATGGGCCGGAATTACACGCTAGCAATAAGCAAAATAGGCCTCCGCAAAAGAGAAAATATCGAGCCTTCATCGAATTAGTCATTTTTATCGCCGGCTGGCTTATCGCCACTAGGCTTGTTGTTTCTACCCTTGCCACCACGATTTTTACCACCACGGTTTTGAGGGTTACGATTACGATTTTGGTTGCGGCCCTGATTTTTGTTGCGTCGGTTGCTATTGCCTTGTGGGCTGTTATTGCCTTGTTCCTTTTTCTCGCCAACTTGTCCTTCCGCCTGTTTATTACGGTTGTTTCGGTTACGATTTTGATTGCGCCCTTGGTTGCGGTTGCGCGGGTTTGACTTTCGGTTGCCGTCCTTGTTTTCTGGCTTTTCTCCTCCTTGACCTTGGGCTTTGTTTTCGGGATTATTATTGCGGTTACGGCCTTGGTTATTACGATTGCGTGCTTGATTGCGTCCGCGATTATTACCACCGCGGCCTTTGCCTCGTCCTCTGCCCTTGCCTCTACCGCGACCTCTTTTTTCGATCTCTGGTAGGTTGGTGCCTACTACATCAACAAAGTCAAGAGACTGCTCGGCTGTGAGTTCTGGCTTGACAATCAAAGCTTCGGCGCGTTGGCCCTTTTCATTGAGCGACATGATACGCTTGACTTCCTCAACGCGAATCGGATGCCATGAGGTTTCGCCTTTATAAGAAAACCACATCATCCCTTTGAAGATATCTGTCTTTTGCAGGAAAGCAGTTCCTTTGGTAGTCTCGAGCGTCGTCACCTCAGGAAAATCCTGTAGGGCGTCAAGATAGACTTCTAACTCAAAATTGAGGCAGCACTTGAGGCGCCCACAGAGACCCGAAATTTTCATCGGATTGAGAGAGAGATTTTGGTAACGGGCCGCTGAAGTACTAACGGTTTTAAAATCCGTCAGCCAAGTAGAACAACATAGCTCACGTCCACAAGAACCAATCCCCCCGACGAGGCCAGCTTCATGGCGAAGACCAATTTGCTTCATCTCCACTCTGATTCGAAACTCTCTCGCTAGGACTTTGATCAGTTCGCGAAAATCCACGCGATGGTCGGCAATGTAATAGAAAATCGCCTTGGCGTTGTCGCCTTGAAACTCCACATCACTGAGCTTCATGTCTAGCCGTAAATCCTCGATAATTTCGCGGGTACGGACGAGGGTTTCTTGCTCACGATCGCGTACTTCTTGCAGGAGCTTAAGGTCCTTTTCGGCCGCTTTGCGATAGATACGAGGTAGGTCTGTAGCGGCTATTTTGTGCCGCTTTTTCTTCATCTGTAATTCTGCCAAGACGCCTCCCATAGAGATGGAGCCCACATCATAGCCTCGGTCGCTTTCTACCACTACCCGATCTCCCGTGTAGAGGCGCAAACCATTCACATTACGATAAAAGGATTTACGTGTATTCTTGAAACGAATTTCATAGACATTGTCTACTTCCGTTTTATCTGGGGAAAGCATGTTTCCCAACCAATCGTAGGTATTTAATTTATTGCAGCCGCCGGTCGCACAACCTCCATTTTGTCCACAGCCTTCACTACTACATCCGCCGCTGCCACATGATCCGCATCCCATAAACTTGTGTTTGGGTTATATGATAATTGCAGATACAAAGAGGTAAGTGTGGGTAATACCGCCAAAGCCTTTCCGAAGAAAGGAACAAAAATATGTCTAAAACCGTGGTTTAGGGCTTTTTGGGCCACAAAACCTATATACTAATCCTCCGCGGATTCCCATCAGTAACGGCAAATAAGGGGCCGTCCCTCTGCTTTCAACCCAGCCTGTACACAAATTCCTACTCAGGGGTTGAGCGTATCTATATCAATTTTGAATATTCTATTTGCTAGTGTAAAGAACGTTTCATCTCTCTGAAGAGATTATATCTAAAGTTACGCTTTTTTTTACAATCGCCTAATGCATTCTTATGGTATAAATTATATGTGTATTTTCGCGGCAGGCAAAAGAAACATTTTGAACACATACAAAAAAGATTCTCTCTCCGCGCTCTTCGAAAAATGGTCCGCTAGTCCAGTAGAGCATATCACGGCCTTACCTGTTTCGGGTTCTTATCGTGAGTATTTTAGACTAGAAGGTGGAGGCAAAACCGCTATCGGTGTTTACAATCTCGACCAAAAAGAAAACCACGCTTTTCTCACTTTTACCCGCCATTTTCATCAAAAGGGGCTAGCTGTACCCGAGATTTATGGAGAAAATACCGCTGATCATACCTATCTACTCGAAGACCTTGGCGACCAAACACTCTTTCAATATCTCTTTGCGGCTCGCAAAGAAGGCGAGTTCCCAGTAGCGCTTGAGTATAATTACCAAAAAGCCCTGGAAGAATTGGTGTTGTTTCAGACCCAAGGGGGAGATGGCTTGGATTATGAGGCTTGTTATCCGCGAGCTAGCTTCGACCGGCAGTCGATGTTGTGGGATCTCAATTACTTTAAGTATTACTTCCTCAAATTGGTGCGTGCTCCCTTTGATGAGCAACAGATAGAAGAGGACTTCGAAACTTTTGCTACTTACCTTCTGCAGACGCGACATGATTTCTTTCTCTACCGCGATTTTCAGGCGCGAAATATCATGATCCATGAGGGCAAGCACTACTTCATCGACTACCAAGGTGGTCGTAAAGGAGCTCTCCAGTACGATCTCGCTTCTCTGCTCTATCAGGCCAAGGCCAATCTCCCCGAGGAGCTGCGCGAGCGCTTGCTGCATCACTATCTCGATGCCCTCGAAAAGCAAATTGAGGTGGACCGAGAAGAGTTTACTCAATTTTACTACGCTTACGTCTTGATGCGCACCATTCAGGTGCTGGGCGCTTATGGCTTTAGAGGTTTTTATGAGCGCAAGACGCACTTCCTTGAAAGTATCCCTTATGCGGTACGTAATCTTGAATCTATCTTAGGCAAGATCAAGTTACCCATCGAGATTCCGGGCTTGATGAAATGCTTTGAATACATCATTGAGCATGAGGATTTTCGCTCCTTCGGGCATATCAAACCCGAAAATGCTTCGCTAGTCGTGAGTGTGCAGAGCTTTTCATACAAACAAGGTCTACCTGAAGATGGTACGGAGCATGGGGGTGGTTATATGTTTGACTGCCGCGGTCTCCACAATCCGGGACGCTATCAGCCTTATAAAAAACTGACGGGTCGCGATCCAGAGGTGATTCGCTTTTTGCACGAGCAAAGCGATGTGGAGCATTACTTAGAAAATGTCTTTGCTTTGGTGAGCAACTCCGTTGAACGCTACCTCAAACGTGGCTTCACCTACCTTGCCGTCAATTTTGGCTGTACGGGTGGGCAGCACCGCTCTGTTTACTGCGCCGATCGTACCGCTCAGTACCTCAGCAAGAAGTACAATGTAACGGTAGACCTCTTTCACCGCGAACAGGAGCGCAAAGGCTGGGTCAATTAGTCTTACCCTATTCAATCATTCGTCTCTATGAAAGCGATGTTTTTTTCTGCGGGCCTTGGTACTCGCTTACGTCCGCTTACCAATGATCGCCCCAAAGCCTTAGTAGAGGTCTCTGGTCGCCCATTGCTGGAATGGAACATTCTGCGCCTCAAGGCCGCTGGCTATACAGATATCGTGGTCAATGTCCATCATTTTGGGCAGCGTGTTATGGATTTTGTCCAAGGCTTGGACTTGGAGGGGATGCGTTTTTACGTCTCCGACGAACGGTCAGAATTATTGGATACAGGCGGAGGATTGTGGCATGCCCGCCAGTTTTTGGCAGATGGAGAAGACTTTTTGCTTTGCAATGCAGATATCCTTACCGACCTCGATTTAGCCGCCCTACGTCAGCAACATCTTAGCCAAGATGGATTGGCGACACTGAGCGTTCGGCAACGCCAGACTTCTCGCTACCTCCTTTTTGATGAAAATAAGACCCTCTGCGGTTGGCAAAATGTGAAGACAGGGGAGACTAAGATGTCGCGTGAAGAGACTGATTTAATTCCATGGGCATTTTCTGGGCATCATTATATCTCTCCTCGTATTTTTCCGCTCATCGCGGAACGAGGCGTCTTTTCCATTATTGACCTTTATCTGCGCTTAGCCAAGCAGCATGATATTTATGCTTTTCCTGATCAGGAAGCTAGTTGGTTGGATGTAGGAAAACCCGAGCGTTTGGCCCTAGCGGCTGATTTATTGACAAAAATGGCTTGGAGCCATCAGATGCAAGAATCAGAGGAGGATTGAAAAACACGTTTTTGAGTTTTATACGTTATTAAGAGAGTCCAGCAGCTGATAATGGCTTTGGACGTTGCCTTATATCTAAAACCGAAATTGCATGAAATATTTTTTGATGTCTGCGGGCCTTTGCCTGATGCTTGGACTTTTTTCAGCTTGTGTAGAGCCTGCAAATCCTGACCTCACTACTTTGATCGTAGGAGAGTATAGCGGGGTAGTTGCCCTTAATCTGGACACAGACTCATTGCGGGATGTTACTGGCCAAAGCATTCGCATCACCAAAATTGACGATGAAACTGTCGAAATCGAACCTGTCAACTATCCAGACAGCAGCCCCGTAAAGGATCTAAAACTGACGGCTAAGCTAGCCATTACGCCAGATGCCTTGATCAAAACAGACGGAGTCAGCTTGATTATCGAACAAGTAGCTTTTAATGATGGTACAGTTGAAGGAACGCCTTTCTTAGTTTCGGGCAGTATTGCGAGTGCTCATGGCAAGTTTGAAAACAATACTGGGGACATCCTGTTTACCTTACAAGTGATCACAAATGGGGTTGATCGCTACGAACTTTTTGAAGGTACGATACAATAGCGCGAAAATCGGGTATTTTCGGTACGATAAATGCTTCATTATATGGGAAGTAAGAAGATTCGTACAATCATCTAGGAAAAAAAGCCGATTTTTTGCGATCTTAGTATCACAGTAAAGAAAGCACCTCAGCGCTATACTATCACATAGCTTAGAGATAAGAATTTTTCATTTACTTCCCTGAAGGCCCCTTGAGCTATATGCTCAATGGGGTCTTTGGATTAAATATAGCGACCACTTCATCTCCTACTCCGCCCTCTATTGGCTCAAAGCCGAGATTGATAAAAAATTGCTCTGCTACATAATTGTGGCGAGAATAAGAGGTGCGAATTTCTTTACAGCTCATCTTGCGGCGTAGCTGAGCCAAAATCTGGCGCATGGCAGATTGTCCAATTCCTTGGTGTTGATATTCTTGATCGATCATGATGCGATTGAGCCAGCAGATGCCGCCAAACTCTCCATACATCAAAAATCCGATCATTTTTTCCTCGTGCAAGATTCCATAAGGATGCAAATCCTCAAATTTGGCTTGCGCCAAAGAATAAAGGACGGAGGGCAGAAATCGTTCTTGCTCTGGGCTAAGGCGGATATCTAAAGCCAGTTCCCAATTATATCGGTCTAATGCTACGAGGTGGGCCATGACTCCAAAGGTAAGAAGTGATACGGAAAGGCGAAACTTTAGGATGTAGAATATTGAATGTCCAAGGAGGAAGTGATGGAAAGATAGACGCTCTTTTTGCTGCTCTCTGCTTCGCAGAACGCTTGGACTGCAAGATCCCGGCTCTCGTAGCTCGGCCGGGATGACGTTTTGGGGGTATCATAATAAGAAAATCAAGTCATCCCGGAATCATGAAATGATATCCGGGATCTTAAGAGATAAGCGTTCCGCGCAGCGGTGAAAAAATAAAAAGATACCGGATATGTTTACTGCGTTCGCATTCTCGCATGACAGGAAGATTAAGCTATTTTCATCCTGGAAAAAGGCAGGGCTGAATCTTGGACTAAGCGTTCCGCGCTCCCGATAGCTATCTGGAGGTCCCCACAAAAAAATAGCGCCCCTGTAAAGAGACGCTATCAAAAATATCTTATATCGCTCGGCTAGAATCGCAGCATAAGCTGCAAAGTCGCCTTGCGTTGGGGAGCCAAGAGGCCAGGGATGACCATATACTCCTCATTAAATACATTGTCGACCGCGAGTGAAAGTTGACCGCGGCCAAAGTCATAAGCGGCAATCAAATCCAAGACATCGAACCCATTAGGGTAGCGGCTGCGGAAGTCGTTTAAGTCCGCCACGACTAGGTAGAGAAACTGGTCCACAGACTCGACAAAACTCTTCTGACGATAGTTGGCCGTCAGCGATAAACCTTTGTAGCCTACCGTACCACTAGCGCGAATCAAGGTGCGACTGCGGTATTTGAGGGTTGCTGGCTGGTCAAAAGTGGTCGTATCTGCAATTTGATTTACTACCTGCGTGAAGGTCAAGAAATCAAAGGCATTAGCCCGCGCGTTAAAATCCGAGAAGTCCATTTGCTGCTCTTCCGGCACCGCATTGAGATCTACCGGATTGGTGAGAGTTACACCTCCCGAGATGTTGAAGAAGAAACCGTTTTTCCACTCAAAGTTATTGAGGGTGGTGATTTCAAGGCCGGAGATACGAGCATTGGCGACATTGACGGAAGAGAAGCGCCCCTGAAAACCCAATGAGCCATCAGGGCGGGAGACAAATTCTACTTCGTTGATGCCAAACTCCACCATGTTTTGATAGTCCATCACAAAGGCGGCGATGTCGAGATAACCCAAGAATTTACTTTTGGTGCCTTTGCCTTTATATCCTTGGCGGAACGCTAATTCGGTGCTATAGCCATATTCGGATTGAATATTGGGATTGGGATCGATCAAGATCGCCCCACCGGCGGTAGCAGCAAAGCGTTCGGCGACAGTCGGTACTCTAAACGCTTGGCCAAAAGAAGCACGAACATTGGTTCCCTCACGGATCTCATAGTTGAGGCCCGCTCTAAAGATCGGACGAGACTCGCGCGGCAGAGTATCAATCTTTACGCTTTGGTAGCGAAAGCCTAAGCTAGTGTTGAGCTTGCCAAATTTAGCGTCAAACTGGGTGTAAATCCCTTGAGCATTGCCATCATGTCTACCTCCGTAAATACTGTCTCCGTTGGCGATGGAGTAGGAATAAGTACCGCCCACTACCCAACTAACCTTATCAAAAAGAGTGGTCTGATAAATCAGATCGTTATAGAAGATGTAGTTGGTCGAAGACTGATTGGTATTGTTTTGACTGCTATTGCGCAACATTCGGCCGCGGTACCAAAATAGATCTCCGTTTTTGGTGAGATATTTGACCGAAGGATCGATCGCAAAGAGAGTCGTCAATTGCTTGCGGAAACCGCCATTGTCAGTAGTAGGGGTCAAAGCTCCGCCCACAATGGCCGAATCTTCTCCATTGGCGCCTTGCACCGGATAGGGATAATAACTCTCCCAATAAAGGATCGCCCCTGAAGAATCAACGTTTGCTGTCGCATTGAGACCAATGGTCAAGCCTGGCACTTTTTCCGGACGAAACTTAGTCATCACGATACCTCTAAACTGCTCTTGATCGGTTCCTTGGCGATAACCAGAATCCTTGATAAAGTCAGTCTGGAAAGTCAGATCGGTATTTTTGCCGACTTTGCGGCTATGAAAAATGTGAGCAGAAGCATTATACGGACTCGCATTACCGTCCCAGTCTAAGTCTGGATTGGCGGGTTGCCCAAACAGGCCACCTCTCAGGCGTACACGGGTTTTGGGAATGGCTTCAGGATCAGCAGTAATCACATTGATTACCCCGCCGAGGGCGGCAGAACCATAGAGTACAGAACTCGCGCCCTTGAGTACCTCGACTTGGGCGATATTATCAACGGGGATGAGTTTTAGACTGGCCGTTCCGGCGTCGCCGGTAAGCAAAGGCAGACCGTCCAAAGTAACCATCACACGGCTACCTACGCCATAGGCATAACCACTACTACCTCGGATATTGATCTGGCCATCTTGGTTATCGACGCCTGGGATTTGATCGATGATTTTATCAACCTGCGTAGTGGCTTGGAGGTCGATTGACTGTGGTTTGACCACTTGGATGGAGACGGTTACGTCGGATTGTTTTTGTTCGAAGCCTTTGGTGGCAGTGATGACCACATCATCGGTAGTGAAGCCTGCCGGAATCAAGGCGACATCAATACTAGCGGTATTGCCATCGATGAGGCTTAGGGTCCTTTCTTCAGGAGTATAGCCACTATAAGTAAAGCGGACAGTAACGCTAGTTCTTTCTCGAATGGGGATGTTGAGTTCGTAGCTACCCTCGTCGCCGCTGAAGGCGCCAATATTGTCGGTAGGTACGCTAATGGTTGCACCGGGCAAGGCTTGGCCTGTTTCTTGGTCGGTGATTTTACCGCTGAGTTTCAAGCTTTGGGCACTTAGATGAAGTGAACCCAATCCTAAGCAAAAACTCAGGAGGATGGAAAGGTATTTCATATTGCCGGGCTAATGGGGGAGAAGGGGAAAAGAATACGTTTGTAGTTCCTAAACAGGAACCACAAACGCAATATCTAAGTTAACAGCGATACGTTATTCAACGATCAATTTGCGGGTGAGACGCTTGGCGCCATCATTGAGATTGATCGATACTAGGTAGATACCTGCACTGAGGTCTCTTTCTCCCACTTCTACTTCATAGTCTCCAGCGGACTGTGGTCCGTACTTCAGACTTTGTACTTGACGCCCAAAGAGATCCGTCATTTGGATTTCAACATTGTCTACTCTTTCTGGCAATGAGTAGCGTAAATGCGTTTTGCCCTGAGTCGGGTTGGGGAAAAGCTTGAGATTGAAGTCAGCCAAGGCATATTCGTCGATGCTATTGACAAAAGTGCTATCTGGCTCGATCTCAAAAGGAGTGCGATACAAAATAGTCGTCAATGCTGGAGGCAAAGGAATACCAAGCGGTAGACAAGTGTCCTGGGCAGCATCGTATGCACCTGGGTTGATCGTGACATACACATTGAGTGTATCAGTGGCGATGGTATCAAATGGCATCCCTTCCAAGATCACACAAGCGCGATTGACAAAGCCCGAATCATGATTGACGGTAAATACACAATCAGGTGTATTACAAGAGAAACTCATCCCTTGAGGAAGGTTAGGAATAGAATCCAGTACTAGGCTACAAATATCAATTTCGATAGAACCAAATGGAGGGCCTGTGTCAACTGCTGAGTCCTGAGGGATAACCAAGGTGATGACCTGATTGTACATTACGCCTACTTTACCGTCTACCAAAGTGTCAGGATAAAGGCCAGGAACTTCAGAAGTCATAGTATCAGGATCACATTGTGCTTGAACGCTCAAACCAAATCCCAATACGAGAGTTAAAATGATTAATAATTGTTTTACCTGCTGCATGTGTTAAGGTGTTTCAGGTGAAGGTTAAATTATAGATTAAGGAACGCTTAAGTTAGTTAGGGAAACACGCTTTAGGCAATTAATTTCCCTAGTCTTTACGATAGATCGAAAAAATTATTGTTTCTCCCATGAGTAATGTAGGAAGTAAAGCTCCCGATTTTGCCTTGCAAGATCAAAATGACCAAACAGTGCGTCTCAGCGACTTTTTGGGTAAAAAACATATAGTCCTCTATTTCTATCCCAAAGACGAAACTCCCGGTTGTACCAAGGAGGCCTGTGGCTTTAGAGACAGCTACGAAAGCTTTAAGGATGCAGGAGCCGAGGTAATTGGTGTCAGTGCGGACTCGGTCAAGAGCCATAAAGCCTTTGCTGCTAACCACCGATTGTCCTTCACTTTGCTGAGCGATCGAGATAAGAGTGTCGCCAAAAAGTATGACGTAAGTGGTAGCCTATTTGGTTTGTTACCAGGGCGAGAAACTTTTGTAATTGACAAGGAAGGCAAGATTCGCCACCGTTTTTCTTCCCAACTCAATATCGGCAAACATATCGACGACGCCTTGAAGGTTTTACAAGAATTGGCGTGATTGTATAGCTGTAAATGCGGCATGCATGCCGCACTACAGCTATACAAAAAAGATGAAAAAACTGCTTCTAGCGATTGTTATTGCCCTTCCAGCTTTATGCCAAGCCCAGCTAGAAGCCTCCTTTCACTACGGACGCATCCTCAAGATCAATCCCGTATTTCCAGAGGTGAGCCAAAACTCCTGGGTGGCGACTGTGGGTATGCATCTACCTTCGGTGAACGCTCAGCCGATTCATTTTTGGCTGCACGCCCAGCTATATCAGTTTGGCAATCCAGCGGTGCTGGGTTATGGGGTGAGTGTGATGCCCTCTTTAGAGTTTCGGTTTTTTGCTTCGCAAAACGCTCATCTCTCACTGCGCCAAGGCGCTTCGATTGCTTTTATGAGTAAGCCTTACGATCGCGATACCAATCCTTCCAACAATATCATCGGTGCTCCGCTTAGTCTTGCGGCCCAAACCAGTCTGGCTTGGCGGCAAGGCATAGGAGAAGATCTAGCGGTCTCGCTAGGCGGGAGCTTTTCACATTTCTCCAATGGCAATAGCCGAGTTCCCAATCTCGGAGTCAATATTCCCTCCGCCTTTTTGCGCGTCCAGTGGGGGCGTTCGACGGAGTCGATCCCTACCAAAGCCTTTGGTGGTTTGAAACTAAACTACTGGGGCATACGCCTTGGTTTAGGCACTCATGCTTTCAAGGTACCCGATGGCCCTAACTATCTGGCTTGGTCAATTTCGCCTTTTTGGTCTCGTAAGCTCAAACCCAAACTGGCTTTTCAGGCTGGCCTAGAGTGGTTCTATGATGATGCTAGTGGTGCCTTTGCTCGAGAGCAGGAACTGCCCGATGTCGCTTGGCAAGGCATGGGAATAGCGCCCTATATTGGCATCCAATATCAAATCCAACGCATAGGCTTAGTACTTCAAAGCGGCCCCTACCTCAAAACGCCTTTCCCGCATGCTTGGAGAGTCTATACTCGTTTAGGCATGGAGTATCATATCCGAAGCCGGCTTTTTATTGGTGGTTATATCCATGCCCACGGAGGGGAGGCGGATTATCTGGACTTTACAGTTGGATGGAAGTTGACTCAATGATTTGCGATCGAATAGGCCTTCTGCTATTTTGTCTAGACCATGAAACATCTACTAATTATTCTCACGCTCTTGGGTGCTGCTATCCCCTTATCAGCCCAAGAAAAAAGCATCCCCCAGCAGCAAATAGGTCTTTGGGGCGGTATTGGGGTAGGGCAATACATCAATCTCTTAGAGCCTAGGTATTCTTTTTTAGGCTACCGTAGGGTGCTTTGGAGCATAAATGCTAATTATGACCTGCAAATCAAGCAATCCAATTGGTGGCTGCGCTATGATGCTACTTTTTCTAAACGACCGGCGCCAGCGATCTCGGCTAAGTTTCACTATTTATCCAGTGCATTAAATGTGCTCTATCGATCCAAAAGGAATTTTATGATCGGCATGGGCCTGCAAATATCAGGTGTGAGAGCCCCCTATCGAGATAATTCTAGCATTCCAAATAATCGCTTTACACTTGACTTACCGCTCACCCTGGAAAAGCAGTTCCGACTAACTGAACACCTGAGTGTACATACTACTCTCAAACTAGATATTGCTTTGACGTCGATTCTCCCTCGATATTGTTCCGATTTAAGAGGGCGCTCTTTTTGTTTTCATTATTTCAGCGAGAGTGCGTTTGCTGGCGTTGGGCTTAAGTATGATTTAGGGAGATAAGCGTTCTGCGAAGCGGTGGATAATCCAAAGATACCGGATATGCTTACTACGTTCGCATTCCGGCATGAGGGAGACCTTTATTGCCAATAGCTAGAAATCTTCCTGCCGTCATCCCAGCCGAATGAATGAGCCATCAGCGAATTTATCGAGCAGGGATCTTGAGAGATGAACGTTCTGCGAAGCAGAAAAATACCCCTACTTCTGCCTTGCCGCGATCTCCTTTTGCTTTCTGGCAGAAGGCTGCCCAGTCTCCACAAAAATCCTTAAATCATCCAATAGACCTGGATATAGCTTCTTGAAAGCAATCTTCATCGGTATCTGCATAAGCGTGCCAATGACTGGCATTACTTCGATTCTCGGCCCCAGGATGATTTCGGTTTGGGTGCTGGAAATTTGCCTGAGTTTCCAGGTGCTGACGACAGAGCGCACAAAAAAGGGCAGTCCTTTGACCGAAAACTCAAGGATGTGATTTTCATCATCGATTTTGGTGATAGTATCCATTAGCCTGCCGGTTTCGGTATCACATACCCGGTCAAAATCTTCGGATTCGGTGCCTTTGCGGCAGTTAGGGGTGCCCGTAGCCCATTCGTGCGCGTTGTGAAACTCATCGATGATATAGGTCCATACCTCTGCAATGGGCTTGTTGATCTGGGTGTTAAATTTTAAGTCTATCATTTTATTATAGATTTTTTGGAGTGAATGTTCATTCCAAATTGGTTGAAAATTTTTTATGCTTTGATCGCATCCCAAACCATTTGAATTTGGGTGCTCATAGATGCGTTGTTGTTTTTGGCTTTGCTGATGTACCAGCGTAAGTAGGCAGAAACTGCTCCGCCGATGAACATGATCAGCTCTTCGATTGCGATGGCCTTGATGATCCTTTGCTCCTGCCCTTTTTTGAGCAGCAGGACGACCATTTCTACCGCATTGCCGCCTCTGGCTTTGTTTTCTTCAGTGATAATAGGAGAAGCCTGAAGTTGCTCCATAAACTGAAAATACAAGGGATTTGCGACGAAAAACGAAATAAGGACCCTCAGATAATTCTCAAACTGCGTTTTGATTGGGCCATCGGTTTTCACGGCCTGAAATAGAGATTCTTCTTTTTCTCGGATCCCTCTATAGATTTCGTTGATCAATAATTCCTTATTGGGAAAGTAATTATAGATGGTTCCCATACCCGTGCCGGCAGCTTTTGCGATTTCTGACATAGGGGTGTTGTGGACTCCTTTTTTTACCAAGAGCTCTAGCGCGGCATTGATGATGGCATCTTTTTTACTCACACTACAAAGATGAAGGTTTGGAATGATTATTCCAAACTATTTGCCAATATTTCTCTTAATCGCTTGCTGAGAGGAGTAGAGGCGTTCCGCGAAGCGGTGAATTATAACGACACTTGTATCCTAAAGCCTAATCACAAATGTATTGGGTTAATGATATCTGCTGCGCAAAACGCTTCTCAGGAGTAGCCCAAATCCTATCAAGCGAAGCTTGCATAAAGCACCCCTTCATGATTCATAAAGCTGTCTTCTTGGCGGTTAAGTGCCAATCTGCCCCCAGCAAAATTTGTGGCAGGCAGAGCTAGTTCTTGATAAATACAGGCGGTAGCCGCAAAATCCCAAATACTGCCCCCGCCCTTGGACTTTTTGGGGAGTTTGAGCATACAGGCAGGACTGTTTTCAAGCACACGGATGGCATTCAACACAGCTCCTGCCCCATCGATTTCTTTGATGTGCTGCAAACCTAAATGCGCCGCCTTTTCGTTTAGCAAGTGTTTGATTTCGGCCTTGCGAGGCGTATCCGCTAGCTTGCGGTCAGTTACATAAGTTAGATATTCATGCACAGCTTTAATTTGCCATGGTTTACTGTTTTTGTACGCGCCGTGGCCTCTGCTGGCGTAGTACAGATTGTCGGTACTGGGATCGTAAACTACGCCAATCTGAGGGCTTCCGTCTTGAGCCACTAAAGCGATAGAAACCGAAAAGCCCGGCCTTTTATTGATAAAGGCGAGGGTGCCATCCATAGGATCTACGCACCAAAAAAAGGCTTTCTTGAAACGACTGCCATCATCTTCGGTCTCTTCTGATAAAAGGGCAAAATCAAACTCCTCACAGCTAGCTTGAAGATGATCCAAAATGACAGCTTCGCACTCTCGATCTACTACGGTTACCACTTGGGAGGCATAGCTTGCTCCGGCCTGCTTTTGTTCCACGATGACCTCCTCCTGCATATAGCGCTGGATGACTTTGCCAGCCGCCAGTGCCGCCGAGATGGCAATATCAGTCAATGAGTTTAAATCCATGTCTATAGATTGTCGATCACTTCCTTGCATACCCTTTCGCTATAAGTATTGATCTTCCAGTGGCCGGGGCTCCAACCCTTGAGAAAGCGGTGAAAATCCGCCCAAGCAACGCGATAGAGCGCGCGCCATTCTTTTTCTAGTGCTGCATGGGGCTCTCCCAAGGCTTTTTGCAGATGGCCAAAATAGGTGTCGAGAATTGGCTCCTCTAGGCGTTCGCACTCTCTTTCGTTGAGACAACTGCCGATAAAGTAAGCTACGTCCTTCATACCGCAGCCCCCACCGACGTATTGAAAGTCAACCCCCGCTACCTGACCTTCATTACCAAAGCAAAAGTTGGCCAACTTGGCATCTCCGTGGACAAAGCTTTGGTGCTCACAATGATTGAGTTTGGCATCAATGGCGGCGGCGGCTTCCTGTAATCTTTGGTCCGCCAACACTTCTAGCTCCTGCGGGCGAGTCTCCAAATGCCAGTAGGTACCGACTGCCCAAAGTCCTTGAGGGGCTTGGCCCAAATAGCTAGCATGAAACTGGGCTAACCAAGCGAGGCAGCTAGAAATTTCTTCCCATTTGAGCGAGCGCTTGCGCAGAGGGAAACCGGCATCGTCTAAATCCTCCAAAATCATCAAGACTTCTTCCCCTTGCGTCTCAACAGCAAAACATCGAGGCAGGCGAGCGCTACTTTCTCGGCTATAACTTTGGTACCATTTTGTTTCTACTTGGTAAGATTTCAACTTACGCTGATGGCCAATATCGGTATTCCAACCTCGTGGGTGCTGGGTGTGGGACGGAAGCTGAACGTGTTTTACTACTACACTGTTGACTGCTGCATTTTCTAAGCTTATGCGGAGGATTTTGCCATATCCACTCCAAAGGCTTTGAATCATCTCCTTTTCGTAGAGAGCGGAGGCACCCGTGCTTTGCAGAATGATCGATTTGAAATATTCGTTCATATGGCCTCAAAGATAAGAAAGTGTCTTTGGGGAGTTCCTATTTGCCGGCTGCTTTGTAGCAAAAAATTAGCCGTTCCGCGCAGCGGAACGGCTTTTCTACTATCCCCCCTTTATTTGGTCTAGTAGATCACCACCTTTTGCGGTGGATTGTGTGAGTTTTCGGTTTCTACACGTACGAGATAGGTTCCCGGCTGCAAATGCGCCACTTCAAGCGTCCATTGGTAGAGGTCGCTTTGGGTACTCGGTACAGAGATTTTCCGCCCACTCAGGTCAAGTATTTCGATCTGTGTTATTTCTTTTTCGGTTGAGCTGATATGTAGCTGATCTGAGGTCGGATTGGGATAGAGGCTATAACGGAAGTTATTGGGCTCAACTTTGAGTCTTAAGATCTCAGAGTAGGCAAACTGTCCGTCAAAATCCACTTGCTTGAGGCGATAGTAGTTGTCCCCATTGACTGGACTACGATCAACGAATTGATAATCAATTTTTTCATTGGTAGTGCCATTGCCTGCGAGGCTACTAATGCTGCTAAAGTTTTCACCGTCGGTGGAACGCTCAATCACGAAATGGTCATTGTTAAGTTCTGTAGCAGTGGTCCAGTTCAAGACCACCGTCTCGCCACTGACGCGCCCGTCAAAGCCAACCCACTCCACTGGGAAGCTGTTGGGATCAGTATATGTATCCACCAAACAAGGATTGAAGTTAAGTGAGAACATACGATCTGGTGCATCAGACGGGCCATCGTAGGCAGGATCAATGATAATTTTTGCGCGGTACAAAAAGCTTGAGCGATTAAAGTACTCGGCGGTAACCATGTGCTCAGTCGCATCTACAGTAATACCAGGTTGGTTATCTACAGTGCGAGCGTCAAATTGTACGATGCCCCCTCCGGGGAACGCATAGTCGAGTTTTGTGTTATTCTCGACAGTATAGTTGTCCATAGTGTGAAAAGCGACTGATTCACGTAGGCGATAGTCATCGCCATCTACGTCTACAGCAGTTGCCTTCCAGCCAGGGATGTCTGTTGGCTGATTGGTATTGGCGTTGACAAAACTGATTTGAAAATCCATGTAGGCGATCCCACCTGAACTTGGCTGAGAGATCACTTCTACTTGCGGCTGGAAAGCACTGTCTGTGCCCGTCCAACTCATATCAAGATGCTTAAGGTAAGCGTTAGCGGCGGCTTGGATTTCGATCAAGGCGTCCACGCCATCGAGGACTTGGGTGTAGCGATAGACAGCGCCGACGGCCTTATCTGTACCGCTTTCTAAGGTGTAGTTGGTAAAGCGAAGCTCTGGCCCATATGAGCATGGGGTTTGCTGCGCTTGTAAAGACGAAAATGAAATTACAGGTAGTAAAGCAGCGAAAATCAAGTTGAATAATATCTGCTTTTTCATAGCTAGGGGTTTGGAGTTTGGTAGTAAAGCTTAAAAAATGATGTTTGGTATTTGTTATGTTTCCACACTTCAAAGGAACGGATTAATACGTCCTCGGATAAGGAATTACCGCTGAATGGGAGATAATGGATGATAATCGGATATTTGGGAGGGCTAAACTATCCAAACTTTATACTTGGAGGCTTTGGCGCGAGGATGTGCATTTTAAAGCGGTAATTATCAGTGAGATATCGTAAATTTTAAAGGCATAAGCGACTAGCACTCTGTCTGTAACATTACTGTAAGCTCTAAGTCATATTCATGTATCAGCTAAAGATATTGGTGGTCGAAGACGATATTTTCATCGCGCAAGACATCAAGGAATGTCTAGAATCCCATGATTATCACGTTACCGATATTGCCTACCACTTTGAGGATGCTTTGGCCTGCCTCGCCAAAGATTTGCCCGATCTGGTATTGCTCGATATCCATTTGGGCCAAGGGCCTGATGGTATCTCCTTGGCTGAGCAATTGCAAACTGACTACCAGATCCCTTTTGTCTATTTGACTTCTTATGCAGACCGAGCTACGCTCGAAAGAGTCAAACCCACTAGGCCGCTCGCCTATATCCTCAAACCCTTTAGCGAAAAAGACTTATTTGCCAATATTGAACTCGCCATGTACAAATATGCCGAGCGTTATCAGCCTCCCACTTGGCAAGCCGACTACATCAACCAAAAACTCTCTACGGACTTTACCCCCAAGGAAATCGAAGTGCTGCAGGGGATTTTTGCAGGTAAAACCAATCGCCAACTGTGTGAGCAGCACTTTATCAGTACCAATACCATCAAGACCCACGTCCGCCGGATCTACAGTAAACTGCAAGTCAATTCTCGGCCTGAGGCCATGGCTTTTTTGCGTCAATCTCTCTAAACTGTGCTTGTATGATTGCCTATCCTCCCCTAAGTGTAACCGTTTTCTTGCTCTGCAGCTTGCTGCTTAGCTTCGGATCTCATTCAGCGCTCCAAGCTCAATATCGTCTCCCACCAGTAGATACCCTTTTATATCAGCTCGAGCATCCCGTCAATGACAGTCTCACCTTCTTGACGCTGGTATTTTTGACCGAGCAGATGCAGTTTCAAAATCCAAGGCAGGGCTTACGTTATGCCCAACAAGCACTAGCTATGCCGATCGCCGAAGGAGATACTTCACGTCAAATCGAAATTTTGTCTCGCCAAGGGGCCTGCTATTCTCGTTTGGGGATATATGACAGTGCCAAGATGATTCATCAGCAGGCTTATGTGATGGGATTAGCCTCCGGCGAACGCTTGCACGCAGCCAATCAACTGGCCAATATCTCCAATGCCTTCGACGCCCAAAGCCAGTTGGACTCTGCCCTCTTCTACAATGATCAGGCGTTGGCTATTTATACCGAGCTAAAACGCCCGATCTACGAAGCCATCGCCTATAACAACCAAGCGATCATCTCTGAAAAACAAGGCAACTACGCCAAGGCCATCGAATCATATCTTGAAGCTCTGACCATATTTGACAAGCGGGACTATAAAGCCGGTTCGGCGGCAGTGCTGGCAAACCTGGGTATCATCTATCTGCGGCAAGAAGCCTATCCAGAAGCCATCGATTATTGTCAACGTTCTCTAACCCTCAAGCGCGAAATTGAAGATGTATTTGGGATTTCGATCAATCTCAATACGTTAGGAGAGATTTATCTGGCGCTTGATCAGTGCGACTCGGCCCTGCATTATAGCCTTGAGGCACTTATCATCAAGCAAAAATTGGAAGATCCCCAAGGTCAAGCCGCGGTCCATACTCAGTTAGGGGTGATTTATTTCGCAGACCAAGCGTTCCGCGAAGCGGAGCACCATCTCAATCAAGGCTACGAATTTGCTGTCCTCGCTCAAGACCAACTCATCCAGGGCAAAGCCGCCCTCATGATGGCTCAGTTGCTTCCGATCACCCAGCCCAAGAAGGCGGTGGAGCCCTACCTTGAGGAAGCTTTAGCGATCGCTAGGACTACGGGAGGACGGGAACTTTTGCGGGAAGTTTATGCCGCCTATTATCAATATTACCGCGCCAGAAAGGACTTCCGAGCTTTCGATTATCAAGATCGCTATCAAACGCTCAGTGATAGCCTCCGCAATGATTCTATCGTACAGGCATTTACGCGCCAAGAGATGGAGTACAGCTTCGCGCTTGAAAAAAATGAAATCGCTCTCGCCCAGTCGCAAAAAGAACTAGCCTTTGATCAAGCCATCAAGCGGCAGCAATTGATCGGACTTTTTGCTTTGCTAGGTGCTTTGGCCTTGGGCATTATCTCTCTGCTGCTGTGGCGCAGTTATCGCCTCAAACAAAAGACCAACCAACAGCTCAACGCCCAAAATGAAACCATCCAGCAAAGCCTCGAAGAGCGAGAAATCCTCCTTAAAGAGATTCATCATCGCGTCAAAAATAATCTGCAAATCATCTCCTCCCTTTTGGGCCTCCAATCTCGCAGTATCGACGATCCCCTAGCCTTAGAGGCCATCGCCGAAAGCCGCAATCGAGTCCATTCTATGGCCCTCATCCACCAAAATCTCTATCAGGACGAAAGCCTCATGGAAGTCTCCCTGCCGGATTATATTTCTCAACTGACCCAAAGCTTGTTGGAGTCCTATCAGCTTAATACGCAAGAAATAGAACTCAAACAAAATATAGAGGAACTGTCCTTAGATGTAGATTTGCTGATTCCCTTGGGGCTTATCCTCAATGAGTTGATCAGCAATGCTTTGAAGCACGCCTTCGGCGAACGCCAGCACGGACAGATTGCCATCGAAATCCAATCCCTACCCGAGCATCTGCAGGTAAAAGTTGCGGACAATGGACAAGGCCTACCACCGGATTTTGAGCAAAAAGCGCAGCGCTCTTTAGGCTATAAACTGGTCCGTTCCTTTGTCAAAAAGATGAACGCTAGCCTGCAGATCAATACCCAAGCTGGCACGCAAATCGACATGTTGATTCCTCATACCTAAATCACCCTCTAGGGTGACGCGATTCAAAAATCCGGAGCAGAAATTGGCGCTACGAATAAAAAATGTATCGTCATGAAAACTATTTCTGGCTTCCGGCTGCTCTTTTCTTTGTATCTCGGCCTATGTTTTTACACAGCTCCGCTGAACGCTCAGTCTTGGCAGCTACAATCGCCTATCATCCCTCTCGATAGCAACATCAAAGCACAAGATAATTTTGGCATGGGGGTGGCACTTACGGACTCATTTATGTTGATCGGTAGTCCCAATCATGAGTATGATGAAAATGGGGACAATCGTATGTTTGCCGCAGGGGCCGCTTATATCTTTCAGCACGACCTTACGGGTATTTTTGCTTTTCAGAAGCTTGCCGCGCCCGATCGGAGTGGGGCCGCAGCTTATGGCCATGAAGTCGCTATGAATGAAAATTGGGCGGTCGTGAGTGCCTTTCAATCGCCCTCCAACTCCCTCAATGGGGTGGGACAAGTCTATATCTATGCGCAGGAGGCCGGTGGTTTGTGGGTCTTGGATACTATTTTGGCTCCCCCCCAAGCGCAGGCGATCATGCAGTTTGGGATCTCAATTTCTCTCTATCAGGATGCCCTCATCATTGGGGCCGCCAGAGAAAAGCGGGACGCTAATGAGCAAAATGATTTGACTGACGCTGGCGCTGCCTACTATTATGAATACGATGCTGTTCAAGGCTGGCAGTTTGTCCAAAAGCTGGTGGCTAGCGACCGTAGTGAGGATGCCCGCTTTGGGGTGGGAGTCGCTTTGTACGATAATGTGATTTGCGTAGGAGCCCCAGACCAAACGCTCGATCCCTTGACCTTTCCGATCATTAAAGGCGGGCAGGTCTATGTATATGAAAAAGATTCGACCAGCGGATTATTTAGCGAAGTCCAAATCCTCAGAGATCAGAGTCCCCGCTCCTTGGGTGCTTTTGGTACTGATTTGGCGCTTTGGGAAAACGAATTAATGGTAGGAGAAACCAATGAAGGGGAATACCCGACGGGCTCTGTGCCGCAAGCTGGTATGGTGGAGGTCTACCAGAGAGATGCGACTGGTGTCTGGCAGTATGAGCAAGCTTTGGTACCTCAAGATTTAAATCAAGGTGGCCTCTTTGGACGGGTAGATTTGCAGGGCGACTTAGCGATAGTAGGTGCCTATGGCACCGATATTGGGGCGCTACCCACAGATTCGATCAAAGACGGTGGCGCGGCCTATGTTTTTGAGCGGATCAATGATCAATGGCAGCAAGTGGACAAATTTGCCCCTAGCGACCGCATGTCCTTCGACAAACTTGGGGATGCCATTGCGATCAATGGGAGCCAAGTACTAGTCGGTGGGCCTTTTTCTGCGCAAGACGCAGCTTTGTTTGATGCAGGTGAGGCTTGGCTTTACCAGCGAGATTTCCCTTTGACTTTAGAGCCCCAACGAGCAAAGCTCAAAGCTTGGCCCAATCCTGTGCAAAGCGAGCTCCGACTCGAATGGCCCGAGCAAAGTATACATTCAATCCAATTGTTTGACCTTTATGGTCAAAGCTATACGGTGGAGCTTGAACATACCGGGCCTCACCGTCTACAACTTTCCCTCGGACACTTGAGCCCAGGGCTTTACTTGCTCAGCCTCACCAGCCAAGGGGGAGGTAAAGCATATTTACGTCTGCAAAAGCAGTAAGAGGGTGCCTTCTTTTTGACTCACTTTTTCAGAGATGAAGCCGCTAAATTGTCGTACCAAAAACTCACACCATGCGACTTCATCCACAGCTTTTGCTGTTATTGATTGCTGTACCCCTAGGGCTATCAGCACAAAACATAGCGGATCATTCTGTTCTTAGCCAAGGCACTTGGTACAAACTTGGTATCGTCGAAACAGGCCTTTACAAGCTCGATCAAGCTTTTCTCAATGCATTAGGGATCAATAGTGCGAATATCGATCCTCGCAATATCCAGATCTACGGCAATGGAGGAGGGATGCTGCCTCAGGCCAATAGCCTTGCTGTCCACGACGATCTAGTAGAGAACGCAATTTATGTGGCAGGCGAAGCGGATGGTCGTTTTGATGCTGGGGATGAGCTTGTGTTTTATGCGGAAGGGCCGCATCAGTGGGACTATGATATAGAGAGTAATCAGTTTCGGCACCAATTCAACTTGTACGCGGATACTAATTACTACTTTATCACTGTAGGTACTGAGAGAGGGAAGCGAGTTTCGGAGGCGGCTGCGCCGAACGATTCCCCTACCTATACTTTAAGCACCAGCAAGGGACTGGCGTTCCACGAACGTGATATAGAAAACCCCATCCATTCCGGCCGCTTTTGGCTAGGGGAGAAGTTTGACCTTAGCCCAGAAAGAGACTTTGCCCTCTATCTCGGCGATCTGGCCCCTAATGGAGAGATCGAAATTCAAATTCAGCTCAATGCGCGCTCCGATGTCGCGACCCGATTTCGCATCACGAGTGGAGGTAACTTTCTTGATACCCTCAATTTCAGCAAGGTCGATTATGATAATGCTGATTCTCGCAATTATCGGACTCGCCGCAAAAGCTTTAGCGTTTCCCCGACCTTGATTGGTTCAGATGATTCGTTGCGTATCCAAATCCAATATGAAAAAGCCGGCTCGGTGCGCTCTGAAGGCTGGCTTGATTGGTTTGAGCTGGTCTATGATCGTGAACTAAGCCAAGGCGCAAAAGCTAGCCAGACGTTTGCCCTGACGCAGCAAATTGGTCCTAGTGAAATCGCAGAATTTAACCTCACTGGTGTCAGTCCCAGTACCAAACTTTGGGATATCACTGATCCAGTGGATATCAAGGCGATCCCTTTTACCCTTGCCGCTAGTAATCTTAATGCCAAGCTGGCTACCGAGCAGTATAAACAGCTATTGAGCTTCAATAGCGCCAGTCTGGTACCGGTTTCAGGGGTATCGGTTGCCAATCAGGACTTGCATGGTTCACCTCTGGTAGATTACATCATCATCACTTATCCGGGCTTTCAGGCGGAAGCCGAACGCTTAGCCCAATTTCATGAAGATCATTATCAGCGTTCCACGCTAGTGGTAAGCCCCCAAGAGATTTACAATGAATTTTCTAGCGGTAGACCCGATGTAACGGCACTACGCAACTTCATTCGCATGTTTTATCGCAGATCAGCAGGCATGTCGCCAGGTTTTGTTTGCCTCTTTGGTGATGGTAGCTATAACTACAAAAAACATGGGGTAGTGGCGGGTATTGGGGAGATTAATTATGTACCTACCTATCAGAGTTTTAATTCTTGGGATCCTACCAAATCCTACGTCAGCGATGACTTTTATGGTATCCTAGAAGAGCATGAAGGTATTTGGGGCGAAGGTAGCGGGCGGCTGGGAGACGCTAGCGTACAAGTCAATACCATAGATGTAGCGATCGGTCGATTGCCCGTGATTTCCTTGCTGGAGGCAGAACAGTTGGTTGATAAAATCATCCGCTATGCTACTAATCCTGACGGACTCGGCTATGGCGCCTGGCGCAATCGAATCCTATTAGTAGCTGATCATAAGCCGGGCGAACGCGCTGACCACTTGGAGCAAGCAGATGGCTACAGTAGCCGGATCAACCAAGCCAATGCTTGTATCAATCTGGACAAAATTTTTATGGACAATTACCCAATGGAAATCACGGCGGGAAAATCTCGTTTTCCAGAAGGTAGAGAAGCCTTGTTGACGGCCTTGGACCGAGGAAGCTTAATCGTCAACTACACCGGCCATGGAGGGGAGTTTGCTTGGTCAAATTCGAGGATACTGGAAAACAGTGATATTGGCAATATGCTCAATACGGATAAGCTACCTGCTGTCATCACGGCTACCTGTGAGTTTGGGCGCTTCGACAATCCTGATCTTCGCTCTGGCGCGGAATTGATGGTCCTCGAACCAGCAGTTGGCGCCATTGCTATGTTTACCACGGTGCGTTTAGTCTTTTCGGGACCTAACGAAACCCTCAATCGTAACTTTTACAATCATGCACTCAGCTATGATGAGGATAAAAATCGGATGCCCACGATCGGTGAGATCATGATGAAAACCAAAAATGAGACTTTTAAAGGAGGCCCCTTTACCAATCTTAACTCTCGCAATTTCACCCTCTTAGGAGATCCCGGGCTGATATTAAATTATCCTCAATTGAAAGCAAAAGTCACGCATATCAATGGTTTAGATGTACAAGCTGCTGGAGTCGATACTTTACGCTCCCTCAGCCGCATTCAAGTGAGTGGAATCATCGAGGACGCGGCCGGCAACCCTATGCCAAATTATGAGGGAGAGATGGCAGTAACTGTTTTTGATAAGCCGAGTCGTTTTGTCACCCGACTTTATCCGGTTACTTTTTTCTGGCAAAAAAATCGCCTTTTCAATGGCAGTGTCAGCGTCGAAAAAGGAGCCTTTAGCTTTGAATTCGTGGTGCCAATTGATATTTCCTATGATGAGGGCTTAGGGAAGATCAGCCTATATTTTCACAATACAGAGATGGATGGTACGGGCTGCTTTAAGCAACTCAATATCGGAGGCACCGCCGCCAATGCTGTCGTGGATAATGAAGGGCCACAGGTCAAGCTCTTTCTCAATGACCATCATTGGCAGGATGGAGGGATTACCGGTAGCGAACCCTATCTTTATGCAGAGGTCTTTGATGAAAGTGGCATCAATACCGCAGGCGTAGGGATTGGGCATGAGATAACCGCCACTTTAGACGAGGAAGCCGCCTTTTATGTGCTAAACGACTACTACCAAGCGGCTCCTAACAGCTACCAAGAAGGCGTAGTTCGCTACCAATTAAAAGATCTCACCGAAGGCCCTCATCAACTTAAAATTCGTGTGTGGGATGTGGCCAATAATTTTGCGGAAGCGGAGACTAACTTTATCGTAACAACTGATCCTGTCGCCGCTCTAGAGCAAGTGCTCAATTACCCGAATCCCTTTGCTGAAGATGCGACGACTTTCTCGATCAGCCATAATTTAGATGGTAAAGAAGTACGGCTCAAGATATTGATTTCTTCGGTCAATGGGCAACTAGTTCAAGTCCTAGAGGAAGAGTTCTACGCAGTAGGCAATGTCTATAAGGGAGCCACTTGGAACGGGCAAAATGAGCAAGGTAATCCGATGGCCGCTGGTGTTTATGTTTACCATGTACTACTCGAAGATATGGAAAGCGGACAGCGTGTAGAGGCTGCGCGGCGCATGGTTTTGCTAAGGCCTTGAGACCGTCGATAAAGATATAATCGTAACAATCCCATCTTTTTACCCCTCTTTTCGAGGGGTTTTTTCGTTACCTTTGTCACCAATACTACAAATATTAAAGGGGGTAATCTTGAACTTCCCGTTTCCTTATTTGTTAGAATATCTCGCCTTGGGCGAATTTAATCTTTCCAAAGCCTGCATTATGCGATACAAGCGACTGTTATTTCTGCTTTTGACAGCCTGCACATTTTCGTTGTCTGCCCAAATTGCCGAGCATTCGGTCCTCAGCCAAGGTACTTGGTACAAACTTGGTGTCGTCGAGACTGGGATGTATAAATTAGATCAAGCGTTTCTCAACTCGATTGGGATCAATACTACCGGCATCGATCCGCGTAATATTCAGATTTATGGCAATGGCGGTGGTATGCTACCTCAAGCCAATAGTGTGGCGGTACATGACGATTTGGCTGAAAATGCTATTTATGTCGAAGGTGAAAGCGATGGCAGCTTTGGGGGGGACGATTATGTCATGTTCTATGCCGAGGGGCCTCATAAGTGGGACTATAATGTAGTCGGCGATCAGTTTCGTCATCAGTTCAATCTGTACGCTGATACCAATTATTATTATATCACCGTAGGCGCTGGGCCAGGTAAGCGGGTTGAGGAGGCGGCTGCGCCGAACGCTTCTCCTACTTATACCCTAGGCGCTGGTAAGAGAGTAGCGTTCCGCGAACGCGATGTCGAAAACCCTCTACATTCTGGCCGCTTTTGGCTAGGAGATAAATTTGACCTCAATCTGCAGCGCGAATTTGCGATGTATGTAGGTGATGTAGCCAGCAATGGCGAGATCAAACTGACAATGCAGTTTAACGCCCGCTCGGATGTTAATACCAACTTTAGTGTCTCTAGTGGTACGACTTTGCTCAGCTCAGCGACGCTGAGTGCAGTGGCTTATGATAATTCTGAGTCGCTTCACTATCGTACCAATCGCACGAGCTTTACGGTTGACCCTAGCTTGGTGGGGTCAGATGATTCATTGCGCATCCGCGTGCAGTTTGACAAGCGGGGTTCTATCCGTTCGGAAGGATGGCTGGATTGGTACGAACTGGAGTACGAAAGTAATTTGAGCGTTGCCGGACAGGCGGCTAAATCCTTTTCTATCGTAGAGCAGCTTGGCCCAGACGAGATCGCGGAGCTCAATTTAAGTGGGGTTAATAATAGCTATCGTCTTTGGGATATCACAGATCCAGTTGCAATAAGGGCTATCCCCTTTAGCTTATCGGGCTCTAATCTTAACGCCAAGGTGCTTACCGAAGCTCGCACCGACCTTATCGCGTTTAATAATGCTTCTTTGGTGCCTGTTTCCGTCAAGTCAGTGCCTAATCAAGACTTGCATGGCTCACCTTTGGTAGATTATATCATTATTAGCTATCCTGGGTTCTTGGCCGAAGCTCAGCGTTTGGCTCAATTTCATGAAGATCACTATCAGCGTTCCACGCTAGTGGTAACCCCCCAAGAGATCTACGAAGAATTTTCTAGCGGTCGTCCTGATGTTACCGCACTACGGAACTTTATCCGCATGTTTTACCGCCGTTCAGGAGGCCTATCGCCAGGATTTGTCTGTATGTTTGGCGATGGTACTTTTAATCACAAAAAGATAAATGTATTGGCTGAGGTTGGGGAGATCAATTTTGTCCCTACTTACCAAAGCTGCAATTCATGGGATCCTACGGATTCTTATGTGAGTGATGATTATTTCGTATTGCTCGAAGACAATGAAGGCGCTTGGGGCGAAGGTTGTGGGCGTGATGGCGACGATGCGATTGAAATCAATACGATAGATGTTCCGATTGGGCGTATTCCCGTAATCAGTTTGGAGGAAGCAACTCAGATGGTTGACAAAATCATCAATTACGCTACTAATCCTGACGGACAAGGTTTTGGTAATTGGCGTAATCGAGTCTTACTTGTCGCTGACCACAAAGAAGGAGAAGGTAGTACTCACGTGCGGCAAGCAGATGGTTATACCAGCTTTATCAACAGCTCAGACCCTTGTATCAATGTTGATAAGGTGTACATGGACAATTATCCGCTGGAGATTACGGCTGGTAAATCACGCTTTCCGGAAGGTCGCGAAGCTTTGTTGACTGCTTTGGATCGCGGTAGCCTGATCGTAAACTATACGGGGCATGGCGGCGAGTTTGCTTGGTCCAACTCTCGTATCTTTGAAAATAGCGATATCGGTAATCTGGATAACAAAAATCGACTACCCGTAGTCGTTACGGCCACCTGTGAATTTGGCCGTTATGATAATCCTGATTTGCGCTCTGGAGCAGAATTGATGCTGTTAGCACCAGATGCGGGCGCAATTGGGCTCTTTACGACGGTCCGTTTGGTGTATTCTTCGCCTAATGAAACCCTCAATCGTAATTTCTATCGCCAAGTTTTCACCTTTGATTCTACCAAAAATCGCATGCCGACACTTGGTGAGGTGATGATGCGGACAAAAAATGCAACTTTTAAGAGTGGTAGTTTTAGTAACCTCAACTCTCGCAACTTTACATTGATGGGAGATCCTGGTTTGATTTTGAATTATCCTGAGCTTAAAGCGCGGATTACCGAAATCAATAATCAACCCATACAAGCTGGGCAGATAGATACGTTACAGTCTTTGGCTAAGGTTAGCATCCGTGGAATTGTAGAAGATGCCAATGGCAATCCGATGACCAATTATAATGGTGATATGGACGTAACCGTATTTGATAAACCAAGTCGCTTTGTTACTCGACTATCGAATTTTAACTTTTTCTGGCAGAAAAATCGCCTTTTCAATGGCAAAGTAACGGTAGAAAACGGGGCATTTTTCTTTGAGTTTGTCGTGCCGATTGATATCTCTTATGAAAACGGTAAGGGTAAGATTAGTCTCTACTTTAACAATGGCCAACAAGACGGTACGGGTTGCTACAGCGACCTATTTATTGGAGGCACGGACCCTGATGCTGCAGCGGATACCCAAGGACCTGACGTCAATTTGTATATGAATGACAATCGTTGGCGGGATGGTGGCGTTACCGGAACGGACCCTTACCTATACGCGGAGGTTTTTGACCAAAATGGTATCAATACTGCAGGCGTAGGGATTGGACACGAGATCACGGCTGTGATGGACGATGAGGCCGGAGAGCTGTACTTGCTCAATGATTATTATCAATCAGAGCCCAATAGTTACCAAAGAGGTACTGTCCGCTATCAACTCAAAGACTTAGCGGAAGGTCCACATAGTCTAAAAATAAGGGTATGGGATGTTGCTAATAACTTCGCTGAAGATGAAACGAATTTTATCGTTACCAGCGATCCAGTAGCCGTGCTCGATCAGGTGATGAACTATCCTAATCCCTTCGGGGAAGAGCCTACGACCTTTTTGGTGAGCCACAACCTAGACGGCAAAGATGTAAAGCTAAAAATCGTGGTTTCAAGCCTCAATGGACAGATAGTCAAAGTCTTAGAGGATGAGTTCTATGCAGTAGGTAACGTATATGAAGGTGCCACTTGGGATGGGAAAAGTGCAAATGGAAATCCCCTTGCCAACGGAATGTATATTTACCGCGTTTTGATAGAAGATGTGGAAAGCGGTCGCACCGTAGAGGCTGCCAACCGCCTAGTACTATTGCGATAAATTCACGAAAAGGATTATATTTGTCAGCTATAGAAGGTAAGGTTGGTAAAGAATTAGATTCTGAATCAATCTGTAAAATTTTCAACTTTGCATTATATACACACTAGAAATATTTCTCGCCTATGAGCTAATGCTACACTAACAAAATCTCTTTTACTATCAATTAAGGTAGCACATTAGTATGATGAGGAAAGCAATCTTTATAGCAAGCTGTCTAAGCTTTCTACTCGCCGCTCCCTCTGTCCTAAAGGGACAAGGGGCCGTAGCCGGTACAGAAGGTACTAAGACTATTACTACTGCAGTTCCATTTCTATCTATCGGTCCAGATTCTCGCCACGGCGGTATGGGCGAAGTAGGAGTTGCGATCGCAGACGACGCCAACGCCATGCACTGGAACCCTTCTGCATTGGCATTTATGGACAAGCGCATGGGCTTCGCCATGTCTTATTCCCCTTGGCTACGTGCCTTGGGTATCCCTGACATCAATTTGATGTATCTCTCTGGCTACTACAATACTGGCAACGCCGGGGTAGTCGGAGCTTCTCTACGTTATTTCTCTTTGGGTCAGATCGACTTCACGGACGGTCTTGGTCAGCCAATTGGTAGTGCTAAACCCAATGAGTTTGCCCTTGACGTAGGATACGCCCTTAAAATCTCTGAGGTGCTTTCTGGAGCAGTAACCCTACGTTATTTCCACTCAGAACTTTCTTCCAATGGTAACATTGCGGGTGGTCGTCCTGTAAACTCAGTTGCAGGTGATATTTCCTTTAGTTACAAGAAAGACTTCCGCATCAGTGGGGTGTCTGACCTTCCTGTCAACTTTAGTTCAGGTATCAATATCTCTAATATTGGTCCTAAGGTTTCTTATACAGCGGCTACTGCCGAACGCGACTTCATCCCTACTAACTTGAAATTGGGTTATGCCTTTAAGTTTTACTTGGATGATTACAATAGCGTAACGCTTTCTCATGACATCAACAAATTGATGGTTCCATCTGAAGGTGGTCGTTCTGATAAGCCATTATTGACCGGTGTATTTGGTAGCTTTAGTGATTCGCCAGACGGATTTAGTGGTGAATTTAGCGAGTTGAATACTCAGGTAGGTTTTGAGTATTGGTATCGTGATTTGTTCGCGGCTCGATTAGGATTCTTCTATGAGCCACCAGCATACGGCAACCGTCGCTTTATCACGCTTGGAGCGGGGATCAAATACAATGTATTTGGTTTGAACTTCTCTTATTTAGCGCCATTGGCCCAAAACCACCCGCTGCAAAATACGCTGCGCTTTACTCTTACCTACGATTTTGATTCGGCAGGTAACGAATAATTCGGACTTACTACATCTAAATATCTGGGAGAGGGTTGCTCAATTGAGTGATCCTCTTTCCTTTTTGCAGCGTCTATTTATGCGATTTTGCAAACGCTTTTGATTTTAATCCATTGTTTCTCACTCAAATAGCGGGAAACTTTTGTAGATGTGAAGCGGATTTCGTTTTTTTGCAAACCAGAATTAATTCACCCGTTATTATGGCGAAAGTAAAGGACCAATCCTTAGAAGAAGAGGTTATCGTAGAAGAAGTAGAAGGGAAGGCTTCGATAAATGATTTTATTACCCAAAACCAAAATCTACTCATTGTCGCAGGACTGATTGTCTTGGCGGTAGTGGCTGGTTTGGTATATATGTTTTCTAACCAAGGCGCAGCCAACGAACAGGCCAATGCCGATATGTTCAAGGCGATCTACTACTTTGAGCAAGACTCTATGCAGAAGGCCCTTAATGGCGATGGCGTAAACTATGGTTTCCTAGACGTAATCGATGATCATAGTGGTACTGCCACTGCCAACGCTGCCAAATACTATGCTGGCGTCGCTTACCTAAAGCTTGGTCAGACCAATGAAGGTCTCGATATGTTAGAGTCTGTCTCCACAGGCAACAATACCTTGGGTATGTCAACTTACATCGCGCTGGGCTTTGCCTATGAGGATGTGGGAGACTATGGCAAAGCAGCTAGTAATTTTGAAAAAGCTGCGACAACTCCTGCCGAGTCTGAAAATAATACGCCACAGTTTCTCCAAAAGGCAGGAGAAAATTACGAAGCCAATGGCGATCTCGCCAAAGCGCGCAAGCTTTATCAAAAGATCAAGGATGAATATCCCAATAGCCCACAAGGCACCCAAATCGATAAATACCTCGGTCGCGTAGCAGAATAATGAGCAAAGGACACGACCTTTCAGGCATTCGATATACTGCTGGGCAGCCACATCAGCAAGATCAAGTGGCTATAATTGTCAGCAAATGGAACTCCGAAATAACCGAGGCACTCAAAATGGGTGCCCTTTCGGTTTTAAAGGAGGCAGGTGTCGCAGATATCCAAGTCCATTACGTGCCAGGATCATATGAACTGACCACTGGGGCCGATCTACTTTTGACCCATCACTCTGAATTGGATGGCGTCATCTGCTTAGGCTGTGTGATTCAAGGAGAGACTCGCCACTTTGACTTTATTTGCGATGCGGTCGCCAATGGCATCACCAACGTGAGCCTCAAGAACCATAAGCCCGTGATCTTTGGCGTGCTTACGCCAGATACCCAACAGCAAGCAGCAGATCGCGCTGGTGGTAAATACGGCAATAAGGGGGAGGAGGCCGCCGTGGCTTTGCTCGAAATGATCGATCTACGTAGAGCGATTGTGTGAGATATCCTTCTGACGACTAGCTTTAAATCTTTTAACCCCTTCGCCCCTTTTGGAGGCGTGCTTCGTGCTACGCCCTTGCACTCTCTTGCGCCACATCCGCCAAGAAGATGGCTTCATTTCTCGACGCATCAATCTGATGACCTGCCCCTCACTAATGCCAAACTGTAATTCGATGGCGTCAAAGGTGGTGCGATCTTCCCAAGCCATCTCTACGATACGGTCAATATCTTTTTCATCCAGGTGTTCAAACTCGTCTTTTGCCATATCCTCTTTGAGTATTAAGTAGAAAGTATCCCGAAAGCTTTCGGGAGTATAGAGAAAGAAGCCTTACTGAACCATATTAATCTATTTTCCTAGGTCTAAATACTGAGTACTAGTTTCTAAGTACTATGAAGTATTGAGACGCTAAAAATTTAGGCCATAGGAGTTAGTAAGGCCATCTTACTTTTACTTTTTGTCTAACTAATGTAGCAGGGGATTGTTGTTGTAATCATGTATAGTGATTCGCTCCTTCTTACTGATTACTTTTGCTGGTAATTAGTACAAAGTATTTTGGATAGAGAAAATAGCTTCTAGAAGCTTGGAGGTAAAGGTCTTTCTACTTTATACTATTGTCTTAATACTCAAAAAAAATGCTTGATCTCTCCCTTGTGCGTCAACACTTTCCCGGTCTCAATAGTGATTGGGCCTTTATGGATAATGCGGGCGGTTCCTTCGTTGCGAAACCCATTGCAGACCGCATCCATGAGTTTTTGCTCAGTTCTCCAGTTCAGCATGGTGCCTCTTATCCTTTATCACGACTAGCCGTCGAACGCGTGGCTCAGGGCTCTGAAGCCATGATGCGTTATGTCAATGCGCAACATCCCGAGGAAATCGTCATGGGGGGATCGACTAGCCTGCTGATTCGTATTCTTTCTCTATGCATCAGCCAAGCTTGGAAAGCCGGCGACGAAATTATCGTTAGCCATAGCGATCATGAAGCCAATGTATCCCCTTGGATGGACTTAGAAAAAGCAGGCATCAAAGTTCACATCTGGAAAACCCATCCCGATAGCCTACGTTTTGAGCTAGATGAGTTGGGCAAACTTATGAATGAGCGTACCAAATTGGTAGCTATCACGCATACCTCTAATATCCTCGGAACCCTCAATCCCATTCGTGAATACGCAGATTATGTGCATGCCAGAGGCGCCTTGATTTGTGTCGATGGTGTGGCCCATACGCCGCACCGCTTGGTGGATGTGCAGGCCTTAGAGGTTGATTTTTACATCTTTAGCTTTTACAAAGTTTACGGGCCTCATTATGCCCTCATGTATGGGCGTAAAGAGCTGCTATTAGAGATGGACGGGATCAATCATTACTTTATTACGGGCCCTGATTCTCCCTATAAATTTCAGCCTGGCAATGTCAACTTTGAGTTTGCCTACGGCATGCTAGGACTAGTAGATTATTTAGATAGTTTGTATGAGGGGCATTTTCCTGCGGAGAACGATCAGTCGGAGCGCGAGCGCTGGCAAAAAATGTTTGACCTAATATCAGCCCATGAAGAAGCGCTCGCACAGCCGGTAGTGGACTTGCTCAATGCTCATCCTCAAGCACGCATTATCGGTGAAGCCAGCGCAGACGCCCAACTAAGAGTACCAACCATTGCCTTTGCCCATGAAGCCCTTGATAGTAAAACTATCGTCGATCAAGTGGACAAGCATAAAATTGCCATTCGCTACGGAGACTTTTATGCCAAAAAGTTGATCCATGATCTCGGGCTAGCAGCCCAAAATGGGGTAGTCAGAGTCAGTATGGTGCATTATAATACCCTTGAAGAAGCCAATCGTCTGGTGGAGGTACTGGACGGTATCCTCTAAGAATGAGTATTTTTGCCTTATGAAAACACTGATTTATTTGCTCTTGGGCCTGACTGCATGCAGTTGCAACTCAGCGTTCACCGGAGGGGAAAACAAAAAAGAGACAGAAGCCGAATCTCCCTACACTCCTCTGCAGAGCTGCCTTCTCAATCATATGAGCCATCCGGTGATCGACTACCCCGCGCTTTTGGGGCAAGCTACTGGCTCCAAGGCTCGCGTCTATAAATTTGACCAAAGCTCGGCTAATATTTATTGTAGCATCGATTTTGAAGTGCTGGATGACCGGAGTCACCTTAGCAAAATTTGTCTCGATACGGCGACCATCGTCTTTGGAGATCACCTTGACGAATACATCTCTATCGATGGCCTTGTCCTTCCTGATAGTTTAGGGATGATTTTTCGTTTTCCCGCGGACCAACTCACGGCTGATACCACACGGCGGCTGAGCGGCGGTGACTATTCTTTGACTTTGGCAGAAGCTATCCGTTGGCATCAAAACCAATATGTCTACAACGGTCCAGTATTGTTTAGTCCAGAGCCTACCAACACGGTCATCATACCCAATCTCACGCCAACGATTGCGATGCCGGGCTCGCCTAGTTTGCGACGTTTGGTCCATAAAATTGTGGATCGCAACAGTAGTAAGGAGGTGCAGGCCCAGCAGTTGCTAGATTTTGTTAGTGAGGAGATCGCCTTGAAATCCTCCGGTCAATATGAAATCTTTTTTCGGCCGCACGAGATGTTGCTCTCCCAAAAAGCAGATGTGCGAGGAAAACAATCTTTATATGCCTCCTTGTTAGCCCAGGCAGAGATTCCCTATTTGTTGGTTTATCTTGAGTTAGGCACTACAATCGCAGTAAGGGGGGATTTTACCAACAATAATCGCCTGAGCTTTTTGCATGAAGGGCAAGAATATAGCTTAGCTGAGCCTAGTGTAGAGTCATTTGTGATTGGGCAGACCGAAATGGTGGACGAGTACAAATGGTCGAAGGCTCGTTATGTCCAATATCCGGGCAAAGAAACTCGCCTCTTTGATTTATTGAACCAAGACTCACTTGATTTTGGGAGTGTTGAAATACCGCTTAGTCAATAAAAGATGTCCATACCAAATCATATTGCGGGGATTCGCCTTTCGGATTATCATTACGATCTTCCCGAGGAACGCATTGCGCAGAAACCACTTAATCAACGCGACCAATCGAAGCTACTCCGCTATAAGGAAGGCAAAATCAGTCATCAGCAGTTTGTTGATTTGCCGGGACTCCTACCGGAGAACGCTCAACTCTTTTTCAATGATACCAAGGTTATCCAAGCGAGGCTCTTGATGCGCAGAGAGACAGGCGCTTTGATAGAGATCCTTTTGCTCACGCCCGTCAAACCCTCTGAGGTTCAATTGGCCATGCAGATACAAGAAGAATGTGTTTGGCATTGTATGATTGGCCGCAAAAAGCGTTGGAAGGAGGGAGAGCTACTCAGCCGAACGTTCTCCGTAGGAGAAAAAACCATAAAACTAGAGATCGAGCTGATTGACCGAGAAAAGAACTGGGTGCGTTTTCGTTGGGATCAGGCCGTAGCATGGGTCGATCTGGTGGCTACTTTGGGACAATTGCCTTTGCCGCCCTACATCAATCGTGAGGTGCAGGACGCTGACGCTGATCAATACCAGACTGTCTATGCTGAGCATGAGGGAGCGGTGGCAGCACCTACGGCTGGCTTGCATTTTACAGAAGGCGTACTTGCAGACTTAGCCCAAAAAGGGATCTCCCAACGTTATTTGACCCTGCACGTCAGCGCAGGCACTTTTTTACCCGTCAAACACGACGAGGTGATAGACCACGATATGCATGGGGAGCAGTTTGTCGTGAGTCGTGTGCTATTGGAGGAACTGAAGGCGGGCTCTTTTAAAAGAGTGGCTGTAGGTACTACCTCCATGCGTGTACTAGAAAGTCTCTATTGGTTAGGGCATGCGTTCACCGAAGGGGGAATCCCCTCCAAGCCCATCCCCCTCAAGCTCGATAAACTCTATCCCTATCATTGGACTCAGACAATACTCCCCAGCCTCAGTGAAGCGATGGATCAGTTATTGGCCTATATGGATCAGCACGGTATGAGCCATTTGAGCGGCAATACGGAGATTTTTATCATGCCCGGTTATTCTTTTCAAGTTTGTGAGGGCTTGATTACCAACTATCATATGCCAGAGACGACTTTGGTGCTTTTGGTGGCGGCTTTTGTCGGCGAGGATTGGCGTGAGATTTATGAGGCTGCTTTGCAGAACGATTACCGCTTTTTGAGCTACGGAGATTCGAGTCTCTTATGGCGGACATAGTTTGTTTTTAGGGATGACTTTATAGACATTTGCCGCATGGTACTGCTTGACGGAAAAAAACTCTCCCAAGAGATCAAAGATGAGATCAAAGTGGACGTGGATCGTATTACTAATTCGGGTAAGCGTCCTCCCCACTTGGTCGCTATTTTGGTCGGCAATAATGCGGCTTCAAAAGTCTATGTGCGCAACAAAATGGCTTCCTGTGATTATGTAGGCTTTAGTTCTTCTTTGGTGCGTCTGCCTTCGGCAATCACGCAAGAGGAGTTGCTCAGAAAAGTGGAAGAGTACAACGATAATCCTGACATCGACGGGATCATCGTGCAAATGCCTCTGCCAGACCATATTACGCCTCAGGAGGTCACACAGCGCATTTTACCTTCTAAGGATGTAGATGGCTTCCATCCCGTCAATGTAGGGCTGATGACGCTTAATTTTCCCTGTCTGATGCCTGCTACTCCTTCTGGTATCTTGGAGTTGTTGTCGCGCTACAAAATTCCTACCAAAGGCAAGCATTGTGTGGTGGTCGGGCGTAGTCGTATCGTTGGGCGACCTACTTCTATCATGATGTCGCGAGGAGGTCAACCGGGTGAAGCTACTGTCACCCTTTGCCATAAATATACCCCTGCTGATGAGCTAAAGCGTATTGTACCGCAGGCGGATATCATCATTGTTGCGGTGGGCAAGCCTAATCTGATTACTGCTGACATGATCAAAGAGGGAGCTATAGTCATAGATGTCGGTATCAATCGTATCCCAGACGCTAGCCGGAAGTCTGGTAGCCGTTTAGTCGGAGATGTCGATTTTGAAAATGTCTCTAAGAAAGCCAGTTTTATTACTCCTGTACCTGGCGGGGTAGGGCCGATGACGGTGGCGATCTTGCTGCGTAATACGCTTGAGGCTTATCGTACCAGCCATTACGAGGGGATAGTTGCAGGATAAAAAAAGGCGACTGTAAAGCCGCCTTTAAAATATATCTTTTTTTGTTACCTAGCCCTGTGCTTTGAGGGCGTCGCGAATCTCGGTGAGTAATTTTTCTTCAGCTGAGGGCTCTGGTGGAGCTGCTGGGGCTTCTTCCTCTTTGCGTTTGAGTGAATTCATACCTTTGATCACGAAAAACAATGCCAGCGCTACCAATAGGAACGAGATCACTTGGTTGATAAAGTTACCATAGGCGATTGCTACACCACCGGCATTACGAAACGCATCTAATCCTGGACCTTCTGGGGTCTCGGTGGCGGCTTTGAGGATAGCGTACAGATCCTTGAAGTCAGGTGTCCCAAAGATGCCAGAGATGAGGGGCGTCAAAATGTCTGCTACCAATGAAGAAATCACGGTACCAAATGCTGCACCAATGATAATACCAACTGCCATGTCGAGCATATTACCCTTAATGGCAAATTCTTTAAATTCCTTAAGCATAGTGTGATTTTTAAAGGTTTAACTAATGTTTGTATAGCGTAATTTATATAATTCCAAACTTTATACAAGTAGAAGACGCATGCCCTTAAGAGAGGTCACTTTTTTGTGAGGGCAAAAAAAAATTGTTATTTCAACAATACCGAAACCTCCAATACTCCTAATTCATGAAGCAATATCTTACTGAATTTATCGGCACATTTTTTTGGGTGCTGGTCCTTGGATTGTCCATCAGTGCTGAGTATCCGCATTTAACGGCGATTGCTTTGGGAGCTACGGTGATGGGACTGATCTACATGGGGCAACCTATTTCAGGAGCGCATTACAATCCCGCGATCACTTTAGCGGTAGTAGTACGAGGTGGATTTGCTTGGAAAGAGGCTGGTTTTTATGTGTTGGCGCAACTTTTGGCGGCGATTGGAGCCGTGGCCTTGGTACAAATTCTCGTGCAAGACGATAGCTTTAGTTATATCCTCGGGCAGGCTGGCAGCGCTTCTACTATTCAAGCCCTTTTGGTCGAGACCTTTTTGACTTTTCTGCTGGCCTTGGTCTATCTCAACGTTTGTACGGGTAAGGCGGCCATTGGTAACTCCTATTTTGGTCTCGCCGTTGGCGGAACCTTAGCGGGTATATTTTATGTGGGGCATCATATCTCTGGTGGTGCTTACAATCCCGCATTAGGGGTCGCTCCCAACGTCCTTGCCGCCAACTGGAGTCCTATTTGGATCTATGTGGTAGGGCCTTTTTTAGGGGCAAGCCTAGCGGGTTTTGTCTATAGAGTCCAGCACAATGTCCCACTCCAAAAAGCACAAACGGATATACCAGAGATCGTGGAAGAGGAAATAGTAGTAGAGCCTGACAATCTAGCTTAGGATAAGCGTTCTGCGTTCCCGCATAGGCGTCAAGCTAAGGGGCTTTTGGCTAGTTTTCTGCTTTGCAGAACGCTTAACTTTAAGTACTGAGACAATAGTATTTAGGATTAAGACCTAGGAAAAATAGAGCTATGCGGTTCATCTAGACCATTTCTTCTGTACTGCATACTCCCGAAAGCTTTCGGGATACTTACTACTCAGTACTTAAGTAGAATAACTCCCATCGCAGTCCTTATACTTCTGTCTCAGTACTCAAATAAGCGTTCCGCGCAGCGGGCACAAAACTAAAATCAATCCAAGTGCTTTAACTGCATTTCAAGCCGTTTCACTTTATCGGGATTGAGATAGGAAAAGAGCCTGAAAATCAGCCCGTCCTGCCAAATCACGATCAAAGCGGATTGGAGCTGATCGTCTTCCCAGATTAGTAGGGTCCAATCCCCATGAATGATTTTGACCTCCCAACGCGCTTCTGCTGAAATCTGTTTTTGAATGCCCTGCAAAAAGCGAATACAACTTTCCGAACCGATGATCGGCTTAAGCGCCGCGATAACTTTGCCTCCCCCATCGCTGAGCATATTGATCTCTTCGGCCAATAATGCTTTGAGTGGTTCAAAATTGGCCTCCTGACTGGCGGTAATAAATGCCTGGCTGAGGCTTTGTATTTGGTTGGGGTTGATGGCTTGGACATGATGAGCTTGAGAGAGTTTGTCTTTGGCGCGTTTTAGGAGTTGGCGGCAATTAGCCGAACGCTTATTTACCAGATCTGCGATTGCCTCATAATCCCAATCAAAGCATTCTCTCAGTACATAAACGGCTCTTTCGCTGGGAGATAAGCGTTCCATAAGATGGAGTAAAGCCAAGGAAATCGTCTGCTGCTCTGGCTCCCAAGCAGCTTCAACCACTGGCTCTGGCAACCAAGGGCCGGTGTATTGGGCGCGCTCTAGCTGCAAATGGCGCAGAAGGTCCAAACTTCGATTACTGACCATGCGGGAGAGATAGGCTTTGCTAGAATTGATTTGGGCGTGGTCTAGGACTAGAAAATCTGTCAAAACCTCTTGGACCACATCCTCCGCAGCGGCCATACTGCCGAGCATATTGTAGGCAATATGTAGCAGTAAGGGACGGTATGCTAAACTCTTTTCTATCAAAATATCAGTGCTTTTTCGTAATCCGCTAGTCGCGGAACCTCATAGACCCAGCCTGAAAACAAGGCAATGATACTCAATGCTACGATCAAAGCAAGGCCGATCAAACTCCAGAGGAAGGCTTGACGATACCTTCGAGGTAGATACCAGCTGAGCCCCGTCCCAATATGAGCGAAGAAGGCCAAAATGCCCAAGCTGTAATAAGGAATAAAGAAAATGCGAGAACTATGATCAAGCAGCACAATGGAGGCAAAATAAAAATTGGTGTCTAGCTCAGAAAGGTAACGAGCCATTTGCACTGCCGAAGTATGAGCCAAAAGGAAAAATATCAGATAGAGCCCAGAGTATATTTGCAATCTGTTTTGGGCGCGTTCTGCTTTTGGAATTTGCTTGATTTGCCAAATGCCACTGACGATTTGAGCAATGATTAGTAAAAAAAGGATGCCTTCTCCGATTGGATGACGATAAATGAGGCGAAAATCCTCCATAAAAGATTGATGCAAGCCTATCCCTCCCCAAGCGAGTAGGTGGTTGAACAGATGAAGGGCGATAAACAAAACTAGCCCAATAGAGGCGAAACGGTGAATTTTCTTAATCCTGTGCATAAGTTTTTGCACAGGACGAATGAGCAAACGATTTGTGACAGAAAGATAAAAAAAGGCGCAGAAAAGATTCTGCGCCAAAGACTGTTTCTAAGCGATAACCACTGGATTTTAAAGCAGGGCTATCTATGGATTACGTAGCATTTAGGATGTCCTCCAAAAGCGTAGCTTTCTTTAGACACCTTTAAATTAGTATAAAAAGGGATATTTCCCGCACGCGAAGTAATGTTCGGCAGGAAAATGCAGAAAAATTGGGGTACAGCGGCGACTGACCCCCTAAAAACATCGGAATAAGGATCCAGATCGGGGAGATCGGGATGTAAGATTTTTCTCTTTTTGTTAACAGATCGTAATCTGCTAGAGATTCATTATTTTTATTGCGAAAATCGGGCCAATCTAGGCGACCAGATCAAAAAATATCCATTACTCTATGTCTAAATTTCAGGGAACGGACCAATATGTAGCTACCAAAGCCTTGCAAATTGCCGTTAATGCTGCGATACACCTGCAAAAACCACTTATCGTCAAAGGAGAACCGGGCACTGGGAAAACCATGCTCGCGCAAGAAATCGCTCAATCCCTCAACAAAACCCTGATCAGCTGGCATATCAAATCCACCACTATCGCCCAGCAGGGACTGTATGAATACGATGCAGTTTCACGCCTGAGAGACTCGCAGCTAGGCTCAGACAGTGTCCATGACATCGCCAACTATATCAAAAAAGGGAAACTTTGGGAAGCTTTTGAGGCTGAGGAACAAGTGGTACTACTGATTGATGAAATTGACAAAGCTGACATAGAGTTTCCTAATGACCTTTTGCTAGAGTTGGACAAGATGGAGTTTTATTGCTACGAGTTGCAAAAAACCATCGTCGCGAAGAACCGACCTATCGTTATTATCACCTCCAACAATGAAAAAGAACTGCCAGACGCCTTTTTGAGACGCTGCTTTTTTCACTATATCCAATTTCCTGAAGCCGCGACGATGAAGCGCATCGTAGATGTGCATTTTCCCAAACTCAGTGAAGATCTACTGCAGCGTTCACTGAAAGTGTTTTATGACCTTCGCAACATCAAAGGACTAAAGAAGAAGCCCTCTACGAGTGAATTACTCGATTGGCTCAAGTTGATCATCCTCGAGCGTATTAGCCTCAAAGAGCTAGAAGAAGTCAATCTCAAGGATAAACTGCCTCCCTTTGAAGGTGCATTGATCAAAAATGAACAGGATTATCAGATTATTGATCAATTAAGAAAGTGGGGTAGGTAGCGCAACTCTGGACGAATAAAACCATAATCATTGCGTATTGATAGGCTCAAATAGGGAAATATTCCTATCTTTCGTTTAACGAAAAGCCCTAATGACCATGTTTAATACTCTCTTATCTGGTTTTGCCAGGTGGTGTTGGCTCGTTCTTTTGATCGGCCTAGGCATTTATTTGTATTCTTGTTCCAAGAACGCTCATACTGCTCATACCGCACATCTTACTGAGCTCACACTTTCTGATTCGACGCAAATAGATCAGATTAACTATCTAATCGGTAACAAAGAATTTGTCAGGGCAGATAGTCTATTGAGTTTGCTGGAAGCCAAAGTCAATGAAGAGCAAGCAGATCGTGGCATGCTCTATTTTGTGAGGGGAGATTGGTGTTATTATGGCGAAAGAGATCTCTATCAAGCCATCGACAATTATCGATTAGCTTATCAAAATTGGCAGCAAACGCTTGCGCCTAATCATGAGATGGTGGCCGAGGCCTGTAACTATTTAGCTTACACCTTTCACGAAGTAAGCGATTATGACTCTGCCCTCTCTTATTTTCATAGAGAAGCGATAATCGATAGTTTACGCTTTCAAGAGGCTCCTCCATTATATGATGCTCGTAATCTCGCCGAAAATTTTAGCAACCTAGCTTCTACCTATGGAGGAGCCGGAAATTATGAGCTTTCATTGGTTTATTATGAAAAAGCTTGGGAGATGATCAAATCTCTTGGAGAACCTAAGAACTCTAAAGAGTACGAATCGAATTCCTTACTTCAAAAAAACCTCGGTGTAGGATATTACTCTATATGGGAGGTGCCGGCGGCTAAATATCATGTCAGTGCAGCCCTCCAAAGCGCCCTCAAAGCAGATAGCGCTTATGCACTCCTCATCAATATCTATTGTAATTTGGCCAATATCTTGGTCTCCGAAGAAAAGGCAGACTCGGCCTTAGAAGTAGTCAAAACAGCCCAGCTTCTCTACCAAAAGGTCCCCAATCCTTCGATTGAGCTAGCCTATGAGTATCATAAAACCTATGGCAACGCCCTCCGATCAGCCCAACAATACGATTCTGCCCTATATTACTATCGCGAAGCCATCAATCTCGTCCGTGAAATACCAGATGTGCAGCCTAAAGCCTACATTTTGGGCGAGGTTGCTTGGACTTTTTTCCAAAAGAAGGATTACGTTTCTGCGAGCGATTATTTCTCACAGGCTTCCTACATACTCGCCGAAAACGGACTCGATTATCATCCTGGTCAAGTGACCATTCTCAATGCTTGGGGGAAGGTAGAGTATGAGGCGGGGCATTACAACAAGGCCAAACAGTTGTACCAGCGTGCCGTTGAAGTCAATCAGCCTAGTCCTGATAACATATTTTTTGAAGGGCTAGATTCAAAGGAGGATTTTCTCTTTAGTCCTGGCTCTATGTTATCCTCCATCAGTGGGCTCGCGTCTTCTCACAAAAAAGCCTTTGATAAAAGTAAAGATGCTACTGAATTGGACTTGGCTTGGCAAAAATATCTTCAATTTCAGGCTTATTCTTTGCGTCTAAGACGAGGCTTCAAAACCCAAGATTCAAAAGAATCTTTGACCGGTATCATTACGCATGCTTTTGAGGGAGCCTTAGGAGTGGCTCAGTTACGTTATCAGCAAAGTCAGGACAGCCTCTATTTAGAGTCTGCCCTGGGGCTAATGCAGAGTTATCACGCTCGTAGCTTACAAGAAATGCTCCTAGATCGCTGGGCTAGCAAAATTGATCTGCAAGTAGATTCGCTGCTTAGCCACATCAGCCAAGCCGAAAACCGGATCAATGTGCTACGGAGACAAATTTTTTCTAATTACTTCTGGGAAAGTAGTTCCAAATCCTTGCTCAAAAACCGGAAAGAATCGTTAAACGAAGTTGAAAAAAAATATAAACGCCTCTTAGAAGACTTAGCGCAAAAAGCCCCCACCTTTTACCGCCTCAAATATCAACCTAACATTTTACAGTTAGCGGAAGCTCGACAGATTTTACCCTCTGACTCCGCCCTCTTATTGCACTTTATGGTGGGGGATACGACCACCTATCTGATGGGGCTGAGCCAAGACAGCAGCTTCTTAATCTCCTTGCCTATCGGGGAAGATAGCTTGGATGTTTTGGTACAAGATTTTCGTCAGACACTCAATCAATACAAAGGGGGGCTCGAAGAGCTCCAAGCCCAGGGTAATGTCTTATTTAACACTTTGCTTGCTCCTTGGTACGCGCACGCTAAGCGAAAAGAACTCTTGATTATTCCCGACGGTCCCTTGCAGTATTTACCCTTTGAAGCCTTGTATCAATCAAAAGATGGGCAAATGGCCGGTGGCGGCAAATACATAGTGGAAGATCATCCTATCTCCTACTCTTTCACGCTGGGCGATTTGCTGCAGTCTGGCTTAAATAGGGAGCCAGAGAACAGGAAGGAACTAAGTTTCATTGGATTCGCCCCCTTGTTTAATGATGCGGTGAAAAGTAGTTATACTCAGTCTGTCAAAGACGGACAAGCCTTAGATCGGAATTATGTGGGCTTGCCTCAGCTAACTTCCTCGGAAGAAATGCTAGAAAATGCATCCAAACTTTTTCAAGGAAAAAGTTATATCGGTAAAGATGCCTTGGAGAAGAATTTTCGATCCTATGGCCAATCTGCGGACATTTTACTATTTGCTACCCATGGTCAAGTCAACTGGCAAAGACCCTTGAAGTCGAGGCTCATTTTTACCAAGCCTTCGGCCAACGCTGCTCCTGACAATGATGGCTACCTCTATGTGCGTGATTTATTTGGGATGGATATCAAAGCGGATATCGCGATTCTGATGGCTTGTGAGACGGGGATCGGCAAAAGTAAAAGAGGGGAAGGGATGCACTCGATTGCTAGTGGCTTTTTCAATGCCGGCTGCCCTAGTTTAGTGATGTCCTTGTGGCAGATAGACGAAAAATCTTCGGTCCAGTTGGTAGAGCAATTTTATCGAGGTTTATCGGCCGGAAAAAGTCGGAGAAAGGCATTACGAGATGCGAAATTGCATCTGCTGCAAAACGAAAAGCAGGACCGTTTTCAGCATCCTTTTTTCTGGGCCGGTCTCATTCTAAATGGGGAAGGGGGACAAATGAGGCGCTAATGTTAAGTGCTTAGCAGGATTAAGACCTATGAAAACGGGGTTTAGGGGGACCTTTTTTCTCGGTACTAAATACTTTTTACTCTGGACTTAAGTACGGGCACAGAGTATGAAGAAAAATTGCTTTATGAGATCTTTAAGGCCCTTTTTAGGCCAGTCTTCATACTTTTTACTATGGTCTGAATACTTAGAGGTTAAATTTTTTCAAAAAAAATCAGTCTGATTGTTCACTTTTTCCCATTCTGCCTGATAAGTAAGTAAAAGTAGGCTTAGAATGTTAAAGAAATACGCAGACGGTTTTTGGTGTAAACGCTCGAGTCGATGGCAAAACTTCCATGGCAGGCTAAGAAAAAGCCTGAGTCTGACAAAAACGTCTTCAAAGCATTTCTTGAGGGAGATGATCGGCTTATCAGCTCCTTTTACCACCGTGCTAAGCAAGAACTTGTTCCTTGGCTTAGCTCTCGGGGGATTCCTAAGTCCGAGCAATCTGATTTAATTCAAGAAGCTATGATCACGCTATTCAAAAAGATTCGAGATCGCAAGATTCAGGCTGAGCAGACGCCCAGTCTCTTAGCTTACCTCAAAGGGATATTACGTTTTCTCATTCTGCGCTCAAGGGGAGAGCAAGCCAAGGCTTCTTTTGTTGAACTGGATTTGGACAGACAAGTAAGCGAATCAGAAATAGAGGGACCAGAAATGGCCTACTATGAGAAATTAGGTCGCTTGTTAAAGCAAGTTTCGCCCAGCTGTCAAGAACTGCTGGAGTTGGTATACTATCAAAAGAAATCCTATGCAGAAATCGCTACTATTTTATCTAAAGATCAAGGTACGCTAAAAACCACCAAGTATCGTTGCATCCAAAAATTGATCAAGCTTAAAGCGCAGCAAGATGGCATCTAAATATATAAACGAACCGCCTACTGAGTCTGAGTGGGAGCAAATTGAAGCGTTTGCTCGACAGAGTATGACAGCAGCCGAAGTGGAGGCTTGGACCAAGGTTTTGGCGGAGCGCCCTGCCCTCAAATATTGGCAAGAGCAGTTTCAAGCGCTTGAAGCAGATTTTGACGCAGGATTATTTGCCAACAAACTAGCAGCATGGGATCAAGAAGCGAAAGTACGAACGCTTTATTCTTGGCGGAACTTAAGTATTGCTGCTGTGATCTTGGTTCTGCTTGGCTTGGCGGGCTTATTTTGGCGTAATCAAGCAGATCCTCTGGCCGAGCAAATGGCCATTACCAATGAGATGCTTGGTTTTGAGGAGGCCCTAATCTTCGAACGAGTGCTTATGAGTGGCAATCCTGAGGATCGATTCCAATTGGCCAATAGCGCTTATCAGGGCAAGGATTGGGCTTCTGCGGTACCCAAACTCAAGCGCACGCTCCAAGATCAAATCCATGTGGATACGGTAAAGACCATGCTTGCAAACGCCTACATAGGTTTAGGCCATGCGGATTCGGCCCTACAATATTTGTATCCGCTCGATACGGCTAAAAATGAGCTGAAAAGTTTGAAGCTTTGGTATCTAAGTATTGCCTATTGGCAACTGCAAAAAACGGATTCGGCCCGTAAATATTTTCAGCTAACGAGAAAAAACAGCTCTTCTGATTTTCAATCAAATATCGATCAGTTTGAGCCTTTCTTCTTCGAAGAACGCGAAGTCAAATAAATCTTAGGCCTTCGGGGCCCATTCTAGCAAATGATAAAAATTTGTGTGTGAAAACACGCCTAGGAAACCTATATGTCAAAAATTTAGACCAATGAAAATTACGACCCACCACTCTTTAACGCTATCCCAATGGATAAAATCGTGCTTCACGCTCTGTTTGTTGGGATTTATGTATCTCCACTCTCAGGCGCAGTTTACGCTTTTCAAATCGCTGCAAGTGCCTGTTGGAGTGGAAACTGACAATGCTGGCAATATCTTGGTGAGCCACGATGGGACCTTTAATGTGGCGATTAGCCGATATGCGCCTAATGGGGCCCAACTTAACTTTGTCCCATATGGAGGATTCACCACTTTTGACTACTTCCCTAGTATGGCAAGGATTCCTTCTACGGGATTTATCATTGGTTTGGCCCCCAATGGCGATGTCCTTTCCATAGACCCTAGCAATCCCAATCCTGCATTTCTGTTTAATTGTAAACAGATCGGTATCGACGCCACCAACATTTACGATCTCAATGCTGGAAGCTTTGGTAATCTTGGCGGGATTATTCAGCCAGCCTTTGCGACTTATGGCGATATCGCAATTTATGAGACTAGTTCTAATCTGTACTTATTTGTCTCTGGACTATCGGTTTCACATCCTTTTGTCGCTCGGATCCAAATTTCTAAATCTAGCGGTAATATTGTGGGGGCCAAGGTCATGGCTTCTTCCTTGGCGACAACTTCGCCAAATAATGCCCTGCCCCGAGGGGTGGCGGTCAATAACAACGGATTAGTACTGACGACTTTGTCCTCACCAACGATTCAAGCGTTTGATCAGGCTGTTGGCTTTGACTACGACTTTGATAACAATTCGCCTGCTTCAGATTTGCCACAAGTAAAAATCGGAGGGGTTGACATTACTAGCCGAGGCATGTGTACTGGTCCTAATGGTGATTTCTATGTCAGTACTGGTCCAATAGGGAGTACACTGGGCGGTTTGGGTGGCAGCGGAGTACTCGTCCGCATCAATGCAAACCAAACCCAAGCTACTGGGATCGCCTCGCTAGGGGGAGCCTTTGTCAACTCTGCTGATGTCGCCATCACCCCTAATGGTAATACGCTTTATATGACCATCAAAAATACCAGTGGAGCGGTCTATCGGCTTAATGAGTCAAGTATGACTACCATTAACGTTGGCGGTGGTGGTTCTGGTGGTGGCGGGAGCCCTAACTTAACCCCAATCTCAGATAACATCAATCTAAATGGTTCTGCATTAACGGTAAATGTTACCGTTGAGAATGATGGAACCGCTAGTGCTGGCGCATCAACGCTGGAGTTTTTTGCCTCTACCAATACGATTATTTCCAATGCTGATGTTTCCCTAGGTACAGTAAGCGTTGGTAGCTTAGCGCCATCAGCCAATAGTCCAGAAGTCTTTACGGTGGACCTCTGCAATATCAGTGGCCTTAATGCGGGGTCAAACTATTACATCGGTTATATCATTGACAACAACAATGATGTCTCGGAATCCGATGAATCCGATAATGACAGCTATTTTAGTCCCGCTATCAGTTTTAACTGCTCCAGCTCCCAAGCCAACCTGAGCACTTTGTCTGATAATCTAGCGGTAAATGGCTCGGTCATTACTGCAAACGTAACGGTAGGCAATACCGGCGGTGCTGTTGCTGCGAGTTCAACGCTGGAGTTTTTTGCCTCTACCAATACGATTATTTCCAATGCTGATGTTTCCTTGGGTACAGTGAGCGTTGGTAGTTTAGCGCCCTCAGCCAATAGTCCAGAAGTCTTTACAGTGGACCTCTGCAATATCAGTGGCCTTAATGCTGGGTCAAACTATTATATCGGCTACATCATTGACAATAACAATGATGTCTCGGAATCCGATGAATCCGACAATAATAGTTACTTTAGTCCCTCTATCAGTTTTAACTGCTCCAGCTCCCAAGCCAACCTGAGCCCTTTGTCTGATAATCTAGCGGTAAATGGCTCGGTCATTACTGTAAACGTAACGGTAGGCAATACCGGCGGTGCTGTTGCTGCGAGTTCAACGCTGGAGTTTTTTGCCTCTACCAATACGATTATTTCCAATGCTGATGTTTCCCTCGGTACAGTGAGCGTTGGTAGTTTAGCGCCCTCAGCCAACAGTCCAGAAGTCTTTACGGTGGACCTCTGCAATATCAGTGGCCTTAATACGGGGACGAGCTATTATATCGGTTATATCATTGATAATAACAATGATGTCTCGGAATCCGATGAATCTGACAACGATAGTTACTTTAGTCCTTCCCTGAACTTTAATTGCACTGCCTCCCAAGCCAACCTGACTACAGGCACAGATAACCTTAGTGTCAATGGCTCAAGCATTACGATTGATGTTACCCTACTCAACAATGGTGTCTCTAACGCCGCCAGCTCAACAATTGAATTCTTTGCTTCCACCAATTCATACATTTCCACCCTCGATGAGTCATTGGGTTCCCTTACAGTACCTACGATTGCGCCAGGTTCAAATAGCTTCCAAACCATAACGGTGGATCTCTGCAGCATTAGTGGCCTCACTCCAGGCACTGCTTATTATATCGGATACTTAATCGATGTCAATAATGATATTTTAGAGTCGGATGAAGCGGATAACCGAGTGGCCTTTCCTAATCCGATCACCTACACTTGTGCTTCGCCTCCGCTTGCGGGTTTCACAGTCAACAACACTACCGTCTGTGTGGGCGATCCGATCACCTTCAATAATTTATCTACCAACGCTAGTTCCTATCTTTGGAGTTTCCCCGGAGGTAGTCCCAGTAGTAGTACGCAAACTTCTCCTACTGTTACCTATAATTCACCCGGAACTTATAGTGTTAGTTTGCAAGCTACTGGTGCGGGAGGGACGGATAATGTAACTCAAAACAGCTATATCACTATTGTTGCTAATCCTACAGTTAGCCTGCAAAGTTTTAGTACGCTTTGCCAAGACGCTAATCCCCTTACCCTCAGTGGCGGTAATCCTAGTGGTGGAACCTTTAGTGGGCCAGGCGTCAGTAACGGGCTCTTTAACTCTCAACAAGCAGGTGTTGGTACCCATACCATCGTTTATACCTATACCAATGCGAGCGGCTGTAGCGACTTCGCCCAACGTGATATTACGGTCTCACCAAGTCCTACAGTGAGTCTACAAAGCTTTAGTACGCTCTGTTTAGGAGCTAATCCCTTGAGTTTGAGCGGGGGTAGCCCCACGGGAGGAACGTTTAGCGGCGCTGGGGTTAGTAATGGTGTTTTCAATCCGCAACTAGCGGGTGTGGGTAGCCATACGATTACTTACACTTATACTGATGCCAATGGCTGTAGCGACTTCGCCCAACGCGATATCACGGTCTCATCAGGTCCTACAGTGAGCTTGCAAAGCTTCAGTACGCTTTGCTCAGGAGCCAATCCCTTAAACTTAAGTGGCGGAAGCCCCACGGGAGGAACGTTCAGCGGCGCTGGAGTGGTCAACGGCGTCTTCAATCCGCAGCTAGTAGGCGCTGGCACACATACGATTACTTACACTTACACGGATGCTAATGGCTGCAGTGACTTTGCCCAACGCGATATCACGGTCTCATCAGGTCCTACAGTGAGCTTGCAAAGCTTTAGTACGCTTTGCTCAGGAGCCAATCCTTTGAGCTTGAGCGGCGGAAGCCCCATGGGAGGAACGTTCAGCGGCGCTGGAGTGGTTAATGGCGTCTTCAATCCACAAATAGTAGGTGCTGGCACACATACGATCACTTACACTTACACAGATGCCAATGGCTGTAGTGGCTTCGCCCAACGCGATATCACGGTCTCATCAGGTCCTACAGTGAGTTTGCAGAGCTTCAGTACGCTTTGCTCAGGAGCCAACCCCTTGAGCTTAAGTGGCGGAAGCCCCACGGGAGGAACGTTCAGCGGAGCTGGAGTGGTCAATGGCGTCTTCAATCCGCAAATAGTAGGCGCTGGTACACATACGATCACTTACACTTATACGGATGCTAATGGTTGTAGTGGCTTCGCCCAACGCGATATCACGGTCTCATCAGGTCCTACAGTGAGTCTGCAAAGCTTTAGTACACTTTGCTCAGGAGCCAATCCCTTGAGTTTGAGCGGGGGTAGCCCCATGGGAGGAACGTTCAGCGGCGCTGGAGTGGTCAATGGCGTCTTCAATCCACAAATAGTAGGTGCTGGCATACATACGATCACTTACACTTACACAGATGCCAATGGCTGTAGTGGCTTCGCCCAACGCGATATCACAGTCTCACCGAGCCCGAATGTAAGCTTGCAGAGTTTTAGCCCGCTTTGCTTAGACGCCAATCCCTTGAGCTTAAGTGGCGGAAGCCCCATGGGGGGAACGTTCAGCGGAGCTGGGGTTAGTAATGGTGTCTTTGATCCGCAAATGGCTGGCGCTGGCACACATACGATCACTTACACTTATACCGATGCCAATGGTTGTAGTGATATCGCGACTGAAGATATCCTAGTCGAAGTGGCTCCCGCAATGCCAACTATCACAAGTAATGGCGATACGCTATTTGCAAGTGGCAATGGTATCTTCCAGTGGTATGAAGATGGGCAGTTAATTCCTAATGCCAATAGCGCCTTCTACGTGCCTCAATCAGGCAGCGCGAGCTTTCAAGTCGAACTGAGTTCGCTTAATGGCTGTGTATCAGAAATTTCAGACGCATTTTTCTTCCAGGCGACAGCTATTGAAAAGTTCAATGAGCTAGAAGTACGACTCTACCCCAATCCTGCGCATGATCACTTTAGCTTAGCCTTTGCAAGTGCAAATAAGTTAGAGGGGGAATTGAGGCTCTACAATTACAAAGGTCAGGTAGTGGCGAAATGGGAAATGAGCCGAGAATTGGTACAGCGCTTTGAACTGCCGGAATCTCTGACCGCTGGTTACTATGTTTTGAAACTACATTCTAATCAGGTGCATTATCAGCCAATCAAAATTCTTGTGAAATAAGCAATTAAAGGTGTTAGCGGCTTACAGGCAAGGCTCAGTCTCTGAGCCGCTGGCACCTTATTGCCCAATCCATCCCTAGTTTTTTCATCTTTAAACAAGCAAAATCATGTATAATCAAGCTGCATCCACCTTTCTCAATAGTGTGATTGACTACAGAGAGATTGCGCAAGCGATCGAAGCGGATAAAAGCGCCTTAGGCTATGAAATAAGACGGAAAATCCGTTTTGCCTTAATGGATTTGGAACCTTCGACTTGCCTTTCTTTTCGATTGGTCAAAAACGGTACCTTCAAAAGAGAAGTCCAGCTGAGTGCCAGTTTGGAGTACGCACAGGTATTGATTGCCTATATGCGTGAGGACAAATATGAGGGTTATGCTATCGAAAGCAGCGTAACTCCTGTAGTGCTAAAAGCTACGGAGCAGGCCATAGTTGGATTCTATTCTGGGGAAGAGGTACAGGAAAAGATTTCTGAGGGGATTTCTAATCAAATCAGGCAGAGTCGAATTATCAAAGATATCCTTGCCAAGGATATTAAGGCTAATCAGACTTGGCTCAAGCACGAAATTAAGACCTTGTTGGCCGATGAATCTGCCTCTTCGATTGCAGGACGGATGATCGATTCGGTCTCAGATAGTATCGTTTCTTTTCTTTCTTCGACTATGGGACAAAATCTCATGGCCGCGATAGGAAAATTTATGGCCACTGGGATGGGTAAAATTCTCATGCAGCAGATTGGGATTGTGGTAGCCAAGGCGCTTGCTTCGGGAGTCTTAAAGTCAGTGATTTTGATGGCGATCAAGAAAATCGGCGTGGGCATACTTATCAAAACGGTAGTAGGGAAAGCGATCATCGCGCTGCTAGCGCTAGTCGGTATAACGGGAATACCACTAGCCTGGATTATCATTCCGATTATCGCTGGTGTATTGATCTATGAGTACAATAGTTTCCCCGAAAAATTGGCCGAGAAAATTCCTAATAGTGTAGCCGCTAATATCAATTCCAATTTTGAATCCTTAAACAATACTGTGGTCGAAGAGATCGTCAGTGTGATTACGGGAGACTTAGTGGGGCACTTGACAAAGGTGAGAAAATTTGAGTAGCGGCCTGCCGGATCTCTTCTGTATTCCTTTAGCTTTTTATTGGTAGAGAAAAGCGTTCTGCGCAGCAGAACGCTCACCTCTAGAGTACGACAAAACATTTCTAAAAAACACAAAAAAATGGACCCAAACTTTGTAACAAATTACTTCCTGGGGAGAATATTTGATAAAACAGGCGAAATATTAAAACCCAAAGTTGAAGCTTATTTAGAGCTAATTAAGCCCTATTTGATCGAAAAAAGTGAACGACAGCAATCTTCCTGCTTGATTGGTTTTGGAAGATGTGGCGGCAACATCTGCGAATACGTGCAAGAAAAAATAGATGAGGCTATTTCGCAGGAAGGCGAGGGAAATCGAAACCGATTGAGCCGGCTCTTAAGCGCTCAAAATCTCAGACCCCTATCTGTCAATCCGCTGATTTTTACGGTTGACTTAGATATGCATGCTTTCAACGAAAAATCTTTAATAGGGGAAAGGAATTCCCGTTTCAACCCGATTGAATTGGAATCAAAAGGAGGGGCTGGACACCTGCAAGTTTCAGGAGAGCATCAAGCCTACAAGTATTTGTCTGTTGCCCCTGAGACTATCAATTCTAAGAACTGGCAAAACTTTTTTACTTTTTTGGTCAACACTGCAGGATTGAAGATCAATCCCACCAAGATGTACTTTTACATATTTAGCAGTGGAGGCGGTACTGGGTCAGGGATGTCATCAGTATTTGGCCGTGCCCAAAAATATGCTATATCGGAGCGAATCAGGGAAGCGAGCAAGACTAATAATATAAAGCTGAGAGAATCTTTAAAAGATGATAAAGTCGGGCTAGTGGATGCTCCTCCCTTTTCTCATTCGCTCTGTGTATTGCCTAATATCCCCAATAAGCTCAAGTTGCACAATCACATATTTTTGAACACAGGGAGGCTACTCTGTCGCCTACTCTCCAATTTGTATCTGGAAAACCATCCTCAGTCAAGTCCTCCCTCCGCCAAGGGTGTCAGGTCCAATGCTTTTCCCTGGAACTGCATGACTTTGATCTCTAACTACAGCTTTGCTCAACAGCTAGAGGGAGAATCTTTGGAACCTTCGGTCAGCATCGGGAAGTTTGAAAAAATTACCAATGACTTTGTCGCGCAGCAAATTCAGAACCTACTGCTTGCCCAAATCGATCCTAAAGAGGTCAGCAAAAAAGACTGGGAAAAGTATGGGATAGGCCGGAGTGAGATCATCAAGCTTGATCCTGCCGACCTGCGGACCAACTTGTGGGGGCTAAATATGGTGGCTTACAATGAGAAGAGTACTAAAGAGGCCAAAAAGCATCCGATATCTCAATTATTTCTTGATTCTTTACAGCCACCCAGTATCAGTGCAGGAGCGAGCAAAGATGCCCCCATCGTGAGAGGCTTGAGCCTCATGCCCATCAAAGCAGAGAAATATAGAGGCATATTTGAGGTTGAATCGATTGAGAAGAGGATTAAAGCCTTAGCAAAAATTCCCGCATTTCGAAGAGCAACCAGCATATTGACCGTGATTTCTTTGCCTTCAGAGGATTTTAAAGCCGAAGAAAGGGACTTTACCAAGCTGAAAAAGTACAATACTCAAATTTTTGAAAATGCCAAGTCTCGGCGCTACGCGATCATCCTTTCTCCTCGGAATGAAATGAACATTACCACTTTTATTTGTGGCAGTGCGGTATGTCTTAGTCAGGAGATCCTGATGCACTTATCCAACTACCTCTCAAGGGTATTTAATGATAAATCGATCTCTGGACAGGCATTGGAAAAACTGTTTTACAGCTTTATCAACCCTTGTTTAGACTTGACTAAGGAAGAGCGACTGGAAAAGTTGAATCAATTCGCCTCGCATCTTCTAGAGCAAGAGGACCTGCAGGTTTATACCACTTTACCGATGGACAAGTTTAAGGAAGAAGAGGAAGGGCTCTATGCCATTTCGGATCCCAAAGGAAGGCTAAAAATCGACGAATTAGCAGTAAGAAAAGAGGAGGTGCTCAACGCTCTCACTGAAATAATCGAGATCATGGATCATGAGATTGAGCAAAATGTTCCCTTTGAACTTGAACCTGTTTTGTACTAAGGGATTGATACTCCCTCTGATAATCCATCAATATTAATCAACGAAATCATGAAAAAAAGCATATTAATCATATCCGTTATTTGTGCCCTGTCATTTACGATTTCTTGCCGACAAGCCGGTAAGCAAGCCGCTAAAGTGGTGCTGCCCAAAATCACCAAGTTCCTCAGAGCCAAGCCAATGGTCTTTGGTGGGAAGATTTCCAAAAAACTCTTCGGTTCAAAAAGTGTAAAAGAGGCATCCAACTATGTATCCAGCCATACCAATTATCAATTGCAATACGTCCAAGCTGGAAAACTCGCCCAATATAGTGGAGATGTAGGCAAGGTCTTGAGTGAGATTTCTTACCACTTTGACGATGTCATTCAGACCGTCAGTCATAGTGCCAGCCTCAAGGTACTCAAGGAGGATCGAAGCATCCGTGCTCATGTGCTCAAATACATCAAAGGGATTAAGCTTAAAGATGTGCGCTATGCAGTTGACCTAAACGGGAATGTTGAATTCATTATTCCCAAAGGCAGAGGCGAGCTAAAAGGTTGTGTCAATCTGTTCAAAATGATTAGGCAGACCGCAGTATATGCGGGAGGTATAGGCGGGGCCTATCTGGCAGGAGCTTCCCAAGATGAGGAAGAGGAGCAAATCCTTGAGGACTTGGAAGAAATAAATGAAATTTTAGAAAATGATCGAATAAGTGAAGTAGGGCCGGTTTTTACTCGCTTCAAGAACGATTCTTTTGAAAAGGATGCTTCTGAGGAAAATAAGGTTCCTTCAGACTGGCAAGCTAATTTAGACCTAGGCTGGAAAAGGTTGCCAGATATCCATGACCATGATAGTGAAATCGCGGAAGTAGAAATTGAATCTAGCTATGGAGAGAAATGCGTTGGCTTACTCGCTCATCCGCAGGGAAAAGTCGAATACATCGCCCAAGAACTAACGCAGTCACTTAAACCTAAGCAATACTACAGGATAGAGTTTTCTGCTTGCTATTCTGAAAATTACTTGTACCAGATTGACAATCAGCATGTAAAAACTGATTATGGACATCCATTAGGGCTTTATCTCTTAGGATTGCGGAAAGACAATGGACAGGTTGATATCTTGACCCAAAGTCCTTCCGTAGATCGCAAGGAATGGGGTAAGTATACTTTCTTTTTTCAAGCGCAAACGGAGTATGTTGCCCTCGCTTTTTCACCCTTCTTTCCCGATGTCAAGTGGGGCTATGGCAATGTGCTGATAGATAAAATATCGCCTGTCTTTCTTGCCGAAGGGGTGGAAGTGATCTCCCTTTAAGACAAAAAAAGAGCCGCAGATCATGCGGCTCTTCTTATATTTCTGATCGCTAAGCGAACTCTTTTTTCTTCTTTGTTTTACGACTCTTAAAGGGCCGTATAATCACGCGTGTTCCCTTGTCGTAGGTAAAATAACTCCAGACCCAGTTAACGAAGACGACGAGTTTGTTGCGGAAGCCGATCATGTAAAGGAGGTGAACAAACATCCACGCCAACCATGCGACAAAGCCATTCATATGGAGCTTGCGGAAGTCCACAACTGCTTTGTTACGTCCGATAGTGGCCATGCTACCTTTATCATAGTAGGTAAATTCGACTAAGTCATCTTCACCTTTTAGCATCTTTGCTAGGTTGAGGCCAAGGTGTTCTCCCTGCTGGATCGCGCCAGGTGCTACCTGAGGATGGCCGTTAGGATATTCCTCCGTACGCATTAAGGCGAGGTCCCCAATCACATATACATCCTCAAAGCCAAAGGCTTTATTGTAGCGATCCACTTCGATGCGTTGGCCTCCGGCGAGCTTGGCGTCCTCAAGCCCATTGATCAAATTTCCTTTGATACCCGCAGCCCAGATGACGGTGCTAGCTTCAAAGGTTTTGCCTTTATCAGTTTGAATGATATCGCCTTCGTACTCGGTTACTCTATTTTCTAGCCATATATGGACACCCAGCTTTTCAAGCGAACGCTTAGCATCATCAGAAGATTTCTCTGACATACCGCTCAACAATTGCGAACTGGCTTCGATCAAGTGGATCTCCATCATCCTTAAGTCTAGCTCCGGATAATCGCTGGGGAGTACATGGCGCTTGAGCTCAGCTAAAGCACCTGCAGTCTCTACTCCGGTAGGACCACCGCCTACAACTACAAACTTAAGTAAGGTGTCCTTGCGGGCGAGATCATTGGTCTGCAGTGCCATTTCAAAGTTTTGCAAGATCAAACTTCGAAGGTCTAGGGCCTCTGGGATGCTTTTCATCCCCACAGAAAGGTCCTCGACGTCTTGCATGCCAAAGAAATTGGTTGAACTACCCGTAGCTAAGACGAGATAATCGTAGTTGACCTCGCCGATAGAGGTATATACTGTTTTCAGTCCAGGATCGATGCGCTCGACCTCAGCCATACGAAAGAATAAATTGTCCTGCGTACCAAACATTTTACGCAAGGGGAAAGCAATGGAATCTGGCTCCAAACCACCAGTCGCCACCTGATAGAGCAGAGGCTGGAAAGTATGGTAGTTATTACGGTCCAACATGACCACCTGCATAGGCAGATTGCGTAGCTTTTTTGCCAAGGTGATACCTCCAAATCCTCCGCCAATGATGACCAAACGAGGAAGGTTGGTTTTTGGGAGGGAAGCTTTCATATATATTGAAATTAGTAGGTCAAAAAATAAATTAGTGTCTATAGTAAACTGCTCATTTTGAGGCAGATTGATGAAAGTCCTACAACATAAGAACCTAAATCATTGCACTTATCTAAGATACGATTATTGATGAGATTCGTTGACAAAAACTAAGGTTTTTATGCCCTGTTTTCTATCCGTAAGTTTGTATTCTCAAATTGCATCCATTAAACCTATGTCAGTCCGATTTTATAGCCTTCCTATCCAAGAGATTCGAGATGAAAGTCCCGATGCTTATAGCCTATTTTTGGCGAATCCTGATCCGACGCTTTTTCAATACAAAGCGGGGCAATATCTTACCCTCAAAGTAGAGATTGATGGACAAGAAGAACGTCGGGCCTACTCATTAGCTAGTGCCCCTCATCAGGCGACATCCCTGCGGGTAACGATCAAACGCGTACCCGGTGGGAAGGTGTCTAACCATCTGCGGGATCACTACAAAGCAGGGGACGAATTAGCCGTATTACCGCCTATGGGTAGTTTTACGTTTGTGCCTAATCCAGAAGTGAGCAGGGAATATGTATTTATTGGGGCGGGCAGCGGGATCACGCCTTTGATGTCAATGCTACAGACTGTTTTGGAGGGAGAACTCAGAAGTAAAGTGACACTTTGGTATGGCAATCGCACTGAGGCAGACATTGTATTTAGGCAGGAACTGGCTTTTTTGAGGGAAGCGTTCGGCGACCGCCTGAACATCAGATACATCTTGAGCCGAGCTGATGATAGCTGGCCGGGTTTTAGAGGACGCCTCGATGAGGAACGCTTATTTGATTGGATTTCGGAGCTTTTTATGGCAGGAGAGCTGCGCAAACGCTACTATCTCTGTGGCCCGGCAGGGATGATGGAGGCAGCCGAAAAAGCCCTAATCAAGCAAGCCGTAAATCCGGATGATATCTATCAAGAATATTACTCTGCTCCCCTTCCCTCAGAAGAAGAAATTGCGCGTTCCTACGCAGTAGATGAAAAAGGCCAAGAACATATCTCCGATGGGGAAACTGACTATGTCTTGCAAGAGCAAACAGTAGCTATCATACTCGATGGCGAGACACATCAGCTAATCGTCCAAGCGGATGAATATATTTTAGATTCTGCCATTAGGGCTGGTCTTGAGCCCCCTTATTCCTGTCAAGCCGGTACCTGTAGTAGCTGTCGAGCGATGCTGATTTCAGGGACAGTGGCGATGGACGAAAGCCTTGGCTTAAGTGATGCAGAATTGGAGCAAGGCTACGTGCTTAGCTGTCAATGCCACCCCTTGGATGAAGAGGTGGTGCTAGACTTTGAGTAGAATACCCCTGCAAAAATGCGTATTTATACGCTAGTAAGAATCAACTAGGGGTTGCAGCTTTACATCAGCCATTAAAACCCCCTAAAACGAATCCCATTAATACGCACTTTTCAGGTGGGGCTCGTCTTGAGCCTCACACTACTGCTGTTTGGCTTTTCCCTACAGGCCCTAGAGAGCGCAAAAGCACAGCTAAAAAACACAAATGTTAGCTCCCCGTGATTAGGTCGCGGGAAGGAATGCTTGCCTAAATGGCAAAGTGTTTCGGCCTTGCTCAATTTGGATTATCAGCTATAAATAGAGGCTAAGATTGTCATCAATATGCCTTGTGAGCACATTAAATTTGGCACCTTGGCTGCCAAAGCGTCGCTGATGTCGCTACAATATTATAAGAATCATTTATTCAATTCTCTTCATTAAATCCTAATGGCCTCTCTTCCTCCCCGGTAGAGAGGTTTTTTTATGGTAGGACATCTACACGTGTAGCTATGCTATCTGCTTCCAATAGGTGCCTTTCGGATAAATCTGGCGGAGACTGAGGACTGAAAAATATCTCCATCAAGCCCACGATCGTAATCAAAATCATGCCGATCATCGTAACTTGCCGCAAACCGATCGTTTTTCGCTGCCTCTGCTTATTGTGTATAATTATTCTCATTAGTTTTTATTTTGGATATTTTAAATATCGGTAATTATTGCTCGGGGATAAATACATATTTTAAACAATCATTACATAAAAAATCGTTTCTCAACCTATTAAACTTATGCTAGGTTAAATGCCTGATTATGAAGTGTTAAACGCCCTTTCTTAAGTTTTTTATCTCTCTGTGCCGTATCTCTTTATTGTCTCTGGTCTTAGTCTAGTCGTCATTGGTAACAATGTCTTTCTTGGCGCGCCCGCAGTGAGGACCTTGTTAGCGAGGATGTTTTTGGTACTCAAAGCACAAGAAATAAGTAATGACTGGAGTCAAAAGGAGGGCTATTGGATACTGCGCTAGAGCGCTAAAGGCGCTTTTTGCTAAAATCGGTTTCGCTATGCCACCTTTGCCTGACTTTTTGCTTCTTTACAAAGAACCTATCTTTGATCTATGTGGAGAAAGCTTGGTGTATGTCTTTGCTTGAAGCTCGCTTTTTTGAGCGGGTGGGGCCAAAATGCTGTTCAGCTCAATGCGCCTGTTGATCAGATCGAGCTTTTGCCACATGTCCAAGTTTTTGTTGATTCTTTAGCATCCTTTGGTTTTGAAAACATCCGATTTCAGACTTTTCGTTCCCTCGCAGAGGACCCCCAAAAACTCGATCCAGAATATGTATGGTGGGTACGCTTTGAGATTCAAAATCAGCTAAGCTATCCTAGCAAGTGGATGCTTTATTCGCCTACGATTGGGGAGGCCGATATTAGGGTACTCTCCGAGAACGCTTGGACTCAAAGCTACCGCTCTGGCCGTTACATTCGAGCTACTGAGAAACCCTTCAATGAGGGAGATTTCTTGCACGTACCGCTCTACCTAGAGGCAGAGGAGTCTGTTGCGATTTATATGCGCTTGCGTGAGCTGAGCCTTAATCCGATCAATCTCAAGCCAAGCCTATACGAACGCACCTATTGGCATAGCGTTGATCAAAATCCGCGTGGCCCTATCATCATCTTTTTTCAGGGCATTTTTTGGATCATGATCCTTTACAACTTGATCCTCTTTTTTAGTATTCGGTTTAGGGCCTATCTCTACTACGCCTTGTATCTGTTGAGTATTTCTGTCTTTGTGAGTTTTGCGGTAGGCTATATGGCTCGTTCCCCCTTTGGCGATCCGGTATTGTTAGAGCCCATTGGGATTTTGGCGATGGGCTTGATCAATGTATGCTACTTTTTGTTTGGACTTAGTTTTTTACAGCTAGCTGAACTCTTACCACGCTGGGATCGACTGATCCGCTATTACTTGGGAGTTAAAATAATGTTGCTCTTGGGGCTGCAAGTGGTCATTGCTATTAATCATGATATCTCGGCGGCGGTTCAGTTTGAGTTTGTAATGCTGGGTATAGATGTAGTCTTGAGTATCGCCTTATTTATTTCGCTGCTGCGCACGCGCAGTCGTTTGGGTTTATACTTTGTTTTAGGTTCGGGCAGCGTGATCGTTTTAGGCATGAGTCTTGCCGCTATCGGTCATCTCAATAATTTGCCTTATACCTTTGTGATCTTCTTGGGAACTATCGTGGTGGAGATTATCTTTTTCTCCCTAGGACTTGGTTTTCGTATCAGGCAATCAGAAAAGGAGAAGCTTGCAGCTGAACACGCCAAATTGGTCGCACAGGAATCCCTTAATGAAGAGCTATCAAAGATCAATACTGCTTTTGGGCGCTTTGTGCCACATACCTTCCTCAAGGCCCTTGGCCATGAGAGCGTGTTGGATGTCAAACTCGGAGATAGCGTAGAAAAGGAAGTGACGGTCCTCTTTGCCGATATTAGAGGCTATACTTCGCTCGCCGAAAAAATGAGCCCACAGGAGAACTTTGATTTTCTTAATGCTTTTCTCGGCCGTATGGGACCCATCATTCAAAAAAATGGAGGCTTTGTCAACCAATATTATGGCGATGGCATCATGGCCCTCTTTTTAGATTCTCCTACTCAATCTCTACAAGCGGCGCAAGAAATGATGGCAGAGCTTGAAAAGTACAACGAAGCTCGGCAAAGTAAAAATAGAGCGCCCATCCGAATCGGTATTGGTTTGCACACAGGACCTCTTATGATGGGGGTGATAGGTGATACCTTGAGGATGGATGCTGGTGTAGTGGCCGATACGGTCAATACCGCAGCGCGCATGGAGGGGCTCACCAAGCATTTTCAGTCGGGGATCATCCTTTCTGTCAATACCTACCAAGAAATCTTGGAAGTCGATAAGTTTCCCCTGCGCTATTTGGGAAAAGTACAAGTCAAGGGCCGTGAGCGCGCACTGATGGTTTATGAGTCATACGCTGGCGATACCAAAGTACAGCAGCAGTTAAAGCAGCAGAGCCAAGCTAATTTTGAAAAAGGACTAAATGCCTATTTCGAGCAAGCGTTCAGCGAAGCTGCTCATGCCTTCGACAAGGTGCTCAAGACCAATCCTATCGACCCTACGGCTCGCCGTTATCAAGCTCTTGCTACTCGCTATCTTGTTGATGGAATCCCTGCTGGCTGGGATGGGGTTGAGCGCTTAGAACAAAAGTAAGGCCCATTTCCCTTGTCTTTCGAGCTTTGTAATGTTTTGATTTTTGAATAAATTGTAAAGATTATAACGCCCCGCAAATACGATCCCCCCAGCTTACTGGCTATGAAAAAGGTTTTATTCCTCTTATGCCTGTGCTCACTATATAGTCTGCAATTCGCGCAAAATTCTGAAAGGTCTTGGCTTGAAACTGCCCTTGAACACACAGAATCAGGGCCAGAGCGAGTGGATCTGTTAATCAGATTAGCCGATCTCCTCCATCCTAATGAAGCCGAAGATGCCCTCCAATATGCTGAAGAAGCTGAAAGCTTAGCCAAAAAACTAAACTATGAGGTAGGCCTCGGTAGTGCAAAGGCACAAATCGGCTATGCATATCTACAGCTAGATAAGACCAGAAGGGCCATCCGCAATATGGAAGATGCCTTGCCTTATCTGCAAAAGCTGGGCGATTCTGAATTATTGATTCCTCTTTATGAACAGCTCAGTTGGGCCTTGACACAGCAAGGCAAAACTCAAGAAGCGAGTAATTACAAGCAATTGGCTTTGGCCATTAGGCAGCAGGCCTTTGCCGATCAAGCGGCCGATCGTATAGATGCCCTAAAAGACTCGGTCAATCTAAGTAGCCAAGCCGCTATACGTGCCCGTCAGCTAGCTGAAAAAAGCCTAGCCCAAAGAAATGTGGCTGAGTCTGCTCTGCTCGAACAAGAAGCCGCCTTATTACAGCAAGAATTAGAGCTGGCTCATCTACAAGAGGAGGCCGCAAAATTAGAGATGGACAAAATGCATCTCGAAATGGAGACTATGGAAAATGAGCTCCGATTACAAAGAGTCGAGCGCCGCAATTTTTGGCTGGGTGCGGGCTTCTTTGCCGCCCTGGCCCTCGCTTTGGGTGTCTGGCAATGGTATCGCATCCGCCAAGCGCGAAAAATGACTGAAATTGAAAAGCTCCAAACCGAAGAGCTTCGCAAAATAGATCAGCTCAAAGATCAGTTTCTCGCCAATACCTCACATGAGTTACGCACTCCCCTCAATGGTATGATCGGGCTTGCAGAGGCTTTATATGAAGGTTCAGATAATCACAGTCCTGAAGTTCGCAAAGAAAACCTAGCACTTATCATTTCGGCAGGCCGCCGCTTGAGTAATCTAGTCAACGATCTTCTGGATTTCTCCAAAATGCAGCAAGGGGCGCTTGATCTACAAACGAGAGCGGTAGATCTCCGATCTTTGACCCAGATCGTGCTCAAAATCAACGAAAGCTCTGCCAAAAACAAGGCCCTATTTCTCAACAATCTAGTGCCAGAAGACCTGCCCGCTATTCAGGCCGATGAGGATCGCCTACAGCAAGTTTTGATCAATCTGGTCAACAATGGGATCAAATTTACCTCTGAGGGTAGCGTTTCGGTTTCCGCCCGCGAGAAGGGAGAACGGATTCAAATTTCGGTATCAGACACAGGTATCGGTATACCAGAAGAAAAGCAGGACGCGATTTTTGACGCTTTTGTGCAAGCCGATGGTTCTATTCAACGTCAGTACGGAGGGACTGGCCTTGGTTTGACGATCTGTCGCCAGCTCGTTGAGCTGCAAGGTGGTCGTATCTGGGTAGAGTCAATTCCAGAAGAAGGGAGCAATCAATCTGGCACTACTTTTCATATTATTTTGCCTAAAGCGGCTCCCGAAGCGGAAGTGCACCATCCCGACAAAGCGGTCTATGAACCCAGCACGCTGACCCTAAAAAGTCTTTTTGAAACTCCCAAGGCATCCGCTAACAATACCAATGGTGTGAGCCTGAGTGCGCCAACTGAAAATAGACCTTTTCATATCTTGATCGTCGATGACGAAATTATCAACCATCAGGTACTTAAACATCACCTTGCCCATCCTAAGTTTACCCTCACAGTGGCTAGTAATGGGGCAGAAGCCTTAGAAGCCTTAGAGCGAGAAGAGAAGTTTGATCTAGTCCTGCTAGACATCATGATGCCGCAGATGTCAGGCTTTGAAGTCTGCCAGCGCATCAGGCAAAAATATCTTCCTTCGGAACTACCGGTCATCATGATCACGGCTAAGAATCAAGTCGAGGACTTGGTAGCAGGCTTAGATCATGGTGCAAATGATTATATCGCTAAGCCATTTTCTCGGGACGAATTATTAGCCCGTATTCAAGCTCACCTCAATCTTTACCACCTCAATGAGGTATCCATGCGCTTCGTCCCCAATGAGTTTTTGAGTTCCTTGGGCTATGAAAGTTTGACAGATGTCAATCTTGGCGATCATGTTCAGCAGGAAGTAACCGTTTTCTTTTCTGATATCCGCGGTTACACGGCCTTGGCAGAGCAAATGAGCCCTGAAGAAAACTTCCGCTTTGTCAATGCCTATGTAGGGCGTATGGGGCCTATCATCAGAGAGTATGGGGGCTTTGTCAACCAATACTTGGGAGATGGGATCATGGCGCTCTTTATGGATGGACCGGCCAAAGCCATTCAAGCGGCCGTCAAAATGCAGGCTGAGATTTCCGAGTATAATAAGCATCGTCGCGAATTAGGTCGCTCCGAAATCAAAGTAGGGATGGGAATCCATACGGGTCCGCTCATCATGGGGGTGATTGGCGACCGCTTGCGCAATGATACCGCTACCATCTCTGATACGGTCAATACTGCCTCTCGGATGGAAGGGTTGACTAAATTTTACGGCGCGAACCTACTAGTGAGTGAAGCCACGCTGCGTGCCTTAGATGATCCGACGGGCTTCAATTACCGTTATCTCGGACAAGTACAAGTCAAAGGCAAAAAGATTGCCATTGGGGTCTATGAGTTTTTTGATGCGGATCCTGATGCCGATCAAACCCTCAAATGGGGAGCACAACAACCCTTTGAGCAGGGCCTCCGCTATTATTATGCGCGGGAATTTCAGGATGCGATTACTACCTTTGGGGAAGTTTTAACCATTAATCCTGCTGATAGAGCCGCCCAGCACTACCTTGAAAGGGCTAAAACCTATCATCAAATAGGGGTGCCGGACAACTGGCAAGGAGTAGAATTGATGGATCAAAAGTAATTGCTCATGCTACACTTTACGCGACGAGCTGATGTCGTCGATATCCAGTCATTAAGCCGTTCTGCCCTCGAACATAAAGCCGATCCCTACGCTTATCCCGAACTCGGTAAACAAAAGACCTTGGGGCTGATTTTCTTCAATTCTAGTCTAAGGACGCGTCTCAGCACCCAAAAAGCAGCCATAAATTTGGGCCTTTCCTGCATCGTGATGAACGTAGGCTCGGATGGCTGGGCCTTAGAGTTTGAGGATGGGACTGTCATGAACGGCGGTAAAGCTGAGCATATCAAGGACGCCGCCGCAGTGATGGGTCGCTATTGTGATATCATTGGCATTAGAGCTTTTGCCGGCCTCGCCGAACGCTCATCCGATTACGCAGAGCAGGTATTAGGTGCCTTTCAGCAGTATGCTGGCGTACCCATAATCAGTTTAGAGTCTGCGACTCGCCATCCTTTGCAATCATTTGCGGATCTGATCACGATCAAAACCTATCAAGCGGTCGAAAGGCCTAAGGTAGTCTTGAGTTGGGCCCCCCACCCCAAAGCTCTGCCGCAAGCGGTCGCTAACTCCTTTATCGAATGGATGCAGCCCGCAGAGGTAGATTTAGTGATCACCCATCCGGAGGGTTATGATCTCTCTCCTGACTTTGTCAAAGACACGCCCGTCATTTATGATCAGAATGAAGCGTTCCGCGACGCGGACTTTGTCTATGTCAAAAACTGGTCATCCTACAATAGCTACGGTAAGATCCTCTCCCAAGACATGAACTGGACCGTAGGCGAACGTCAAATGACTTTGACTAATAATGCTTATTTCATGCATTGTCTCCCAGTAAGACGCAATGTGGTCGTAGCTGATGCCGTGATTGACAGTGATCGTTCTCTCGTGATAGAGCAGGCTGCTAATCGCGTGGTGTCTGTGCAAACGGTTCTCGCTGAGATCTTAAAATCCTTATAGGCAAGCATCATGATCTATGTTGTCAAGACGGGAGGTAAGGTGCTAAGCAGCCCTAAGGCCTCCGAAAGCTTCCTACACAACTTTCAGCTGCTAAGTGAGCCCAAAATCCTTGTGCACGGGGGAGGAAACCGCGCTACGCAGATTGCGAAGCAATTGGGGATCGAGACTAAAATGGTTGAAGGTCGTCGTATCACTACTTCAGAAATGATCGAGGTGGTGACGATGGTGTATAGTGGTATCAACAAAAAGTTAGTGGCCAGCTTGCAGCAATTAGGCGTGGACGCGCTCGGTTTGACTGGAGCAGATCTCAATTTGATCGAGGCCATCAAACGCCCCGTCAAAGAGATTGATTATGGCTGGGTGGGGGATATTGTGGGCGTAAATAGTGAAAGGCTACACAGCTTGCTCGCTGCAGATATGACTCCTGTGATGGCGCCACTAACCCATGACAAAGCAGGCCACTTACTCAATACCAACGCAGATACCATCGCGAGTAGCGTGGCCAGCGCCCTATCTGAGCAAGCTAGCAGTTTGGTATTATGCTTTGAGAAGATTGGCGTTATGCTCGATCCAAATGACGATAGCACCCTCATTCCAGAGATCGATGAGCTAGATTTTGATGCCTACTGCGGCGAGGGAATAATCGCTGATGGCATGATCCCTAAGCTGCACAATGCCTTTGAAGCCCTACGCGCTGGCGTTGAAAAAGTCTTCATTTGCAATCCGCAAAATCTTGTTAAAGTAGGCACTACGGACTTTGTCGGTACCGAGGTGGTTTTGAGTTCGGCGAAGGCGATTGCTTAAGCATCAAGCAAATTTACGCCTAGCGTCATAGAGTAGGCCTGCGGAGACACTACCCATTTTGTTTTCGGCGCTGAGTTCCGCTTGCGGGAAAAGATTCAAAAAAGTCTGCTGAATAATGGGCACTGCACTGGCGCCTCCCGTCATAATGACTAGCTCGATGGCGCTAGCGTCTAATTGCGCTTCACTCAAGGCTTCGTTGATGGTCTGAACCAGTAATTTGATCTTGTCTTCTAGCGAAAGATTGAAGTGCTCGCGATTGACCGCGATTTGCAAATCTTCCTCTATGAAACTCGGAGAGATATGAGCAGTATCTTGGTCAGAAAGTTCGATTTTGGCCTCCTCGGTTAGCTTAAGTAGATGGTGCGCTTTACGGTCTTCGATTAGCTTTAAAAAGCGCTTGAGCATTTGTGGCTCCTTGGCTTCTGGCAATACCTTTTTCATGGCAAAAAAGGTCTTAGGTAAGTAGAGCTCCAAGGCAATGCGATTCCAATCCGAAGCGACCACATAAGGCCAGTTTGGTACCCGCAATGACTTGACGCCAAACTCACTTTCATAACCAAAATCGGGCATCACTTGACGCAAGGCCAACATACTATCAAAGTCAGTCCCGCCAATCGCAATCCCCGAATTGGCCAAAATATCGCTGCGACGATCGGTGTCATCTTTGCGATCTGGTCCCAGCCGTACGATAGAAAAGTCGGAAGTACCCCCACCAATATCGGCCACGATAGCTAGTTTTTCGCCTTGTAGAGGCTGTTCGTGATTGAAGGCAGCAGCAATGGGTTCGAACTGAAATTCAACCGCTTTGAAGCCGATGAGATTGGCGACTTTTTCTAGATCTGCTTCTCCGCTTTTGTGGGCGGTTTCGAGGCTGGAAAACTTGACCGGGCGCCCAAAAACCACCTCTGAGAGCTCCTGATTGAGTTGCTGCTCAGCCGTATCTTTGAGATGTTTGATAAAGGAAACAAAGAGGCTTTGAAACTTAAGCTTCTTGGTCGAAGTGAGCATGGTACCAGAAGGGAAATACTTTGTGCCTAGCAGCCTTTTGAAACTACGTAGCAACCGCCCTTCCTGTCCGTCGAGATAAGCGTCTAGCGCATGTTGACCAAAAAGAGGCTCATCCCAATGCCCCTTGCGATAAAAGACGGCGGAAGGCTCACTATTTTGTTGCTTACCAAAAGCAATGTAGGCAGGGCCTTGAGATTGGGATGCATGTTCAACGCTGATCAAGGAGTTTGAAGTGCCAAAGTCTAGGCCACAATACATAAGCTACAATTGTTGGAGGGCACAAAGATAGGCTTTGGTAATCGGTATTTTGCACGGACATAGCGGAAATCTAACATTTAAGCGTTCGGCGAAGCCGACGGTCAAAATAAAATTTGGTAAATTAGAGTATAAGCAAGGATTAATTGATGGGAGAAAAACTGTTATCTCACCGTTTTACGCTCCAAGAGTACCTCAAGATGGAGCAAGAAAGTGAAGTTCGGCATGAATTTCATAATGGCGAGGTATTTGCGATGGCTGGTGGGACTTATAATCACAGTGTCATTGGATCGAATGCCTTAGCCATCATCCACGGTGCTTGTGCAAAAAATGCTTGCATCCCCTTCAATGGGGACATGAAGGTAGAAATTCAGCATAGTAATAAATATTTATATCCTGAAGTCTCAGTAGTTTGTGGAAAAGTTGAATTAAGTGAGAAAACTTCGCACGCCATTACCAATCCTGTCCTAATCGCTGAAGTGCTTTCCGAATCCACCGAAGGTTATGATCGTGGGGCGAAGTTTCGTTACTATCAGCAGCTATCCTCATTTCGCGAATATCTCTTAATCGATCAGGCTAGTCCTGTTGTTACGGTCTATTATCTCAATGATCAGGGAGTTTGGGAAATGCGTAATTACATGGGCTTAGATGCCAAATTTACGCTTCGCTCACTAGCGGTCGAAATCAGTTTAGAAACACTCTATCTTAATACCCAAGACCTCCAAAGCCCTCTACCTTAAAGATTTACTTAAAATATGCCAATAATGCCGGTTTGCGTTGGGCCGATACATCTACTCGATCTCCGTTGCTGAGGCTCAGGACGCCGCCCTTGCCCTTTTTATAGGCTACGATATACTCCAAATTGACGAGATGAGATTTGTGCACCCGCAAGAAGGAAGCATCTGAGAGCGCCTCTTCATAAAACTTTAAGGAGCGACAAATCATCTTTTTGCTGCCGTCCGCAAAATGAAAATCGGTAAAATTTCCATTGGCCTGACAGCGAACTACCTCGCGGAGAGAAGCTACCTCAAAACCATCTAGTACGGGTAGTACGACCTTGCGATGCTGCTGTTCTATGCTCTTGAGATTGTCTAACAAAACCCGGGTATGGAGACCAGCTTCCTCTTTCTGAATGACTTTGGCCACCTTTTCGACCGCCGTGATTAACTCATCTATATCGACAGGTTTGAGGAGATAGTAGGCGGCACTACAGTTCAAAGCTCGGATAGCATAATGACTGTAAGCGGTAACAAAAATGGTTTCAAAAGTGATTTCGCCAACCTGTTCAAGGAGGTCAAAAGCGTTCCCGAAGGGCATCTCTATATCCAAAAACACCAACTGCGGCTGCTGCTGTTTGATCAAAGCTACGCCACTCTGTACTGATTCGGCCTCCCCTATAATTTTGACATTGGGGCAATATTGTTTAAGGTAAGTACGCAAGGTTTCTCGACTGGCCATTTCATCTTCGACGATGACGGCCTTGATGCTAGCTTTGTTCATGCGAGGCTATTTTCACTAAGCATAAGTTTGATCTCTACTCTCGTACCGACATCAGCGGCTTCGGGGTCAAGATCTTCTATGTTGATTTTTAATTGTTGGTTGTAAAGGGTATTGATGAGGTCAAGGCGCGCGGCAGTATTTTTGAGGCCAGTGGACTGCTGCTGGTTTTGGTTGTGGGTTTTCAGCTCCGCAGAACGCTTGCGTCCAATACCGTCATCGCAGATCTCGATAAGCAAGGCTTGCTCCTGAGGGAAGATAGAAACGCTCAGCTTGCCCTTCTCCTTTTTGTAGCGCAGGCCGTGCCAAACAGCGTTTTCGATATAAGGCTGAACCAACATCGGTGGAATGAGGATACTATCTCTGTCCAGCTCGTTAGAGACATTGAACTCATAATCAAACCGATCCTGAAACCGCAGATGCTCTAAGCCGAGATAGAGTTCCAATATCTGAATCTCCGTTTGTAGGGGGATAAACTCCTGCTCCGAATTTTCGAGAACCCCTCGCATCAAGCGAGCAAACTCAGAGAGATATTTATTGGCCGCACGGGGATCGTTTTTGGCGATATAGCTGTTGACAGAGTTAAGGGAGTTGAAGATAAAATGCGGATTCATCTGGGAGCGGAGGGACTTAAGGGCCAATTGTTGGTGGGCCCGCTGTCGCGAACGATAACTCCTCAGTACCATAAAGCCTGAACCTAAGAGCACCAAGAGGATCAAGCCTAAGAAAAGGCTGATAAACTTCTGGCGCCGTAATTCTTCTTGGCGATTGCCAATGCGCCAATTGACGCGATCAAGCTGTGCGTTGAGCTCTTTGTTCTCAGTCAGGGCTGCCTCAAGGGTGGTGATACGGTCTTCGAGCATGCCTTTTTCAATGCTCCTAGCGGTCTTATAGTTGAGCAAAGCGCTATCGAGCCTACCGGTAGATTCATAACTGCGTGCCAATCCCTCAGATGCTTCTAAATTGAATTTTTGCAGCTTAGTGGTATTAGGAGTCAATGCGGTCTGGTAGTTAGTAGCTTGGTCTCCATTTCCCGCCCACTGATAATTCAGATTCTCCGCGTTCTCCGCAGGAGGCTCAGTATTGAAATAACCGTTTTCTAGGGCAAACTGACCTGCTTGTAAAGAGTATAGGTTAGCCATGAGCGTGTCGCCCATGGTGTTACAGGTCATCGAAAGCGAATTAAAAGCTGAGATGACCCCGTCAGGAGCATTGTTGGATTTGTTGAGGCTGAGCACATTTTGGAAGTGAGGCAATGCCTCGCCAAAGGCATCTTGCGCCACCGCGATTTGTCCTAGTTGGTTTTCGGCCTCGGCCAGATCTTGCCAGCGTTTTTGGGCTTGAGCTTTAGCCTTA
>JBCCQN010000015.1:0-65921 GCA_039024315.1 Bacteroidota bacterium
AAAAGCCTTCGCTGAAGTTACTGTAGTGGCGCCTTCTGGACCGCAAAGTGGCATGGGCCATGCGATCAGTATCGGCAAACCGCTGCGCCTGATGCAAGAAGATTTAGGCGACGGCCAAATTGGCTATGCTTGTACCGGTACACCGGCGGATTGTGTCAAAATCGCTACGGGCGTCTTACTAGATAAAGCACCTGATTTGATCGTTTCGGGTATCAATCATGGGGCCAATAGCTCGGTGAGTAGTATCTATTCGGGTACGCTTTCGGCGGCGCGCGAAGGCGCCATGCAAAATATTCCGGCCATCGGCTTTTCGCTTTGCAATTATCAGCACGAGGCAGATATGAGCACGGCCAAGATTATTTCGCAAGCGATTATCGCCCAAGCCTTAGATCAAGGATTGCAGCCAGGCCAACTCCTCAATGTCAATATTCCTGATTTGCCGCTCGAGCAAATCAAAGGCATCAAAATCACGCGTCAGGCCAAAGGCCGCTGGGTCGAAGAATTTGACGAACGTCGCGACCCCTACGGTCGTAAATATTATTGGCTAGCAGGTTCCTTCCGTTTGGACGATAGTGGAGAAGATACCGACGAGTATGCGCTACGAAATGGCTATGTTTCGGTCACGCCTATGATGAGCGACCTGACCGCCTACGCCCAACTGCAAGGCCTGCAGGAATGGAATTTTGTCATGCCTCAAAAGCAATAAGTTAACCCTTTGCCTAATCCTAAGCTCTATATCATCGCGGGGGAAGACTCCGGCGATTTGCATGCGGCCAATTTGGTCAAAGCATTGCGAAAGCAGACTCCCGACCTGCAGGTACGCGGAGTAGGAGGGGACCAGCTCCAAAATCAAGAGGTAGACCTCATCGCCCACGTCCGAGATATCAACTTCATGGGCTTTATCGAGGTGGTGCGCAACCTCAAAACCATAAGAGACTTATTCAAAAAAGTAAAAGAGGACATAGAAGCTTTTCAACCGGAGGCTATCGTCTTGGTTGACTATCCGGGTTTTAATATTCGCTTATTGCCCTTCCTCAAGGAGCGAGGCATTAAGATTATCTGGTATATCTCGCCACAGGTGTGGGCCTGGAAAAAGGGCCGCGTCAAGACCTTGCGTAAGTTTGTCGATCGGATGATGGTGATCTTGCCTTTTGAAAAGGATTTTTATCACCAAGAAGGCATGGAGGTGGATTTTGTCGGGCACCCTTTGCTCGACGCCATGCCAGAGACGAGCGTTCCGCGAAGCGAAAAAAAAACCATCGCTCTCCTGCCCGGTAGCCGTAAACAAGAGATTTCACGTATGCTGCCGGTGATGCTAGAGATGATCGATCTTCAACCAGATTATCATTTTGTGGTGGCGGGAGCTCCGAGTCAGACGGCAGATTTTTATCAGCGCCTCATCGGCGAACGCTCAGTCGAATTGCGGATGAATGAGACCTATGACATCCTGCAAGAGGCAGATTTAGCGCTGGTTACTTCAGGCACGGCCACTTTGGAGACGGCGCTTTTTGGGGTACCGCAGGTGGTTTGTTATAAGGGAAGCGCCATTTCTTATGCCATCGGCAAACGCTTGGTTAAGATTCGCTTTATCAGCCTGGTCAATTTGATTTTGGATCGCGAGCTCGTGACGGAGCTCATTCAATATGATTTCAATACCGAACGCCTAGCTGCTGAACTGCAAGCCATTATCGGCGAGAAGCGCAATCAACAAATCAAAGCGGGTTATCAAACGTTACGCGAAAAGCTAGGCGATGGCGGCGCTTCGGAAAGGGCTGCAGCTATCGTGCAGGAATTATTGTGATGTTTTACAAACCGCAGGTTTTGTCCCACTTCGGAGGGGGATTAAGGGGGAGGAAAAGTCTCAAATGCTTTAGGGAGCTTCGAGGCCGACTAGATTTTTTGGTCCTTCTGTTGCAATGACAAAAGGATAGAGAAAAACGTTCTGCGCAGCAAACACAAAAAAATGAAACAAAAAGCATCTGTCATCGACTGCTATGACAAAAGCGCCAATGCTTATGCCGAGCAATTCATGCAAGAATTGGAGGGCAAATCATTGGATAGGCTCCTCTTGAGACGTTTTGCGGAAGATAATGGGCACAAAGGCTTGATGCTAGATTTGGCTTGTGGGCCAGGGCATACGACGCTTTTTTTGCGTAATCAGGGGGTAGAAAACTTGCTGGGACTTGATATTTCACCGCAAATGGTTGAGGTGGCGCATGATTGGCACAAAGGGAAGATTGCTTTTGCTGAGGCCGATATGTTGGCGCTTCCCTTCAGGAACGATCATGCGGCCAGTGCAATCTGTTTTTACGGGATTGTGCATTTTACCTATGAAGAGCTGGACCAAGCATTAAAGGAGATCAGACGAGTTTTGCAGGCAGGGGGGCAATTCTTATTCAGTTTTCATATCGGCGAGGGGCTAGAGCATGTGTCCGAATTTCTAGGGCAGGAAGTGGAGATTGATTTCCAGTATTTTGAGGTAGAGCGCGTCAGAGAGATCGCCTTAGCAGCTGGATGGGAGATAAAAGAGGTAGTAGAAAGGCATCCTTACGAAGGAGTTGAGTATCCGAGTAGAAGGGGATATTTCTTGTTGCAAAAGCCTTTGCTTAACTAATTTTTGGGGTCATCTTTCATACCGTCGGGGCTGGCATACGTTGGGCCTTTTTCATGGGCAAAAAAAGCTGGAAAGAGATTTTTGATAACCCCCAAAACTACAATGGAGTCGTTGGTTTGATCTTCTTTTTGATTCTCATCACGGGCTTGATCCTCATTTTTGCCGAGCCCCAAGTTTAGCCTATCCATTTTGTTTTTTACTCCCGAAAGCTTATCCCAAGATAGGAGTGATGGTCAAATTTTGCACCTCGCTTATAACAATGTTATAATTTTTTCGTAGATTTGCTTGTGGAGCGATGCGAAATCATAAAAGCGGCGGTAGATTTAGCGCGTAAGCAGGGTTGGCCCAAGACCACGGTTCGAGCCATTGCGAAGGAGATTGGGTATTCTACCATCAAAATATACTCTGACTTTGGCAATAAGAATGGGCTATTCAAAGCCATTCAAAAAGAAGGCTTTCTCGCTTTACGCATGGCTTACGACGCCAGTGAGGAGGAAGTGCAAGAGCCGGCAAACCGGCTCGTTGCCTTAAGTTTGGCCCATTATGAGTTTGCGATGGAGCACAAACCAGTATATCAACTGATGTTTCAGATGGCTGGTACCAATTGCGATTTAGAGGAGGAAGGGCAGAAATTTAAAAGTAGTCAACCGATTCGGGACGCCATTTTTGAGCTTTGTGGCAAAGTTGACCGCACGCTCTTTTTTAATTGGTGGGTGATAGCGCACGGTTTTATCGTTACCGTGGCTTATGATCATCAGATTCCAACTGAAGAAGCTAAGCCAATGCTCAAGCAAATGGTGCAAAATTTTATCAAAGCAATTTCGATTTAATATTTTTTTATACCGTCATATAACATTGTTATGGAGAAAACTACTAGAATCATTTACTGGACTATCACAGGAGTACTCGCCTTATTTATGAGTATGTCTGGGTTAGGCTCCATTTCTGGGGTCGAGGAAGTAGTGCAAAGTGTCACAGGTTTAGGTTATCCGACCTATTTTATTCCCTTCTTGGGCGCTATGAAGCTTCTAGGAGGGATTACTATCCTGCTAGTCAAGATTCCTCAGATCAAAATTGGAGCCTATGCAGGCGCTTTTTTCTGGAGCATTGGGGGTATTTTTTCGCACTTTGCCAACAGCGATCCTTTTGCAGAGTCTATGCCTTTGATCCTCGCCTTTTTACTGATAGGTAGTTCTTTCTACCTGTGGAACCGATATATCTTTAGTCCCAAGCTGACAGCTTAGAGGCTTTTAGCAGAATTGCGTGAGTGGTCGTAAGGAATAATTATTTCTTACGGCCATATTTTTTTATTGGTCGTATATTCTTAGTCTGCTGCTTTTGTTCTATATTCAAAGAGGAGCTTAATTATTTGCTCCTAACAGTCCGCCTGCCAGCCACAGGCAACAAAACGCCCAGTATGAGAGAATCGATTAGCCCCAAAAGCGCAGTCGTGAGCAGACAGCATGCGCCGAGAAAGGAAGCTTTTTTTACCCAAAATAGAGCGAATCCCTTTTTCAAGACGCAGGCAACTGTCCTCCAAAAAAAGGATCTGATTAAGCGTTCGGCGCCGCCGAAAGTAGTAGGGAGTAACAAAGCTAACTCACCCCAAAACTCCAATAGCCACTTACCTCAAGGACTCAAAAACGGGCTTGAACAACTGTCAGGTATGGCTATGGACGATGTCAGAGTTCATCGCAATTCAAGCAAGCCTCAAGCCTTAAATGCTCACGCTTATGCCCAAGGCACTAATATTTATCTCACTCAGGGTCAAGAACAGCATCTTCCGCATGAGGCTTGGCATGTAGTACAACAAAAACAGGGACGAGTCAAACCGACTTTGCAGTTGAAAGCGAAACTGAATATCAATGATGATGTGAAGTTAGAAGCAGAAGCAGATATAATGGGAGAAAAGGCGATGAAAATGCCTTTCAAAGAAGGTGCGCGCCATAAAAATACTTCCATCCCAGCAAATCAGGCTCCGATACAGCGTAGAATTATCGGCACAGATAATAATCCGCTCACGATAGATGACGCAATAACTGCCTTGGAAGCACTCATCCCAGAGAATAGAAGACAACGGCTAAAGCCATTAATGCTCAGAAGGTTGGTCCAAGGCTTAGTGGAAAGTAATATCAAGGATTTCAGTCTCGAGGAGGCAGCAGAGATGTTGGAGCTCCGCAATACGCAACTAGCCAGTGCCAACGCGATTGGGCCTTTGACTACCTCTCAGCCCGATATGATTGCTGCTCCAGGTCTCAAACTCAACAAAACCTTTTTTGGCCCTAGCAAAAAGGCTCAATTAGGAGCCATGATCTCAGCGGCTGGTGATAGCCACTTTGAGGAAGCCGTAGAACCCCAAATGGGGGCTAGTAGTGCGAGCATGACCACGCCGGGGCCACTAGCAGTTGATCCAGCTGATATGACAAGGAGAGCCCAAAATTTGGCAAACTTGATGCGAGATTTGCCAAAAATCAAAATCAAGAAAGGTACCAAATTGCTTCATGTAACTAGCCACCAAGGCCATTGGCTGAGAGAAGGCTTTTTGGGAGGAGACAAGCCAGAAGGCTATTCATTTTTTACCCTATTGAGTCGAGGACCAGCAAATGCGCATACTAGCAGCGTTTCTGCTGCCTTGGTATATACGGTCCAAGAGGACATAAATGCCTTTTTCTTACAAAACTATCAAAGCGTAGTTCTAAACCGCTTGATCACCACGCATGCACCGGGCGATCAGCACAGTACGAGTAGTCAAGGAGGGAGAACGAACGTAGGAGGAGAATTTGCTGCTGCATTGCTTGATTATCTCCCTATGGATCAACGAATCAAAGCATTTATCAGTCCTAGCGAGTCTGAATTAGCTTTTTATAATTATGCCATTCCCACACTCTTATCAAGAGTAAGTTTGATTACCCGCAAAGATGGCGGCAGTACAAATCCTGCCAATATTTTGAATACAGAGACTCGTAAGGTAGAAAAACTGTACTAATTATTGATCCTTGTCTCTGTCCACAAAAGCAGCTTCAATCTTACATATTGACACGACAAGGCAACAGTAGTCGGCTTTTTTGCTATTTTCGCACTAAAGCGGTTTTCTGTCGGCTTTCCCATGAACGAAACCCTCCTAAAAGATTTACAAACACGCAAGGCCTCCGGCCAGAAGAGTTTTGCTATGCTCTTAGACCCAGATAAGACCTCCCTCGATACAGCCGAGCGAGTGGTCTTACAGGCCGAAAAGTTTGATGTAGATTGGCTTTTGGTAGGTGGTAGTCTTTTACATGATGATCATATCCGACAGTTGATTCCTTACCTCAAGAGTCTCAGCAAGATTCCTGTTATCCTTTTTCCGGGCAGTCCGCAACAAGTGGTACCTAGTGCCAATGGGATCTTATTCCTATCCCTCATTAGTGGCCGTAATCCAGACTTGCTGATCGGCAGACATGTCGAAGCGGCCCCACTCATCCGCAACACCAAGCTTGAAGTATTACCTACTGGCTATATGTTGATAGATTGTGGAAAACCCACAACGGCTCACTATATGTCTGGTACTCAGCCGATTCCTTACGATAAAGCTGACATTGCAGCCTGTACGGCCATGGCGGGAGAGATGCTAGGATTAAAGCTGATTTATATGGATGGAGGCAGTGGAGCAAGCCAACCAATTTCTCCTAACATGATTCAGGCTGTATCACAAAACACGGACATTCCCCTGATTGTAGGGGGGGGTATCCGTTCCGCCGCCATGGCAGAGCAAGCTTGGTCTGCGGGCGCAGATCTTATTGTCGTGGGCAATGCCTTGGAGCGCGACCCAGATGGGGAGCTGCTAAATGCGATTATGCACGTCAAAGTCGGAATGGGAGCGAGTGTTTAGCGATCTTTGGTGATTCTTTTGTATCATAGGCTATCGATACAACTATAGCCTTCCATGCGAAAACACTTTTTACTTCTAGGACTAGCACTCCTAGCTACTTCCTCTTTATGGGCCCAGCAAAATTTTAGAGCTGCCTATCTCATCAAGCTTGATGGAGACACTCTCTACGGAGAAGTGGATTCACGAGGGGACGAAAAAATGGGCTTCCAATGCCGCTTTCGCGCTCGTAAAAAAGCCGCAGTTCAACTCTTCACTCCCACAGAGATAGCAGCCTTCCGCTTCATCAACGGCAAATATTTTGTAGCAAAAGAAGTAGTCGATGGCAGTTTCTTCCTGGAGTTTATGATCAAAGGCAAGATTAATCTCTATTATCGTAGGGACGAAAAAGGCGATCATTACTATCTCCAAAAAGAAAACGAGCCTATAGAAAAGCTAGAGTATGAAGAAAAGTTCGTGAAAAGAGAGGGTAAAAAATATCTCTACCAGACCAAAAAACACATCCGGCAACTTCATCAATATACCGATAGACTCTCCGAATTCGCGGCAGGGATAGAACGAATGGATAAACCTTCCTATCGTCCGATGCTCACATTGGCTGAAGACTATCATAATACCGTTTGCCCCGACGAAGCCTGTATCATCTACGCCAAAGATTTGCCTTTCCTCAAACTCAACTTTGAACTAGGAGCAGGTCTAAACAATTGGACATTGGCGCCCGAATTTGGTTTAACACATTATAGACTAGGAGCTTATATTTGGTTACCGAGAGCAAATGAAAACCTCTATCTCAAGACGGGCCTAGCTTACATTCCTAAGGCAGAACAGGAAGCGATTTCAGATTTCATGCTTCCTATCCAAATCACCTATATCTTTCCCACTCGCTTTATAAAACCCCATTTTTCTGCTGGCTTTAACCATTTTTTAGGCTCTGAAACTGTACCAGTAGTCGCGGGAGGACTCAATCTTTCTCTGACTAAGCAATTGGAATTGAGCTTCCGTACAGAAGTAGCGCCGATCTCTCTGGCTCTAGGCCGGAGAAGCTTTTTAGCCTTTGAAGCCGGTCTATATTTAAAGCTTTGAGCATTCTAAAGCTGAGGGATAAGCGTTCTGCGAAGCAGTATCAAAGCCCAAAAGGATCTAGTATGTAGAAATCATCTCTCCTTTTTATCTCTTGCTGCGCAGAACGCCTAAGCCTCTCATTTTTCATGCTAGTAAAGATGAAATTTGCCGCCGGACTATAGCGTTTTACTCTTTTCTCCCCCCACAAACTTTCTTACCTTTACTTATTCATCAATCCCTGGACCTAATATGAAATCCCTTCTCGGTTTTTTCAGTGCTTGCTTGTTTTTGGCTGCATTGAGCTCTTGTGGACCTACAATTCCCACCGAAGCAGAAATCCGGTTAAAGATCAAAGGCACCTACTGTGCCGAAAAATATCGTCTAGTCATCGAAGACAGTACGTATCGCTGTCGCCGTTTTAGCCCCGGTATTATTAGCTCTACGCCTATCCGCGAATCATGCAAAGGGAGCTATCAGCTAGCGCTAGCCGAAAATCAGTGGACGATCAATTTCAATAAAGACCCGCGCCCGCAAGGCATCAAAAACTGCCAAAAGACCTTCATCCTTTGGAATGCAGAAAAGGGCTACCTGACAGATGCTGGCGATAAAATGGTGATGTGGGATCTCTTTGACGAAAAACCACTGACCAAAGGTGCTTGTGAAGATTAAAGTTAGAGTATCAAGTTTAGGGCTTTAAGCTTTGCTTAACGCTCAAACTCGATCTTCTTTTTCTTTCCCTAAACCCCACACTATCTATGAAAATCATCTGCGTCGGGCGCAATTATACCGAGCACGCCAAGGAACTAAATAATCCCGTTCCGACTAAACCTCTCATCTTTTTCAAGCCAGATACCGCCGTTCTGCGCAGCAACAAAGATTTTTACTATCCAGAGTTTACCAAGGATCTCCACTTCGAATGCGAAATGGTACTCCGTATCAGTCGAGAGGGAAAATACATTCAGCCAGAGCACGTGCCCACCTATATCGATGGCATTGGCCTCGGGATTGACCTCACGGCACGGGATATCCAATCAGAAGCCAAGCAAAAAGGCTGGCCTTGGACCCTCGCCAAAGGCTTCAATGATGCCGCACCAACCTCTGATTTTCTAAATCCTGCTCGTTTTCCGGACTTACACGATCTACGCTTTCAGTGCAAAATCAATGGCGAACTACGCCAAGATGGATATACTGGCGACATGATTTTTCGTGTGCCTCAGCTCATTAGCTACATCACTCAGTTTATCACGATCAAGAAAGGCGACCTGATCTTTACCGGTACGCCCAAAGGAGTCGGCCCCCTCAGTGTGGGCGACCATATTGAAGGCTGGTTAGAAGATGAAAAACTGCTTGATTTTCATGTCAAATAAGAAAAAACGATTCCTTGCTGTCTGCTCATTGCTCATAGGACTCGTTCTCTGGGCTGGATTTAAAGTCACGGATCAGGTATATCAATTCCCGCTCAAAGGATATAGGGCACTTTCAGGTACCTTCGGTGAACTACGGACCAACCATTTTCATTCGGGCATGGATGTAAAGATAGGCGGTAGAGACGGCGCCCCGCTCTATGCTATCCAAGAAGGCTACGTCTATCGCATCAAAGTAAGTCCCTTTGGCTTTGGCAATGCTGTCTATCTCAGGCATCCAGACGGACGCTATTCGGTTTATGCCCATATGTCGGGCTTTAACGATAAAATCGAAGATTACACCTACCTCCGTCAGTACGGATCTAAAAAATATGCTCAAGAACTCTACCTATCCAAAGACGAAATTCCTGTTAGCAAAGGCCAACTGATCGGCTATGGAGGAAATTCAGGTTCATCAAACGGTCCTCACTTACACTTCGAAATCCGTGATCCTGAAGAACGTATCCTCAATCCACTCCAATATTATAAGCAGCTCGTCTCAGACAATAAAAAGCCTCTTGTCCAAGAAATCGCCTTCGAACCCATCGATCTTAATTCTCGCGTAAGAGGTGAGTTTCGCAAATATTCGATAACGCCTAGTGGCGGTAACGGTAATTATCGCGTCGATCAAGTCGTCAAAATCCAGGGTAGGGTAGGCCTAGAGTATCGGGCCTATGATTTGCTTGATGCAGCGGGTAATCACTGCGGGATCAACTATGCGAGGCTCTATATCGACGATAAATTGATCTACGCTTATTCGCTTGATCGCTTTGCCTTTGACGAAAAACGCTACATCAATCTGCATATAGATTACGCTCATTACCGCAAAAAGCGTTCTCGCTTGCAGCGCGCCTATGTAGAGCGGGGCAATCTCTTCAATGCCTATAAGCATCAAGTTGACCAAGGCCTAATCCAACTCACCGATGACGAGATCCATAACTTTCGCTTGGTCTTAACGGATGCACACGACAATCAAACTTTTGTCAGAGGTAAACTTCAACTTGATCCGGCGCAGCGCAAGATACCAGCCAGTTTGGCTTCTAATGGCTCCCCTTCCTACAGCTATAAAATCCATCGGGATATCCTACGACTACGAGTCCTCAATCCTCGTAACGAATACTTAGAAGGGCTGTATTACGAAAACATCTACGGCGAGAAAAAAGCCATCCCAGCCGCTTATGCAAAAGGTAAAGAATTGATTTTCCTGCTTCCGCTTAGCCGGCACAATTACCCGCAGCGGATCATGGACGGTAATGATCGTACGCTGCTCAACCTCAATCTCAAGGAAGAAATCCTCTCTTCGCAAAACAATCTCTTCGAGATGGAAGAGTTGCAGGTATTTTTTCCTTATCAATCTGTCTTTGATCGGGTCCACCTCGAGATGAGCAAAGAGATGGGAGATCGCCGCATGCTGAGCGATGTATTTGTGATTGGGGATCCTGACATTCCACTTTTTAAGAGCTTTTTGGTGAGCTTCAAGCCCAAAGAAGGCATCCCACTTAAGAATCTAGTCGTCGCCCAGCGCACTAAAAACAAATGGAACTTTGCCGGCAACACCATCGGCGAAGCCAATAATGTTTATGCTTCCGTTTCTAGCTTTGGCGAATACTGTTTGATGGCTGATAGCGTCGCCCCGACTATTGAAGCTATCAATTTCAAAAACGGTAGCACTATCAGTCGGAGTCAAAATACGCTCATGCTGCGCATCAAGGACAATTTTTCCGGCATCGACGATCAAACCGTCTATTGCAAGCTCAATGGTGAATGGAAGCTCTTCAAGTATGACTACAAGCGCAACTCCATCACTCATGATTTAGGCCGGCAGACGCGCCCTAAGCCCGGTAACTACGAACTAGAAGTCTTGGTTACCGACAAAGCCCACAATCTGGCCAAAAAGACCTTTCGATTGCAGTTTTAGGGCCGCTGCGCGGAACGCTTCTCTCTAGCTTGCGACAAGGCATTGCCATGTCGCAATACCAAAACCCACTATTTCTCGTCGCTGCGCTTACTCGAAATGAACACTCGCTAGGTGCGCGCATGCATGCCGCACCCCAAAGGATGAGCGTTCTGCGAAGCCAGAAAACCTGCAAAACAAGCATATATTCGCAGTTTGCGAATTGCGAACAAATAACACAAATCCCTGTAGGCCAATATATTAACTCAAACCTCAGCCACCCAACCAATAATTAACACGAAAACGTATTAACTATCATATTTATCCAACACTTTCAGAGCTACTTGGAAATTTTTGGGGTAATCTGCCTCGAAGGATAAGCGTTCCGCGGAGCGGGGATGCTCAAAAGACAGTACCCGAGCATGCAGGAGATAGTCATGATTGATGGGTTGCTCATCCTTACGACCGCTGAATTTATATTTACGCTTGATCTCCGAAAGCCGGATATCGTGACCACCATAGAGATGATCACCCACGATCGGGCACCCTAGAGTGGAGAGATGAACTCGGATTTGGTGCATCCTACCTGTCACCGGTTCACAGCGCAGATAGGAAAAGCTCTTCCAGGTCTTGATAGTATTGACAACCGTTTTGGCGGGCTTACCACTTTGGCGATTGATGCTCACCTTTTTGTTGGTTGAGACATAAAGGGGTACATCCACTATGGTATCTTCAAAATAGTGGACACCTGGGCTGATGGTGTGATACTCTTTGCGGACCTTACGCTTTGCAAATTGGCCGGCGATGGCTTTATAGTTTTGAGAACCTTTGGCCAAGAGTAAAATGCCGGAAGTATGTTTGTCCAGACGATGGCAAAGGCTGAGCTCCGGATCATATAATTTGGCCAAATGATTGAGATTGCGATTGCTTTTATCGTCGAGGCTCGCCATATCGGCGGGTTTATTGACCAAAAGAATATCGTCGTCTTCGTAGAGGATGAGGTCCTCAAATTTGATGAATGCTACTTTCTTTCCCATTAATTAATCTAATATCCCGATCATCCATTCGTATTGACGGATCTCTTTTTCCGCCTGCTTGTAGTTCGGGTAAAAATGTTCGACCCAGCCCCAAAACTTAGGGCTATGGTTGAGTTCCCGCAGGTGCATCAACTCATGTATGATCACGTAGTCGATGAGCGGGCTAGGCATAAAGACCATGTGCCAGTTTAAATTGACGTTGGCGAGGCTGCTGCAGCTCCCCCAACGGGTCTTTTGCCCTTTGATAAACACCTTGTTTACGGTAGAATCGGTGGCCTTGGCTAAAGAAAATGTTCTTTCTGGCAATATTTCTTTGGCTAAGAGGCGTAGGCTCTCTCGCAGGAAGGCTTTCCAGTCCTCATCTTGGGGCAATAGCGTCAGGTGAATCTCCCGTTTGTCGGGTCTTCGCTCCACTTTACGACGTTTACCGATTTTGCGGATCAGTTGGTAGCCCTCTCCGAGGAAGGGGATCAAGCCTTGTTCTAGATCAGCGTGAAAGCGAACCGAGCGTTTATCCGTAAGCGTACTTTTTTGTAGGCGTTTGAGCATCCACTTTTGATGCTGCTGCAGAAAGGCCTCTGCTTGCTTGTCCACCTGCCCCGAAGGAGTGCGCAAAACAAATAGCTTGAGTTCAGGCTTATAGATCAAACGGATCGTTCGGCCACGAGTCTTTTCAAGCTTTACCCCAATAGCTTGATCTCCTAATTGTATTTGATGGACTTGGCTCATGCTTTAACGCCGACCGACATAGAGTTGAGTGATGAAGTACTCGCCTGCTTTGCTACGAGCCACTCCAATCCCCGTAAAGATAAAACGTCCCTGGAGATTTTCCTTATGGCCGGGACTAGCGACCCAATCTTTGAGGGCTTGGCTGCCAATCTTACGAGTATTGAAGGTAGCATAGAGATTTTCGGCAACCCGCCAGTCTTTTTTAGCGTATGCTTTTACTTCTTCTACTCGCTGGTCAAAGCCTTGGTGCGAAAAGGGTCTTCGGCCACTCGCCATCGCTTGAGAATGCTTTTGCGCGATGCTGTTGAGTTCAGGTTGTACTTTCAGCGCATTGAGGCCGACCGATTTTCGGTATCGATTAGTTTGGACAAATACGTCTTTGGCGACTTCAGCAGCCGTTGGAGGAGCCAGGAAAGAGCAAGAAAAAGAGATCAGAATTAACCAGCTGTAGATCATGATAGACAATGTTACAAAAATCAGGAAGAATCCTTATCTTTGGTTTCGTTTCAATTCAATAAAGGCGAACATGAGAATCGAAAAGCTGGTAGAAGAAAAATACACAGCATTGACACTGCTTGAGGAGAAATTGGATTCTCGTCTGGCTCCTTCGCTCAAAAGTGAACTTATCACCCTTAATGCAGAGGGTGCACGCAATATTTTACTCAATCTCAAAGATGTAAAGTACGTAGATAGCTCTGGACTTAGCGCCATCCTGACGGCCAACCGTCTGTGTGCTGCTGCTGGGGGCGTATTGGTCCTTTGTGGGCTCAATCCACACGTACAGAAATTGGTTGAGATCTCTCATCTAAATTCAGTCCTCAATATCTTGGCCACCGAAGAAGAAGGCAGAGACGCTATCTTCATGGCAGAGATTGAGAACGAGATTGTAGAACAAGAGGGCAGCCAAGGCCAGGAATAAGATTCTGGAACGGCAATTGTCTATTGAGTAAGTAGTCCAATATTGGTCTTGATTGAGTAGGGGACTTTGACTCCGTCAAACGTATCCCGCCATCGCCCTTGATCGGCCAAGACCCGTCCATTTACTTACTGCAAAATTTCACTGTGTTCGAAGTTCAGATTTTAGGAACCAGCGCGGCCATTCCTACCAACACTCGTATGCCATCTGCGCAAGTGGTCACAATTCGTGATCGGCATCATCTGGTGGACTGCGGCGAGGGTACACAAATGCAAATGATCCATCAACGAGTCAAGTTTTCTCGTTTGGATGCAATTTTCATTTCCCATCTCCATGGCGACCATATTTTAGGCTTGCCAGGATTGCTAAATTCCTTGAGCCTTTACGAACGCAATTTTCCCCTTAAGCTATACGGCCCTTCCGGGCTCAAGACTGTACTAGATATCATTTTTGCCCAAAGCCACAGCTATTTGGGCTACGAACTAGAGTTTATACCGACCGAAGATTTCAAAGCAGGAGAGGTGATTTACGCCCACAAAGACTATCAAGTCGAACTCCTACCCTTGGAACATCGTATTTATTGCAGAGGATTTAAATTCACAGAAAATCAACAAAAGTCCAGAAAGTTTGACTTTTATAAGGCAAAAAGCCTTGAAGTCCCAAACAATATGTTTCGTTTGTTGAAGCAAGGGAATTCTATTACCTTAGATAATGGTCAAACCATTTTCCCTGAAGATGTGTTATTACCTCCAGATGAGCCACTATCTTATTCGTACTGCTCGGATACATGCTATAACGAGGACTTAGTCGCATATATAAAGGATAGCACTATCCTCTATCACGAGTCCACTTTCTTGCATGATATGCAAAAGCGCGCGAAGGCGACGGCCCATTCTACAGCTTTACAGGCAGCTCAGATTGCCAGTAAAGCCAGTGTCAAACATCTTTTGTTGGGACACTTTTCGGCTCGGTACAAGGACTTAGAACCTTTTTTGACAGAAGCTCGCTCGGTATTTCCGGCCACTTCTCTTGCCAAAGAAGGCCAAGTCCACAAACTCAAAGAATATGGCTAAGAAAGAAAACCTCCTGTTTTTGATTTTAGGAGGATTCTTTATCACAAATGCCCTCGTAGCAGAATTTATTGGCGTCAAGATATTCTCTTTAGAAGGCACCCTCGGTTGGGATGATATCCACTGGAGCCTCTTCGGCATCGAGGGCACGCTGCAATTTAGTGCAGGTGTTTTGCCCTGGCCGGTCGTATTTATTATGACCGACATTATCAATGAATATTATGGGCAGAAGGGCGTAAAACTGCTTTCCTATCTCACCGCTGGTCTGATTGGTTACGCCTTCATCCTTATTTTCATGTCCATCTACTTAGAGCCGGCCGATTGGTGGTTAGGCGCTTTTCAAGAGCAAGGCGTAGAAAATGCCCAGAGTGCTTTTGTTGGGGTATATGGCCAAGGACTCTGGATCATCATCGGTTCGATGGTGGCCTTTTTGATTGGACAGCTTTTGGACGCAGTGGTATTTCATCGTTTACGCAAAGTGACTGGTCGCAATATTGGCCTCAGGGCCACGATTTCCACCCTCGTCTCGCAGCTATTTGATAGCTTTATCGTGCTATACATTGGTTTCATCATCCCTGGTAAAATGACGCTGAGTCAGTTCTTTGCCATCGGTGCGGTCAACTATAGCTATAAGCTTCTCGCTGCAATCATATTGATTCCTCTTTTGTACGTGGTTCATGGCTGGATCCGCAATTATCTCGGGGAGCAGCGGGCAGAGGCACTCATCAGAAATGCGACCAACAATCGCTTAGCGGCATGATGATTTTTTAGGGATTTACTCCCGATAGCTACACGGGAGCGCAGAACGATTATCCCTAATTCATGATTCGATTTTTGACAAAAATGTAGCGACGCAATCCCGAAAGCTTTCGCGGATACGTCGCTACGGATCAAATGGATCGATCCCATTTTTTATTCGAGTTAAGCGTTCCGCGAAGCGGTAAGGAATAAACATCCCCCTTCCGTCAAACACCCCCTTCTAAGTGGGCTGACGGGAAAGCCTTAAGACCCCTCTTTCAAGAGGGGACAGCGAATGAAAGGAGCAGGGGAGATGTTCAACACAAGCGTTCCGCGCAGCGGTCCTCTTAATACTCAGGCGGCAATAAGTTTTCACCTGAAGCGAATATTATAATTTAGTGAACAAATTGTTGCCACGATAAAGGTTTTTTGATGGTTTTGATTAAATTAGATACTGGGCTTCCTCAAGGCCCAAACTATACTACACACCCCTATAGTGGACATATTAGAACGCATCATCGAAAACCTGACCAGCGATGAGGTGAGAAGATTTAAAATTCTCTCCAACCGCTTTAAGGCCGACGAAGAGAAGAAGCTTTTGATTCTTTTTGATGCGATCCGCGCCGGTAACTTTGCGGAAACCGAACCAGAGGTCGTTACGCAATTTTATGGTGATACCAGTGCCAAGTCCCGTAATAGCTACTATCGGCTACGCAATAAGCTGCTTAGTAATCTCGAAAAAAGCCTTCTCTTCTATCATTTCAATTATAAAAACTCGATACAGGCCTATTCCTATATCCAGTTGGCTGTGCTCTTTCGAGAACGTGGCCTTTATCGAGAGGCCTATTATCATCTCCGCAAAGCGGAGAAAAATGCCGTAGAGCAAGATCAGTTCAACGTGATTGAGGTCATCTATGACGAGATGGTCAAACTGGCCGTCAACCATGATGTTGACATAGAAAAGGTAATCGAGAGACGGCGGGAAAACCAGAAGAAGATCGAGATCCTCAGAGCGAGTAATGAAGTTTTGGGAATGATTACCTCTCAACTTCGCCGGCGTAACTTCTCTCGCAATCGCAATAGTCAGAGCGTCATCGATCAGCTAGAGCAGATCAAAAATCAGCTCGAAGAGCACAAAGAGATCTTCCATAGTCCCGCCAATCGGGTCATTATCCTGAAGACTGTGGTCTCAATTTTGATTCAAAAATCTGCCTACGCGGAACTAGAGGACTATGTTCGGAATACTTTTGAGGAATTTGAACAAAATAAGTGGTTCAATAAAGAAAACCATCCCCTGCGCATATTGATGCGAATCTGGTGCATCAACTCGCTACAAAAGCTCTTGCTACTCGACCAAGCACAAGAGAGCATCACTAGTTTACACGACGATCTCAAGATGTATAAAAGGCAAAACTATAATGAATTTGCCTTCCATTACTACCTCGCTCAGGTCAATAATTTTAAACTCACAGGTCAACTAGACAAATCCGCCCAAGTGCTCAAGGAAGCGCTCAAGCAACGCGAAATGCTGCCCGTCGAAACCCAAGAGCTCTACCTTTTGATCAGCTTATCGGACCAATATTTCAATCAAGGTGAATTTGAAAATGCTTTGGCGACCATAAAGGAACTCGGAAGTCATAAGATATTCCAGACGATGGATATTGAGCTTCGCTTTTACATACGCGTTTTTGAACTGGTCAACCTATTTGAAGCGGGTAAGCACAAACAATTTGCGACTAGCTTTAAGGCCACCCGTAAGAAGTATCGTTCCTTGCTCAAAGATGATTTTTACGGCAAAGCCGAACGCTTTATCGACATTTTGATGCGTATGTCTAAAGCTCAGATAGAGGGAAAAAAGGTTTTCCTAAAATCTGCCTACCGTCATTTTACGGATAATTATCCCGCCTCCGAAGTCGGGGACAATCAGATTATTCCATACGAAATCTACCTGCAAGCCAAGCTTGAAGAGGACAAAGACTACTATGATTTGTTGAGAGATTGGATTCGCAAAAAAGCGCGCTAGTTCGCTTTACTCCTTCAATACTTTGCCGGTATATACTTTACCACCTACTTCCAAATGGTACATATAAAGCCCCGATCGTAAAGCGGAGGTGTCGAAAGTTAGACGACTCGTTGCGCTAGGCAAAGTCCAACGCTTATCTAGTACTTGGAAATAATGCATCGTGTAAAGGCGCAATTCTACCTGGCCAACAATGGGTTCAGAGTATTGGATATGGAGTTCGTCTTTAAATGGGTTAGGAGAGAGGCCTGCCTGTACGAGCTCAATTACCAAGCCTCCATATTCACCATGCTCAGTGTCAGCCAAGTTAAATTGAGGGATTTGACCATCATTGCCACTTCCTCCACCCGCAACTGCTCCGCCGGTTTCCGCCGCTAATGATTCAGGAGAAGGATTGTCGGTAGGATTTACTACGGTATAAACGGCAGGGATATGCCAACTAATACCATTGCGCTCTACCGCCCAAAACTTGAGTTCGTGCGCTTGGTTGAAGAAACTCGAATCATTTGGACCATAGCCAAAATACGCCGCTACTTCAAAATTGGCGGAAATAGTGCTCACATAATGGTCTGGTGCGACATAGAGAGACGACTGATAGTACAACACAGGCGGGTGGTCGTCTAATTGCACGTAGAAATCCGTCGGATGATTATTAGGTGTCGCACCGATATTTTTAGCAGCGACATAGATATTATAAGGATCATATGGATCCAAAACTGGGGGTAGCCCAGCCACTCCTTCTTCGAGGGAATAAGCCGCGGTTCTAAAATAATCTGCTTGAAGATGGGCTGAATCACCATTGATCAAGCCTACCTTCATTGGCCAAACGATGATATCATGGGTCACATTACCTCCACCAGCAACACTGGCAAAATCCAATGAGTTGAAAATATAGTCAGGTAAATTGACGGTATAACTATCACCATTTTGCACAGGCAAGTCTGGCAAAATGCCAGAGGCGATGACCCGTGCCGGTCCACCATCAATCTTCATGTAGATATCTAATGGTTGATAAAGGAGCTTTTCAATATCATTATTGATTATTTCAAAGCTTAAATCATAATCTTCACCATCTCTAATACGCGGTGGAAAATTACCCACTTCGATACCTAGTTCTTCGGAACCAGGATCGCTAGCAGATATTGCAAAGACACTTTTAGGGATAGAATCATTAGGGGGGAGCGAACCGATGCGCATCGGCCAAACGATAATATCGTGGGTAACGCCTCCACCGCCAAAGCGGGCAAAATCAAATGAATAATCCTGTACAGCAACCTCAACACTATCGCCAGGCGCGACAGGGATGCTCACATTAATGTCTGCTACCAGTTTGGTCGCCTGATCGCCATTGATCGAAATATAAAAACTAAAGATCCCGTCCAGATAATCTGTTGGATCAGTATTGATCAAATGAAAACCAAAAGAGTAATCGCTGGTATCCAATACCACCTTGGGGAAATCATCTATCCTGCTGATTTCATAGTTACCCGTCTGGCCGTACAAATTTGTAGAAGCCGCCAGCCCCAACAGACACCACACCAATACGTTGCGTATCTCGCTTTTCATCATTAACTAGGGTAAAATATCTAGCTTTACTCCGCAAAAACCATGCAGAATTAACCTATTGTAAAGTACAAAGTATTTCCCCTAATTCCCAATCATCAGTATGGGTGTCGAGACTAAACGGCTTCAGGCAACATTTTTCAGCTCGTTTCCTTGTCTTGGCGGTATGCCGTAGGAAACAATCTTTTCATTCGTCGATCCACATCTGTAATCGTGACTCGTCCATCTTTATCCTCGTCCAATATTGAATTTTGGCGATAGGCAATGGTTGGTTTGGCGTAGAGTGTATAGCAATAATCTTGCTTACGGGCCTTGGGATAAAGGATACTGAGATACAAATCGGTCAGACTGTCAAACTCCCCAAAGCGCTCACGGATTTGTTGTAGGTACAAATACACGTACTCGAGTTGTTGGACTGCCTCCATTCGTTTCAAGCGCTCGGCAGAGACCTGCAAAGACTCAGCCGTCGCGGGCATAAATTGAATCAAACCAACCGCCCCACTCCCTTGATGATTGGCGACGCCAGGATCAAAAGCCGATTCGGCATACATAACTGCCATCAACCATTCGGGCGGAATCTCTAGCATTTGGCTTACGTCCCGCACTTTCGCCTCAAAATCATCTAAATCGTCAATGTGTTCAGCTGCTTTTTCTAGCAAATACAGGTTTTGAGAGCGCTCCTGCGGAGAACGCGTCCTTACATACTCCAAGGGAGTCGGATCAGAGCTAGTACTAGGATTAAACAATTGGTGAGTGAGCAGATTGCTCCCGACCACCAACAAAGCAAGTAAACTCGCGTTGCGAATCGGTTTGGGTAATTTGGGTAAAGACAACACCACATAGCGCCTGTCTTTGGCCTTTCTCATCTTTCTTGTCATCTCTGTCAGGTCTTATGGTTCATAAAACTGTTGCCTGAGACAAACGTACTAAAAATTTTAGTATTTACAAGGTGTTTTTCTAACTTTTTTAGCTAAATGGTTACAAAAAGGCCGCTGCGACGATCACAGCGGCCTTTTTGGTCTCAAAATTTTAGTTATACCACCCTTAAACTATGGCGAGTCGATTATTATCATCAGGAAAAACAACCGTCGGCTCGAAGTTTTTTGCCTCCTCTGGAGTCATCTGAGCGTAAGCGATCAGGATGACCACATCCCCCACTTGTACCCGTCTAGCAGCAGGACCATTGAGACAGCAAACCCCACTCCCTCGCTCACCGGCAATCGTATAGGTTTCTATGCGTTCGCCATTGTTGACATTGACGATCTGCACTTTTTCGCCTACCAAGATATTGGCAGCATCTAAGATATCTTCATCCACTGTAATACTCCCCACGTAGTTGAGTTCGGCCTGAGTGACCTTGATACGGTGGACTTTGGATTTAAATATGGTTAAAAACATGCTTTACTCCTTGATTTAGTAGCCTCCGCTAAAAGCGAGGCAAAATTACAAAATATAGACCTAAGTCCGTAGGCTCTCTATGATTAATACGAGACTCCTCCAATTTTTGGATGAAAATAAGTCCTCGGGGTCACCTTGCTAGCCCTGTCTTGTCTGCTCTGTCTTTATCACTACTAGTCTGCTTTTTTGTTGGGCTGCTGCGCAGAACGCTTGTCTCTTGGCTGCGGCATACATGCGCGCACCTACCGCATAATCATTTCGAGCGAGGCCTGATAATCGGGTAGGATTTGATTGCGACAAGGCATTGCCTTGTCGCTTGCTGGAGATTATCGTTCCGCGCAGCGGTGCCAAAACATAAAAACCCTCCTCAAAAGCAAGAAAGAAGCAAGCGGAATACCATTGGAAAAAATGACCATGCCTTGGCTATTTCGTTATAAGATACTTTTCTAATTGAATTCTATTTATGACCCAAAACGCTACCTGTTTACTTGCTTGTAGCAGAAGCTGCCGACTCAACTATATTCTAATCTTTGTTTTTGGCCTCTTATGCCTCAAAACGAGCCATTTACGAGCTGGCAACCAAGATGGTGATTTAAGAATCGAGATCTTGACAGGCCCCAATATTGTGGTTCACCAAAATATAGAGAATACGGGCGACTATAGTCCGAGCTCCTTTTATGTTACGGCCCAAATCTGTAACGATGGTAGCAATCCACTTACCAATGTGGAAGTAAGTATCGGTGATTTTTCCAATAGAATTCCAGGTATCTACCCCGAGGATTTTGTCGATGAAATCTCTTTGGGGTACTCTTATTATGGGGAGTTTAGCTTGATTCATCAAGGAAGTTTAAAAGATGCGGTTCGCTTTATCGATGAGATACCCGCCAATAGCTGCGTGACGCTTTATTGGTTGTTAAGTTATCCTCGCTTTGATGAGGACAGACACAAAGTGACCGGTAGCAATCTCGATACTAGTGATGACCTTAGCTTGCCCTATGATGTATGGGCTGAAGCAAATGATGGCGGCACCAAGCTAGCAGCCGAAACTTACAATACCGTTACTTGTCGCAATGAGTTGACGGATGCGGCCAATAAAGTTTGGCCCGAAAATACCAACAAAGTCCCAAGTGAATATATCAATATCGTAGCAGACAGCTTAGGTTGGACCTCGGATTATTCAGCCGGAGACTCTACGGTTTGTGCTGGAGTGGACAATATACTCCTTAAGGGGATCTGGTATGATCTTGGGGTAGTGGATCAAGGCTATGACAATGATGGAGATTTGATCCCAGATTTCAATGCTTGGCTTCAACCGATTGGTGATCCCGATCAGTTTGACCCCAATTGTTATCGCTTGGTCAAAAGTTATGGGATGCTTTTTGTAGATCTCAAAGCTGGCGGAACTCATGTCGTTCAGTTTGAAGATCAGTTGTACTTCAAAGATGTGCCCGCCAACAATGGGGTATTGGGCTTTGTGGTATATGAGTTTGTGATCTTAAATGGACCTTGTAGTGCGGTGATGACTCCTTATCAGGAAGTTGCCTCCGGTAGCGACAACGAAACCTTTAATACAGATTTTGGTGTAGGGGCCTCAATGATCAGCAGTGAGGATCTGGAAAATTGTATTGCCTTTAGCAACTCAGCTGACGTTAGTAAAATCAGTAGCCTTCCTTCAGTCATCACCTATACCCTTGCGGCCCAAAACCTCTCTGTCGATCCCATCGGACAAAATGATTACCATCATGGCTTAGTCATCCGCGAGTCCATTCCAACAGGCACCGAGTACGTAGCCGGAAGTGCCAACGCCAGCAACACCCTACCTAGCGGTCTTAGCGCCTACACCATTCGCTACTCCGAAGACGAAGGTGTTAATTGGACCACTACCGAACCTTCTCCCTCAACTTCGGTAACGGATATCCAGTGGTGGTTGGACGATCAGCTGCCCGCCTCCTCGACGGCTTCGGTTAGCTTTCAGGTAGCGGTGCCCGGCAGCTATAGCGCGGAGCTAGTTCCCAACAATGGTTTTTTGAGTATGGGCTATGCCCCTGCTTTGGCAGAAGACACGGCTATGGTACAAATCATCGGCCTTAATGCCGTTTGTGGCAATGTTTGGGCTGACAACGGCGGGACAACGGGTGCTTCTTGGAATGAAAGGCAAGATGGAGACGAAGGGGATTTGCCTAGTATTACGGTCTATCTATACAAGGATGTCAACATCAACAGCGACGATGATGATGAGGGAGGCGTTACCGGAGGGCACTTTGATGTAGATACCTATACTCAAATTGGTGGTTTTAACAGCAGCTGGGTCGATGGACACGCCCACGCCTATGACGATAATTATAATGTAGTCGGGATTGACTGCTTTAACTTTTTGGACCCATATTGGACCTATCAGCTACATGAAATCAATCGAGATATCACGGATGGAGATCAAAAATTTAAACTTATCGTAGCCAATGCGGACCTCTCACCCGGTGGCCGTCTTGTGATCAATGATAGTTACTACGAATGGGACCCCAACACTTACACCAGAGTTCGTGAATACGACAACATCCCTCTAGAAAATCTCCCTATCTATAGCCTCAATGGGGGCAATGGTACAACTCAACTTACTGAGCTCGGTATCTATATGAAGCCTGATGCCATTGCAGACAACAATCTTTTACCTACCAATTATTATGATGTTGTAGTCAACACTCCTGGTTATAATGGAGAATGGAGAAACGGGGCGCTCTTGCTCCAAGCAGTAGCGGTCAACTCTGATGGTACTGATGCTTTTACTACGGAAGAATCTTATAGTGCTGGTGGACGCCACGGGGTAGCAACATCTGGTTTGCTTTGGGAAGTGATGATCTATTGGCATTGGGATGGTAGAGCTTATCATCTCAACCCTGATTATAGTCCCAATATTGCGGACGATGATGCTACGGGTGCCAATGGTTTTGACGCGGACTACCTTTGGGCCAGTGTAGAGACCGATGCCAATGGTAACTATTGCTTCACCAATCTACCCGATGGCAATTATGTCGTAGTGGTGGACAACTTTGATGATGATCTACCTGCTGGCTATATCGAAACCAACGAAACCTTTTTTCCTATCGATCTCGATGCTTCCGGCCAGCAAGGCAATGGTTTGACTCTCTCCAATAATAATTTTGGTTTTGGGCCACCGCTATTGGTCAACAAAACGCTGACCTCAGATAATCCTGCTTACGAAGGCGATACGCTGAGTTTTTCGATCAATATTTCCAACCGTAGTGACTTATCGTTGGCCCTTGTCCCGCTGGCCGACACCTTCAATGCGGATCGATTAGACTTTCTATACGCAGTTCCGGAACCGAGTACTGTCAGTACGGGGCTAAGCAGTCCATTTACCAATACTGGTCTGTTGGAATGGGACAATACCGGTGGTATCGGCGGTACAGAACCCATTTTATATAGCGATGAATTGCCGAGACCAGACAATCTCATCGGTTATTGGACCTTCAATGAAGGTACCGGTACTACGGCTTCGGACTATTCAGGTCGTGGACACCATGGAACCCTCCAAAATAATCCCACCTGGGTAACGGGGCATTATGGCAACGGACTAGATTTTGACAATGCCTATGTTGAAGTTCCCTATCACGCCGATTTTAGTTCTCGCAAACTTACGGTCGCTGCTTGGGTCAATTTTGATGTCGCAGGCGACTACAACGGTATCGTTACCAAAGGGACTACCACAGCCGGTTTCTCTCTGGAGATGGCTTGGCCTACGGTCAACGGTAATGTCAATGACGACAATTTTCGCTTTGCCAATAACTGGGGTCTAGGCAACTACTCTTATCTCGAATCTGATACAGAAGTATTTCCGGGAGAGTGGCATCACGTTGCCTTTACCACTTCTGGTCGCAATGCGGTGATGTTTTTGGATGGGGAAATCGACGGCAGCGCTCGTCTCAAACGCATCCGTACCAATCTAGAAGCGCTGATCATCGGCTCCAATATGCCTGCCAGTGCCAATTTTGATGGCAAAATTGATGAAGTGGCCGTCTATGACGATGCCCTATCGCAGGACGAAATCAAGCAGTTGATGATGTTTAACTCCCTACAGCTAGACCTCAACAATATTGTCCTCCACTATGATCTTGAAGAAGGAACCAGCACTACCATACTCGATCAAAGTGGCAAAGGGATTACGGGTTCAGCTATCAATAACCCAAGCTGGGCACTCGGTAAAGTAGGGACTTATTCATTAGGCTTTGATGGCGTCAATGATTACGTGGTTTCTAACAATATCACGCAAGGTCTTGACAATACTTTTTCTATGAGTTTTTGGGTCAACACCACGACTGGAGGCACCCAATATCTCCTGAGTCAAGATCGAGCTGCTTCCGATACTACGGGCGAATGGTGGATCAGTACCAATGCTAGTGGTTATTTAGATTTTGCTTGGCGTGATGGTGGTAGTATCAACAATTTTTCTGCTACTTCAGCTTCGCTGAACGATGGGAATTGGCACCATGTCTTTGTCAACTATAATGGTACTAACCTGAGCCTTTACCGCGATGGTACCCAAATCAACAGCTTTCCTGCGAGCATAGACCTACCCGTAATCACGGCCCCTGTATGGCTGGCCAAAGATAGCCGAGCCGATACAGACCACTTCAATGGCCAGATGGATCATATCTATATCTTTGATGACTCCATGTCCACCGCCCGTATCTCCGAGCTATACAACGCTTACTATCCGTCCTTTGCTCCTTTTGGGGGCGATTGTCCTCAATTGATTGGGAATTGGGACTTTGAGGAAGGTTTTGGTACCAGCACCAAAGACGAGAGTGGCTTCGGTTACACCGGAACGCTAAGAAATAATCCAAGCTGGATACTCGGACAAAATGGCCGCTTTGGCCTAGACTTTAGTGGGACTTCGCTCGAACACGTTGACTATGGCGTCACAGACCTCAATTTAGGAAGTAGTTTCTCGATTGCTTTTTGGATCAAGTCCGACGGATCAGATTATCTAGAGACGGTATTTGCCAAAGGTATACCAGGTACGGCGGGACACTTCCAAGCTTATCTCAACAATGGTGAGTTATTTTTCCGTACGGATGTGCCCAGCTCTATAGACCAATCAAGTGGCTACGTCTTTGACGACGATATTTGGCATCATGTAGTGATCAACTACAATGGCGGCGCTTTTATCTTTTATGTAGATGGACAGTCCGTTTCCAGTGCTTCTCAGACTTTTACAATTCCTGCTTTAGAGGCTCAGTTTATGGTCGGGCGTCGTACCGATGTGACTGCCAACGAATTTAACAGTCAATTGGATCAGCTGATGATCTACAATTGTGCCCTGAGTCAAGATCAGATTCAGCGTCTCTTGACCTTGGGTACGATAGAAGAGTTACTCCGCCAGGAGATCAAAGTATATTTCCGAGCCAAAGATCCAGCTGGAGTATCAGTAGGTACGACCAATTCAGTCTGTGTCTCAGGTGCCTTATTTACGGACGGTCGAGCTGCTAACCAAGGTTGTGATGTGGACCTCGCCAATGTAGTTATCCTCAATACGGGCGAAATTTCGGGCACCGTTTGGAGTGATATAGATGGTGATGGCTGGCAAGGCACCTTGGGCTATGAAGCAGGGGAAGAAGGTATCCCCGGCGTCAGAGTGGTGCTTGAGTCTTGCCCTACGGTTTCGGGCGGTACTTGTACAGGAACCATTATCCGTGATACAGTTTATACAGATGTCAATGGCAACTACCAGTTTGAAGGATTATACCAAAATACCTTCTACCGCAACTATGTCATTACTGCCGATATACCCGATAGTACCCCATCGCAAACAGCTGATCCAGATGATGATCCCAACCGAGGCTCTGGCGACGGCAATCTCTGTAATAGCTGCGACAATCTCTGGGACAATGGTGGAGCATGGTTTGAAATGCTGAGTGATAGCTGGGGCGGCGAAAACGAAGTCATAGCAAACATCAACTTTGGCTATCAAATCGCAGGCAGCATCTTTGGGGTAGTTTGGGATGATGTTGATGGCGATGGCGTCCGAGCCAGCAATGAACCCTTCCTCAGTGGTGTTACCGTCAATCTTAGTGGTGGAGCGACCGCTCTTACGGATGACAATGGCTTATACACTTTTTCAGATGTCGCTCCAGGGACCTACACCATCAGCGTTGATTTACTTTCCCTAGCGGGTGGTCCTTGGACCGCCTCTGGCGAAAGCGATGCTAGTATTGACAACGCCATCAGCGTAACACTTACTACGGGACAAATAGATGGTTCCCACGAATTTGGTTTCGTTGCGCAAGGATTTGCCTTTATCGGCGATGAAGTATACTATGACTGGGATGGAGATGGGATCCGCGATGCCAATGAAGAAGGCATCAGCAATGTAAACGTCTTACTTTATCGAGATGCCAACGAAAATGGACTAAAGGATATCTATGATATTTATCTTGCCAGCACTACAACAGATCAAGACGGGATTTACATCTTTGACTTCTTGCCCGAAGGATCTTACCTAATCGGTATCGACGAAGCGGATGCCAATTTCCCCAATAGCATGCAAACCGGCGATCCAGACGAAGATGGTGCTTGTGTCACTTGTGATGGTTGGGGGGCCGCTTGGATAGATGGCTTCTTTCCTAATGAAGACGCAGACTTTGGCTACCGGCCCTTGGGTAGCGCTAGCATTGGAGACTTTGTTTGGTTTGACAAGGACGGAGACGCACAACAAGATGGCTTGATTGAAACTGGGCTCGCGTACATTGGGCTAACCCTTTATGTGGACCTCAATCGCGATGGCGCTTATGATACTGTCCGCACGACTCAAACCAACTTCATTGGCAACTATACTTTTGATGATTTACCAGATGGAGATTTCGAAATCGTCGTAGATAGTCTTGACGATGCCTTACCGACCGACCCTGTGGGTAATCCTTACTCTTTGACCACAGCCTCCCGCTATCGATTTTCTATTGACAATGGCGTGATCACCGAGATCAATGGTCAGAGCTGTACGGTTTGTAACCTTGATCTAGACTTTGGCTTTACCAGTCTAAGCTTGATTGGCGACCGCGTCTTCTGGGACGCCAACGCCAATGGTACCCAGGACCTCAACGAATCAGGTGTGGCGGGCGTTACGGTCTATCTCTGTAGCGGCGATGTCAATTGCAACTCTGGCAATGCCATCAGCACTACCACAACCAGTGATGGCTCTGATGGAAAAGCAGTTGGCTACTACCAGTTTGCCGGTTTGCCAGAAGGCGTTTATACCGTAGCTGTAGAAACAAGCACTGGGCCATTGGCCTCGGCAGTACAAACCGCCGATCCAAACTCAGATGGTTTGGCTTGTAATGATCCTGACCGCGTAGCGCTCGGCTATCCAAATTGTGATGACAGATATTCTCGCGTATTGATTCCAGGTACCTTCTACACTGGAGCTGACTTTGGTTATCAGCCAAGTGGGGTAGTGGGGGACAAAATATGGTTTGACCAAAACGGGGATGGTGTCCAAGACGATGATGAGCAAGGCATGGCGGGACTTACCGTTTATATCTGCAATGGTGCAGGTCCATGTACCGCTGGCGCTGCAATAGATTCAGCCACTACAGATTATGACGGGATCTACTCGTTCTACGAAGTAGTAGACGGCGCATACTCACTCAGCGTAGCACCACCAGCCGGTTATACCCCTACTAGCGGACCAGAAAGTGTGGGAAGCTCCAATGTTGATATTAGCATCAGTAGCGGATCAATTACCAGTATTGGTGGTAGTGCTTGTGCCAATTGTGATCTTGATGTTGATTTTGGCTACGAGATCGTCGGTAGCTTTAGCCTCAGTGGTAGCGTTTGTCTCGACGACGGCAGCGAAGATGGGGTTTGTACAGGTCTGGCGGGTGAAGAAGCCCAAGACGATCTCATCATTTATCTATACAATGACGAAGGGCTTTTGATTGCCAATACTACGACTGATGCCAGCGGAGATTACAGCTTTAGCAATCTCATTGCCGACGACTATCAGGTGGTGATCAACCGCACTTTGGCGCCGCTTGATATTGCCGATCTTACGACGACCAATGCAGACGTTCCCGCAGGGGGCAGTATCACGACTAGCGGACCAAATGTCTATCTTAGCATCCCGCTCGCGAGCAATGTTACGGACGCAGACTTCGCCTTTGTGGTGAATGCCGACTTTGATTTTGGCGATTTGCCTGATCCCTATCGTACGACCAATGATGCCAATCCACTAGCGGCCTATCACCAGATCCCGACAGTAGCGAATCTCTATTTGGGAAGCTCAGTCGATAGTGAGACGGATGGTATCCGCAGTGGTGATGCCTTTGGGGATGACGATGACAATAGCGATGACGAAGATGGAGTGACCTTTATCAATGAATTTGGCTGGAGTGTCGGCAGCACCGATATCGGTAATGGCGGTATCGTTGACGTTACAGTAACCGGCAGTGGTTGGTTGGCTGCATGGTTTGACTTCAACAAAGACGGCGACTTTGGCGATGTCGGGGAGATGATCATTAGTCAAGCGGTTGCTACTGGTACCGTACGCTATTATTTCGATATCCCTAGCTATGCGACGCTTACGGGTGAATTTTTCAGTCGCTTCCGTCTCTTCGAGACGCAGCCGATTGTGCCGCTAGCCTCTTCAGCAGGTTATGCCTCTAACGGTGAGGTCGAAGATTATTTGGTATCGCTCCAACCGCTGCCAGTAGAATTGCTAGAGTTTGCGGGAGAGTGGGAAGATAAGAATGCTCGTCTGTACTGGACGGCGGCGCCGAACGAAGATGCGCTTGAGTATCAACTGGAGCGCTCCATCAATCAGCAGGATTATTCTCGCATCCATTCAGTGGAAGCCCAAAATGGCGGCGAACTCCAAGATTATGAATACTTAGACCTCGGGGTGATGGACTTAGGAAGTGAGCATTATTACTATCGCATCAAGCAGGTCGATCAAGGGGGAGCAGCCAAGTATAGTCAGGTCGTAGAGCTAGGGGTTACAGACCTACCGTTTTTGGCCCTCAATATTTATCCAAACCCCGTCAAGGATGTGATGAATATCGAGTACACCCTCATGAAGTTGCAAGGCGACAACATCCGCGTGATCAATAGTCTCGGCCAAGAAATGTGGCAGCAGAGTTTTGAGGTGGGCGCGCCAAATAAAGGCAAGGTCCAAATCAATACCAGCCAATGGGCCGAAGGTTTTTACTACCTAGAGTTGACCCACGACCAAGGCAGTCGAGTCTGGAAATTTATTGTGCAGTAAATCTGTCAAAACAGCATTTTATATATCAGGGCGCATAGATGATATGCGTCCTTTTTTAAGGGAGGGCTGCTGCGCAGAACGCTTGTTTTTATTTATTGAATGGGTGATTGGTTGAGTCCAAAATCCCCCATTCAACAATTCAACAATTCAACAATTAGAATAAGCGTTCCGCGCAGCGATACCCCCCTACCAACTACTCAAAATAGTAAAGCTTCAGCACCTTCTTGCGGGTGACATAGCCTCGGACGATACCCTCTTGATACGAAAACATGACTTGAGCCCCCGACTTAGGCCGAAATTCTTTGTCGAGCATCAAAAAGTCGCTCATTTTGCCGGCAGGCGTCTCTGCTTCGCCTAATTTCGCCTCTTGGAGCACAACTCGAATCTGGGACTTAGGCTCCAATTGTAAATCCTGCGCCCTCAGCACCCCTACTCGATAAACAAATTTACTGTTTTGCTCGGCTATATTCAGGATCATATTGCTGCCCATACCGACCCCAGCCGCAGGTGAAACAAACATATTACTACTCAGGCTTATCGGGTCAACCGCCATTCCGACGATTAGGGTCGTGATCTCTGTCATCGCAATAATAGCATTGCGAGCGCCCTCTGACATTTGCTTGAGAGAACCAATGATCAACCAAAGATCACCCTCAGAGGTAGGTTCGAGCGAGAGAATAAGCGACTTCGGCAAAAAAGCATGCAAATCGTTACGCTCCGCCAAACTTTCTCCATCCGTACGCTCCGCCTCGGAAGCTAGAAAAAATGGATCCATGCTCAAGTCGGCGGCGAATTTGTAGCGCTGCGAGGCTTGGGCGAAGCCAAACTCATACACATCAAGCTTCAAGCCCATTCCAGCTTCATAACTCGCCAACAAAATCAAATCCTCATACAACAGACTATTGTACTGCCCATTAGGGTTGGTGGCTGTGGAATCCCCAAATTGATACTGCATCTCCCTGAGCGTTTTCTCATCAAGATGGATGCTGATCAATTGCATTGTCCCCGCTTGGTGATCCTCCACGCTCAGATGCAAGTGAGGGCCGTAAAGATAGAGTTTGGCTAAGGAGAGATTGGAATAGAAATTATTGCCAGTCTCCGTTGTGATGGGAAACAACAGTCTTGAATCTGGCAACTCAAAGACACCATTGAGGTTTTTGATCCCAGTTTGAAAACGATCCGTTTGGAGGGTGTACCCATCACGGGACCGATGGACCATGATCTCAGAGCCTGTAAGTGGGATTTCGAGGATCAAAAAATCCCCTTCATGTACGCTAGGATTGGAGTAGAGACTGCCGTAGCCTGTGGGGATTCTGAGTCCAGTCCTTTTCAAGGAACGCTCCGCTTTGTCATAGACCATACCAGTAAATCCACTCTCGCTTTCCATCTCCACTAGCAAGAGGAGGTGATCGGACTGGTCGATGAAACTGACGATCTTAAATGACTTGAAGGAATTATCCTCTTGAAAAACGGAAACATCTTCTAGCAGATTAAAATCCGCATCAAGATATAAGACCCGCAGGCTAAAGCTGTAGGCATATAAGATCATGTGTTCGGCCCCGTTTTCGTTTTGATAGGGAAAATAGAGACCATCTTTGTTGGGAGGATTTTTGAGCGGCAGACTGCTCAGGAGTTCTTGGGCGGAGAGAAATGAGGTTGAGCCCAAGAGGATAAGAGACAAACAGAGGATGGTGATTCGACACATAGGCTTAGTGTTTGCAGGGTGAGGAGTAAAGGAAGAAGTCTCATTATTCGAAATAGTACAGCATCATTTGTCGTTTGCGGGTGGCAAAACCCATCACGATACCATTTTGATAGGGAAACATGATTTTACTGGGTGATGTTGGACGATACGCTCTATTTTCGACCATAAAGTCTCCTATCTTTTGATAAGGAGTTTGCATTTCTCGGGATTCATCCGCTTGAGCTTGCACTGCCTCGATCTCGACCCGCGGCTTAAAGCTAAGGTCCTGTGCTCGAAGGGAGCCAACCCGATAGAAAAACTTACCGTAGCGATCTGAAATCGAGAGGATGATATCCGCACTACTCAGGATACCGTTATTGGGTGCTATCGTAACAATCCCATTACCTAAGCTGATTGGGTCAAGCGTAACACCTAGAAAGGCGCCTGTTATTGCCGTGGTCATCATCAAGGCATATTGAGCCTCGGGCGAAAGTTGACGGATCGAACCGACAATCAACCAAAGATCCCCCTCGGCGGTAGGCTCAAGCGAGAGGATCAGAGATTTGCGGAGATTTTCATGCAGATCGTGGGTTCCTCTTAGACTTTCGCCATCATTGCGTTCCGCCTCGACTTCAAGAAAATAATCATCCATACTAGCGTTGCTAGGAAAGTCATAGTGCTGTGAGGGTTCGGCGAAGCCGAGCTCATATACATCTAAAGCCAGCCCCATTCCCTCTTCAAAGCTGGCCAATAGGATCAAGTCCTCATAGACCAGACTGGTCGTGCTGTGAGCTTCGATCGTATTGGGAGGATTGGGAAACCGATATTCAGTCGTACTTTGAGTTTTATCATCAAGATTGATGCTGATCAACTGAGTAGTCTTTTTCTTTTGGTCCTCTATACTCAGGTACAAGAGCGGGCCATATAGGTAGAGCTTAGAAGTAGCGATATTCGAAAAAAGACTGTTGCCGGAGGCTGCGGTAATGGGAAAGAGTAAATTGGTTTGTGGCAGCTCATAAAAATTTTTTAGCCGGTCTAGCCCCACATCAAAGGTATCGCTCTGTAGTATATGCCCATCGGGAGTACGGTGAACGACAATCTCTGAGCCTTTGCGTGGAATCTGCAAGCTCAAAAAGCCCCCCTCGTGCACAATCGGCATCGAATAGAGCGCCCCAAATTTAAGCGGGATTTCGAGTTCAGTCCTTTTCAAGGAACGCTCGGCCTTATTGTATATAAGGCAATTAAGGTCCTCAAAACCACTCAACTGAACCATCATGAGCAATTCCTCAGGCTGATCAATGTAGCTAAGGATCTGGAATCCGGTCGCCCATTGGGTCTCTTGCCAGACCCGAATATCTTCCAAAAGCTGAAATTCAGCATCCAGATAAAGTACGCGAAGATTGTGTTCATCGGGATAGATGAGCATGTGCTCACAGCCTTGATCATCCTGATAGGGAAAATAAAGCCCATCGTTGAGCGGAGCTTGTTTGAGGGGAAAAGAACTGAGGAGTTTTTGGGCGCTGAGAGAAGTGCTGGTCATCATAAAGCCAACAGCCAGAAAAAGGGTTGTGATTCGGAGCATATATATCTAGTGTTTAGGTACAGAGTAGCAAGTATCCCAAAAGCTTTCGGAGTATTCAGTACAGAGAAAAATGGTCTTACAGAACTATATAGCCCAATTTGCATAGGTCTTAATCCTAAATACTATTGCCTTAGTACTTAAATGATAAACCATCAGAGCCTAGCTTATGGTGGGTACATCACAATTGGGGGAGAGCGTCCAAGACTACTCTCCGACTTTTGGGTCTAGTGCGAAATAGTAAAGATAAAGCTGCTTGCGAGTGCCAAAACCACGTACTAGTCCCTCTTTGTAAGGAAACATGATTTGAGCGGGAGAGCCTTCAAAATAGTCCTCGTTTTGAAGCAAAAAGGCTTCTGCTCGCTGAAAGGGCGTAAGTTTTCCCTCATACATTTTTGCTTCTTCAACAATCGCATCAATTTCGGTACGAGATTGGAGAGTCAGGTCCTGAGCGTTGAGCGCGCCTACTCGATAGACAAATTTTTCGTAGCGATTGGCAAGGATAGTGAGTAGATCTACGCTACTCATTATGCCATCAGCCGTGGCAAAAGAAAGCCCGCTACCATAGCTAATGCCGCTACTAAAACCACCAAAGTACACCTCGGTGATCAGACTCGTAGCCAGCATCACATAGCGCATTTCGGGCGAAAATTGCCGCACAGAACCCACTATAAACCAAAGGTCCCCTTCGGCGGTAGGCTCAAGCGAGCAGACGATCGACTTTGGTAAGTAATCGTGCAGTTCATCTTCTCCCTCTCTCCTTTCACCATTATTGCGCTCCAATACAGCTTCTGTAAAGAAGGAGTCCATCGCCGAATCATCGACAAAGTGATGCGATTGTAGGCGTTCGGCAAAGCCGCACTCATAAATATCGACCATCAAACCCTTACCTTCTGCCAAACTTGCTAGTAGGATTAGGTCTTCATAGATGAGACTCGTGCCTTGGAGGAGGTTTTGCCGCTCCGCGGAACGAGGGAATGGATAACTCATACGAGTCAAGCGATTGTCTGCTAGATTGATGCTAAAAAGTTGTACTTCGCCTGCCTCAATATCTTCGATGCTCACATACAGCTTTGAGCCGTATAGATATAACTTTGCTTCGGCAAGGTTGGAGAAGAGATCATTGCCCGAAGTGCGACTAATCGGATATAAGCGATTGGTCTCGGGAAGTTTGAATTGGTCTTTGAAACGCTCAATTCCTAGTAAGATGGTATCACTTTGCATTTCGTAGCCATTACAGCTGCGGTGTAAGACGATCTGGCCATCCTCACGCGGCATCATGATACTCAAAAAACAATCTTGATAGATAATAGGGGAGGAGACAAGATCGCCAAAACGGATGGGGATAGAGACTTCCGTATTTTTCAGGCTCCGCTCACGCTTGTCATAGATCATGCTAGCAAACTCGCGGCCTTCATCATAGCTGACCATTAAAATTAGACTGCGAGGCTGATCCTTGAAATTGAGCACTTTAAATTCTCGGACTTGCTTGTCTTCGGGGATAACCCTCGCCTCTTCCAAGAGTTGAAAGTCCGCGTCAAGGTATAAAACGCGAAGATCGAAGCGACCAGGGAAGAGGAGGATGTGCTCGGCGCCATTTTCATCTTGGTAGGGAAAATAGAAACCGTTGGGCGCGGTAGGTTTTTTGTGAGGGATGGAGCTGAGAAGCGCTTGTGCGGAAAGGTATGTACTTGATACTGATAAGCCAATAAACAAAAAAAGGGTTAAGATTCGGAGCATATATCTAGTTTTTGCATTGTAAGCAGTGCAAGTCTAGCCCACTTAGGGCAGCATCTTCGTCAAGTAGTGATTGATAATAAATCGGCCGACGTTTCATGGTTGGTTGCGGCCGATCAAGTTTTTGGCTAGGGACAAAAAATAAAAAGGCTTGCAGAGATGCAAGCCTATTAGAAAGTTCTAATCTAGATTTTAAAATCTCATTTCTGAGACCTTGATTTTTTCATTCTCGGCCCTAACTCACCAAGGTACCAACCGATTCGCCCATGACAATCCGCTTGAGATTTTCGGGTTGGTTGATATTAAAGATGATGATCGGCAATTCGTTTTCTTGACAGAGCGTAAAGGCGGTCATGTCCATTACTTTGAGACGATCACGCAATACATCTGCAAAAGATATTTCGTCAAACTTGACGGCAGAGCTATCTTTTTCTGGATCGGCAGTGTAGACACCGTCTACGCGGGTTCCTTTGAGGACCACATCGGCCTCAATTTCGATGGCACGCAAGCTCGCTGCGGTATCGGTAGTAAAAAATGGATTACCTGTACCGGCACCAAAGATGACCACACGCCCTTTTTCGAGGTGGCGGACAGCACGACGGCGGATATAAGGTTCACAAATTTTATCCATGCCGATGGCGGATTGTAGACGACATTTTGCGCCTAATCTTTCCACCGCATCTTGAAGCGCCATACCATTGATCACGGTAGCTAACATACCCATGTAGTCACCATGTGCACGACCCATCCCTTCACTCGCACCTTGTAAGCCTCTAAAGATGTTGCCACCGCCTACGACGACAGCCACTTCTACTCCCATTTGGTTGAGTTCGACGATTTGTTGAGCATAGCGCATCAGGGTTTCGTTATCGATACCATAGTCTTGGTCGCCGATAAGCGCTTCACCACTGAGCTTGAGCAGGATTCTTTTGTAAGTGGGAGATTGATTCATTAATGCTAGATATAAAAAAAGAGAGTTTCGAAAAACTCTCTTTTGTAAAAATCATTATATCACTAGCTGCCTAGTTGGACTCGCTTGAAGTCGCTGACAGTAGCTTCTTTACCGAGGCTTTGAGAGATATACTTGCTCACAGAAAGAGAAGTATCCTTTACAAAGTCCTGATTCAAAAGAGTATTTTCTTTGTAGAACTTGTTCAACTTACCCATGGCGATTTTTTCGAGGATCGCTTCAGGCTTGCCTTGCTGACGAGCTTGTTCTTTACCGATTTCGATTTCTTTTTCTACTACGTCGGTAGGAACGCCATCCTTGTCAACCGAGACAGGGTTCATTGCTGCAATTTGCATTGCAACATCCTTGCCAACTGCGGCAGTATCACCTTCCGTAACGTTTGCAAAAGCAACTGCTACCCCGATACGTGCACCTGGGTGAATGTAAGTTACCACTTTATCACCGCTGATAGCAGCATATTTACTCACGTCTAGTTTTTCACCGATCTTACCGATAGCGTCCACTAAGGTGTCAGCGATTGAGTTTCCGTTGAGGTCAAGCGCCTTAAGGGCGGCAAGATCAGCAGGAGCATCAGCCAAAGCTTTGTCAGCGATAGACTGACCAAGGGCTTGGAAATCTTCATTACGAGCCACGAAATCAGTTTCGCAGTTTAGCTCGATCACTACTGCTTTAGAGCTATCACCAGTAGCAGCGATAAATACGGCACCTTCGTTTGCCTCACGGTCTGCGCGTTTAGCAGAAACTTTCTGGCCTTTTTTGCGGAGAAATTCTACCGCTTTTTCGAAATCACCGTCGGCTTCAACCAAGGCTTTTTTACAATCCATCATGCCGGCGCCGGTGGCCTTCCGCAATTCATTGACTTGTTTAGCACTAATTGCCATCGCTTTGCTTAGTATTATATATGATATGTTTTCTCTGACAGGTTTGCCAAAAATCGCTGCAAAAATAGTCATTTCCGCTTAGCCACACAAGCGTTTGGACGGCTACATTTTTGCAAAACGCCAAATCAGTCTTTATTCGATTAAAGCATTAAGGCCCAATCGCTAATGAGCAACAATCAAAGCCGATTGAGGTTTATGGATTAGAGGGTCATTTTTGCTTTGAGACTGCTGCGCAGAACGAGGGAACTTTGAAGGTAGAATTTCGAACACCCAATATTGAAGGGATTGACAAACGTTCTACATTTAGAATTCGACAGTGGGCATTCGGCATTCTTGTAATTATGTGTCTAGCGATTTGACAAAATGTAGGTGCGCAAAATTTTGCGCACCTACGGATCGAATCGAGCCAAACGTTCCGCGAAGCGGTAGCAACAAAATTGATTACTTTCGAAAAATTTTTAAACCCGATGCAACCATTTTGGCATATAGGCCCTCTAGCTTATGAACGACGACCAAAAAGCATCAAACGACCAAATGAGAATTGTGGGACGCTATGCAGAATCGGAACTAGTTGAGGGGTGTAAAAACGAAGACCCCAGACTACAACGTGCGCTCTACGAGCAATACAATCGTTTGATGTATGCGGTCTGTTTACGCTATGCGGACAATTCAGATGACGCCCAGGATATACTCCAGGAAGGTTTTATCCGCGTTTTTCGCAAGGTAGGCACGTTTAGAGGACAGGGATCATTTGAGGGTTGGATCAGAAGGATCATGGTACATACTGCCATTGAGCATTATCGCCGCAACTCTCGCTTTATGATGGTCGATGTCGACGAAGCGCGAGACGTAAAGTTAGATGCCGATGCGCTTACGAGCATGAGTCGAGACGAAATCATCAATCTCGTCAATCAAATGCCAGTAGGATATCGGACCGTTTTTAATCTTTATGCGATCGAAGGCTACACCCACCAAGAGATAAGTGTGACACTCAATATCTCCGTCGGGACGTCCAAATCGCAACTATCGCGCGCCAAAAAGATCTTGCAAGACAAGATCGATAATTTGAATAGGAGAGCCATTCAAGGATAAAAAAGTAAACAGTAGAAAGTAATGAGTATTAAGCACCAACAGTCTAACTACCACCTACTCTCTACTCAGTACTAGAAAAATTGCACGGAAATGGAAAACCAGAATGACATCAGAGGGCTCTTGCAGGAAAAATTCCAGCATCATGAGGCAAATCCACCTCGCGATATCTGGGCCCAAATCGAAGCGGACCTCAATCCGCCTCAAAAAAAGAAAGTAGTTCTATGGCCATACATGGCAGTAGCTGCTTCCGCCCTTGTCCTATTTGGACTCTGGGCACTATTGGGTGGTCCTCAGGATACACCAAACTTTCCTTCTAATAATGGCATGGCCGAGACTACTCCTGCGGAGAACGTTCAGCCTCAGCCCCAAGAAGAAAGCATTCCTAGCGCAACTGAAGAAAATAGTTTCGCGGCTCAACAAGAGGAAGAAGGAGATTTTCGCAATGACGAAATCAAACCTCTCTACCAACAAGCCAGCACGCGTAACTTCGCTCAGCAAAGCACCACTGCTCCAGTTGAGCAGTCGGCAGTGCAGGAAGAAAATCAAGAAACCATTAACAGTTCTGCAGCAATCGCACTCAATCCTATTTCGCCTATCAATCCTACGCTGTACCCGGATGCACCCGTACATCAGCTAGAAGATAAGCTTCCAAATAAGGTTGAATCAAACAGCTCTACGGCAGCAGAAGCCGCTACCGCTAATACCAGCAGACTTCAAAAAGTCAAGGACAACAAACTTGATCTCAATGAATTCTCACTGCAAAATGTAGTAGCCTTTGCCTCTAATGAACTCAGTAAGATCGCAGGCTCCCCCCTCGACTACGAGCATCAGCAAGGCCAAAACGCTGAACGTAAACGCTACGAGTTTGAGTTAGGCGATTTCAAAATCACACGCACTAGTTTTAAGAAAACCACTAATCAGTAATCCACCAAGGTCATGAACAAGCAATTTTCTCTCTACAAATATGTAGGAATGTTTGCCGCCCTAATGATGTTCAGTCTAGTAGCCTTTGCCCAAGAAGAGGGCTCAGAAGAGGCGCAGACTGATAGCACAGAGATCATCTTTAAAAACCGTCGCATTATCATCATCGCAGATGATGAAGGCAAACGGGTAGAGATCAAAGAAATCAAAGAGGAGGATATCGAAGAGATTGAAGAGGTGATAGAAGACGCAGAAGTCATCATCATCGAAGAAGAAAGCGACGATGAGTACGACTACACTGTCGAAGCAATCGAAGAAGAGGAGGAGGATGAGTACGACGAAGACTATGAGTATGATAATGACTGGGACGACGATGATTACGATCACCGAGCTAAAAAGAAGAAGAGCGGTAAGCGTACAGATGTAGATCTAATCGGTTTTGACCTTGGTCTGACCAATTATTACAACTCTGCCACTAGCCAATACGGTCTAAGTGCGGCTCCTCCAGCCCTTGCGATCCAAGAGTTTCGCCCCGGTTCTCACGTTGCTTTGCACCTTTTTCCCACTACGGCTAGCCTCTTTGGACGCGGTGCGGTCAACCTCAAGACAGCGCTTACCATCGATTGGACGCAGATGTACTTCTCTAGCAACGTATTGATCCAAGAGTCTGGTGGTACTGTCAGCTTCTCTGAAAGTCCCAATGACCTCAGCAAAAATAAACTCAGCGCTCGCTATATCCAGATGCCTTTACTCCTCAATATCAATACTGATCCAGGTGGTAAAGACGGACTAAGCGTTTCCTTTGGGGTCTATGGTGGCCTCCTTTGGAAAGGATGGACCAAGCAAGAATATGCTTCTAACGGTCAAACCATTGTCGACAAAGTAGATGGCAGCTACGGTCTTTCTCCGATCCGCTACGGCTTAATGGCCCGCGTTGACTTCAAGTGGTTCGATATCTACGGCATGTACAATATGGTACCGCTATTCGAAGCCGGCAGCGGCGTAGAAAATACGCAAACGGTGATGTTCGGTGTGAACCTCATCAACTTCTAAAAGTATAGGATGTATTTTTTCAATTGATACGCGGCCCGCTGACTACGGGCCGCTTTTTTTTGTGCCTGCTGCGCAGAACGCTTATCTGAATAATAAATTATCGTAGCGATCCGATCCGTAGCGACACAAAATTTTGTGTCGCTACATTTTTGCAAATCATCCGATCAATATTCAGCTGATAAGCGTTCCGAGAGGCGGTAAAAAATCTAAAGATCCCGGCTCTCGTATCTCGGCCGAGATCTGTATGCTTGATTTTAATTCCCCAAGTCTGATCCATGAGATGGATCATTTCGACATTTTACAAAAATGTAGCGGCGCAAAATTTTGCGCCGCTACGAATTCGTATCGATACGATCAACTTTTACCCAAATAAACGTTCCGCGCAGCGGCTACCCCTCCCCCTTTCCTAGCCGTTTCAAAACCGGATGCAGCACGACCGAAGCCAAAATGATGGCCGCCCCGATATAAAATCGCCAGCCTAGTTCCTCATTTTCTTGAAAGAAAAAAGCCGCCATCAGCATGCCATAAATCGGTTCGAGATTGATCGATAGGGTAGTAGTATAAGCGCTCACGTGACGCAGCGCCATCATCGTCAGCGAGTAGGCCAAAGTGGTACAAAGCAGGGCCAAGATGATGAGATAAAGCCAATCCATCCCGCTTTGCGGAACGATAGGAGTCTCTGGAAAAAACTGCACGTAAATCGGAAACACCAGCAACAAAATCGCGACCCCAGCCACAAACTCGATCAAAGTGATCGAAAAGACATTTTCCACCTCGTCTACGACTGCCTTATTGATCACACTCGCCAGCGCAATCGTAATCGCCGATACCACTGACACTAGCATCCCCAACCAGTAGCGCTCTCCCGCCACATCAAAGATGAAGAGGAAACCTACGATTACCATGGCCGCCAAGAGGATTTCATACCATTGGATGCGACGACGAAAAAATAAAGGCTCAAATAGAGAAGTGAATAAGGCTGTTGAGGCCAGACAGCTTAATGTAATACTGACATTGGAAAGCTTGATCGCTTGAAAAAAGCTTACCCAATGGATTGCCATCAAAAGCCCGATGAAAGCGATCTTCCAGCGGGTTTTGGCGGGTAGCCCAAGCGCGACTTTGACCGCTCCGGGGATAAATAACAAACTCAACAAGGTAATCCCCATCCGATACACCACTATCGTAATTCCCGGTAGCTCAATCAATTTGCCGAGGATAGCGGTAAAGCCATACAGCACGATGGCAATGTGCATCATGAGGTAGGCTTTGTTGAGAGGGGTGAGCGTTCGCATGGCGTGAAGTTAGGTTCAAGCCATCAATTTGCCAACGTCTCTACTCCAAGCAGCGCGCCACGGCACGAGTCGCCTGCTCGCAACTGATCTCCAAAGAGATACCCGAACGGCCCAGATTATAGAGCGTCTCAGGATGTAGCTCCAGATTGCAGCTGCCTTGATAGCGATACTGCATTTTGATGGAGATGTCCTGACGCTTGATGCCTAGCTTTTTGAGACTCGGATAATGCTCCTGAATCAACTCCTGATAATGATGGAGGTAATCAAAGCAATTTTGCTGATGATATTGGACGTTGCGCCAGCGCCAAAACTGTTGGTTTACGCTAACATTGGCGCGAGAAATATTGAAGATCTCCGCCAAAGGAATATCGGCGATGCCTTCGCGGATGATTTGTAACTCAAAAATGCTTTGGCCTGCCTCTGCCTCAGATTTAAACTCCTGCTCCACATTAGCAAAGGCTCTTTCAAATTTTTGCTGTCTCATCAACAAGAGGATAGATTTCTCTACTTCCTGACGATTGACAAAAGGCACGACGATCATATCCGGCGCCCAAAAGAAACCGTTTTGCTCCTTTTGCATGCGATGTAGATAGGGAGCTGGCACATATTGAGCTTGCCAGATCGTCCCATCATCGAGACTGACCGTTACCGGCACGGGTCCCATCAAATAGGGTAGCTCGTTCGCTCCCTCATTTTCTATACAGATGTCTTTGATGTTAACCGCTCTCGAAGCAAGCGAAGGATCAAACATCTCCCAATCAGCTGCCATTTCTCGCTCGCCATTAAAGCAAAGTCGCAGACGTTCTTGCCCCAGGCGCATCAAACTCAAGGGATCGAGCTGAATGCCGAAATTTTGTTCGTATTTACCGTCTAACCAGACCGACGCATGATGTCCTTCCAGACCGGCATCAAGAAGTTGAGGAGAGAGCATTTCCCACTCATCCAACACTGCATTCACTGCAAAAACGCTGGGTTCATCCGCCTCGTGTCGCTCAAACATACGCAGCAAAGAGCGCGCTTTTCCCTGTTTGATCGGTAAAAGATTTTTGACACTGTCAGAGGAAGTAGGAGGAATCCAAAGTTCTAAAGAGTAGGAAGATACCATCGATTGCTATTTGATTTAACAACCGCAAAATGAGCAAGTCAAAGGAGACTTGCTTGGCAATTATTACGACAATATGACAAAACCGATTTTACGTACTAAGCGAGATTTATTACGCAAGCCCAAAACATCAAAAGCCAGCATATCGAGGGTAAACAGGGGCTTTTTGGCTCATTTTAGCGCACAAAAGCTCGCAATATTGCATGCAGGCAAATCCTTTTCTGTCAGCTTTAGGCCAATAACTTTTGCATCTCTGGATGATGGGCTTTGTCCAAAGCATTGAGTCCGTCAAAGTTTCTAGCCGATTTGTCCGCCCCATTTTCCAGTAAGACTTTGGCGGTTTCGAGCGCATTGGCCATCACGGCATAGATCAAGGGCGTGTCGCCTTCGTTTTCACGTCGAGAGGGATTGGCGCCAAAGCGTAGGAGCAGCTCTGCCATAGGCGCGAGATTGTTTTGCGCACAGTAAAACAGTAGGGTCGCCTGATAACGATCAGGTCGGTCTGGATTGGCGCCAGCCTCGAGCAAGCGTTCGGCGAGGCCGAGATGATTTTCCAAAACCGCAATAGCCAAGGCATGACTATCATCTCGATTGCTTTGATTAACCTCCGCCCCAGCCGCCAACAGCATATCGACCATCTCCATCGATTGCCGTGTCACCGCATAAAGCAGCGGAAAAGTCCCATAAGCATTGCGCAAGTTGAGAAGATCAGGATACTCCTTGAGGATTTTTTCGCCCTTAGCCCGATCTTCCTGCTCAATCGCCTCCATCAAGAGAGCGAGTTGTTGCTGGGGGTCTGGCTTCGCCGAACGAAAAAATCTGCGCATAAGAGTGGATTGAGGCTTTAAAGGTAGAACTTTTCCTGTGCTTGCTATGTTTTGCAATTTTTTCGAAGGGTAGCCGCTGCGCGGAACGATCATCCCTCGAAAAACGTAGCGGCGTAAAATTTTACGCCGCTACAGATCATATTGATCATCACCATTCAAAAATTCGACATTCAAAATCCTCTTCTGTCAGCTGTCGGACAGGCAAAAGTGCCAGCTATCAATAATTTATAGCTTCCAAAAACTCAAACCTGCTCCTTATTATGAAAAGAAATCATTTTTTGATCGCTTTTGCGTGGGCAAGCTTTGCCCTCATAGCCTGTGATGATACGCAACAGCCCACCCCCGGCCGAGGCGGCGGCGGTAACAATAGTCAAGCTTGGCTGATACCCGAACGCGACGTTTTTGATGGCGGTCCCGGCAAAGACGGCATTCCTTCCATCGACGAACCCGTATTTGCAGATGTAGCCAATGCGCCCGTGGAATTGCAGGATAATAGTCTAGTTGTAGGCGTCAAAGTCGGAGACGAAACCAAGGCATATCCACATTTCGTCCTCGACTGGCATGAAATCGTCAATGATGGTATAGGCGACAAAAAATTTGCCCTCAACTACTGCCCTTTGACCGGCACCGCTATGGCCTGGAGCCGAGTCATCAATAATTTTGAGACCACTTTTGGGGTTTCCGGCCTGCTATATCAGACCAATATCATCCCATACGACCGCCAATCCAATAGTAACTGGTCGCAGCTTCAGATGCGCGCTGTCCAAGGACCTCTCGCTGATAAAGAAGCAGAAGTCTATGCAGTCGTAGAAACCGAATGGAAAACCTGGCGCGAAATGTACCCCAATACCCAGGTCCTAACGGCGGAGACAGGTTTCAATCGCTCATATGGCGTTTATCCTTATGGCAATTATCGTACTGACAATAATTCTCTGCTGTTCCCCGTCGATCCGCTCGACCAGCGCGTCCCAGCCAAAGAAAGAGTTCACTCCATCAAAGTAGGGGATGAGTTGAAGAGCTTCCGTCAGAGTCTGTTTACGGATAATACTACCGTTATCAACGATCTCTTAAATAATGCCGAGATCGTCGTGGCCGGTAATGCCAATGATAATGTTTTTGTTTCCTTTGGTCGCAAACTCGCTGACGGCACCGTGCTAGAATTAAATGCCGTCCAAAATGCCCTGCCGATTATCATGAACGATCAGGAAGGCAACGAATGGGATGTCTTTGGGGTAGCGGTTTCTGGTCCTCGAGCCGGCGAGCAATTGCCGATTTACCCATCTTTGATGGCGTATTGGTTTTCGATGGGAGCCTTTTATCCCGATCATCAAGTAGTAGAATAAACTTCAGTATAACGCTTCCCAGCGCCTCTCACGTACCTTTGGGTATGGGGGAGGTTTTTTGTTTTTGCTGCTGCGCAGAACGCTTGTCCCTAAAATCATTTTGGCAGAGGCCTACGGCCGACGAGAAATGAATATCCGGTAGGTGCGCGCATGCATGCCGCACCCGAAGGACAAGCGTTCTGCGAAGCAGAGAAATAGAAAACCTTTCTCTCAAATCAAACCCTCTCCCTTCAACCACTCATAGTTAGCCGTCACTCCTTCCCGCCAAGGTCGCATCGTATAGCCAAACTCTTTGAGCGCCTTACTATTGTCAAAGGCGTAGTCCTTGCGCGACATAAAGTCTGCAATCTCTGGCGTAATCGTAGGTTCTTTGTTGATAATGCGTCCGCCTAGATAAGAGAGACCGGCGATAAACTTCAGCAGCGGTCCAGGGATCTGACGCGGAATTTTACTGATTCCCATCGATGCAGCAATCTCACTGACCAAGGTCTTGAGCGGAGCATTTTCTCCGGAGACGATATAGCGATGACCATCTTGTCCCTTTTCCACGGCGGCGATATGAGCGGCTACGACATCATCGACATGCACATAAGAGTTGTTGCCCGCGGGGATGCCGGGAATATTATTGGCCTTGAGCGCAAAAAACATCTGGCCCCAAGTGTGAATATCGCGTGGTCCAACAATCGCAGCCGGATTGATCACGACTACTCGGAGCCCTAGCTCACGACCTTTGAGGGCTGCTTGCTCACCGGCCCACTTGGTCTTTTCATAGTTGATCCATGATTCATTACCGCGCTGCGGAACGCTTTCATCAATCATGCCTTTGACGTCCCCCCAAGCACTGACGCTAGAGGTATGAATAAAGGTCTTAACGTTCTGCGCAGCAGCTACCTCAATCAGATTGCGCGTACCGTCGACATTGATTTTAGTCTGACGATCATTGTTGGGGCGCCACATATTGGTATCACCTGCCAGATGAAAAACGACTTCCGTACCCTGAGGTACGGCTGCTTCGAGAGAGGCTTTGTCAGTCAGTGAACCCTCCACAAATTTTACTGGCAGATGCTTGATATATTTTAGTTCGGAGGTAGGGCGGTGCAGCACACTCAGTTCCCAGCCTTGCTCACAAAGTTCGTGGAGCAGATTCATGCCGAGGAAGCCAGTTCCTCCTGTTACAAAAGCGGTTTTACTCATTTGGATATCGTTTGGCCAATGGCGCTAAGTCGAAATTTAGCATATTTATTCTCTCAATATGAAGGATCAAAGCATATTAAACCTAGCAGTCCGCTTTCAATCGGTGGCCTATCGCGCAAGCCGCATACCGGGCGTACCAGATGCGACAGACTTATCCTTAGGAGCCAATTGCCAGCTTTATGCTTATCAAATATTAGCTTCGATGGGATATCAGCTGCCGGACTATCGCTCCAGTGAACTTTGGGAGGACGAGACATTTACCTTCCCAGTAAAGGATGATTTCCAGCCGCTAGACTTGATGCTCTATCATCGCAAAGCAGAAGCTTACGGCGCTCATGTCGGATTGTATTGGGACGAAGGTCAAGTACTACATCTCTCCAAAGCCAATGGCACTCCCAAGCTAGAAGCTCATGAGGCCTTATTACAACAAGAGAAATATGCCTGTTTTGTTGGGGCCAAGCGCCTCAAAGCTATTTCGTCGCGATAATGCGAATCCGCTTATAATCGGCTAGCCAACCTTCAGCAGAATAGTGGGTAGGGCGCAGACTCTCTTGAGTAGCATCGAGGATTTTTTCTCTTTCCCCTTGGGGAACGCCAGCAAAAAAACGGTCCGCAAACATCCGAAACCAATCTTTCATGCCGTCTGGACCTTTGAGTGGGGTAGGGCGGTCAAAGTGCTCAGCATGCACTACTCTAAAACCAGCTCGTTCGAGGGCAGATGAGTATTCCCCGATGGAGGGGAAAAACCAAAAATCGATGAGTGAATTTTTTTCATAACCACTGATCGCCAATTGCTGCTGCAAGGCTTGCACCATCTGAGCGATATTGCCTTTACCACCAAACTCTAGCACGATCCGGCCTCCTGCTTTGAGGGCTTGAGACATCTGCTCGATCACTGCTTCATATTCGGGAATCCAATGCAAAACCGCATTGGAGAATATCGCGTCAAACTCCTTTGTAAAGCCTAGCGTTCGGCCGTCGGCCACGGCAAAATCTAAATCCGGATATTTTTCTTTAGCCTGAGCGATCATTTCAGGGGAGTTGTCTACGCCAAATACTTCGGCACCAGCTTCTTTGATCTTGAGGGCCAAATCTCCCGTCCCGCAACCTAAATCGAGGATGCGTTCGCCGACTTGGGGCTGGAGATAGGAGTAGATGCCTTCGCCAAATTTGGAGACGAAACCATGTGAGCCATCATATAATTTGGAATCCCACTTCATACTTCATCCAATAAGTCCATCAAATCGTCGATGCGTTCGTAATGCAAAAATCCGGGTTCCTCTTCGGCTTCTTCGCCAAGGCTAAGGCCGTAGGGAGCAAAAGGCGCCGCGTTGACAAAGCTTATGAGCGCATCTAGACTGGCGAAATGCAGAAAAACATACTCAGCTACCCCAAGGTATGCACTTGCACTTTCGGCATCGGGTAGGCTCACTTCAAATTTGAGATCAGCACCAGCATCCGCTGCTTGTTCGACTATTTCTGAGATTTTAGCGGGATCGGTAAATTGATCGGTTCTGAGAATCAATTTTGGATGCTCGCTCAGGAGGCGTTCGTCATATTCTTCAAAGGGCAGGGTGATAAGGCTCCACTCAAAAAGCTTCTTGACCTCCTCTAGTTCTTCTAGGCTCATCAAATTGAGTTCTAGCACTACTTCTGGACCACTCAACCATTGGACGATATTCCAGATGAGAGAAGAAGAGAGTTTTTTGCTACTGCCTCTTTCAAGGCTAAAGCTGATGAGATCAAAGCCCACTGCTGCGCTCGAACGAGCGTCTTGCAAACTGATAAGATTACTAACTTTTAGGACCGGACGCATACAACACTGATTTGGGCGCAAAGATAGAAAAAAGCGACCTTTGTCTGACTGTTTTGTAATTTACGACTTAGATTAAAAATCCATGTCTGACTTTATTCCATACTCACGCCCCTTTGTCTCAGCAGAAGACATGATCCAGCAAACCGCCGAGCATTTTGCCTGGATGGATCAACGGCGGACTTTACGCGAGTTTTCGGATAAGCCCGTACCGCGCGAAGTAATCGAAAACATCATCAAAACAGCTTCTACCGCCCCTTCTGGAGCACATAAGCAGCCTTGGACCTTTTGCGCCGTGGGCAATGCCGACCTCAAAAAGCAGATCCGCGAAGCAGCCGAAAAAGAAGAATACACCAATTATCACGGTCGTATGTCCGATAGTTGGTTGGATGATCTCAAAGCTTTTGGGACCGATTGGCATAAGCCCTTTTTAGAGATTGCGCCTTGGTTGATCATCGTTTTTAAGAAAGCTTATGATTTTGGCGAGGAAGGCGAAAAGCAAAATAACTACTACGTAAATGAGTCTGTAGGACTGGCGACGGGCTTTTTGCTTTCGGCTATCCACCAAGCGGGTCTAGTGGCCCTAACGCATACGCCTAGCCCTATGAACTTCCTCACCAAACTCCTCGAACGTCCCAGCAATGAGCGTAGCTTTTTGTTGATTCCGGTGGGTTATCCTGCGGAGAACGCTCAGGTTCCGGTTTTGGAGCGGAAAGGGATAGAGGATATTAGTGTGTTTTTTGAATAGGTTCTTGGCTCTTTTTCGCAAAAAGAGCCGCAAAAACCCGGCCCGTGCAAAGCCTACGCGCAATTCCGGCCCCCGACTGCACGGCCCAAGCCAACGCGCATTGACTCTTCATTCACTTCGAACGAAGCAGGCAGGCTGAGGAGAAGTCTCCTGTCGCCAGATTGAAAAACATTTTAAGGTCATGGAGATTTCTCGTCGGCCCGCTCCTCGGGCCTCTGTCGAAATGAAAGAAGAGCCAATCGCTCTGCCCACCGCTCGGGAAATGGATTGGCAAAGTCCCGAAAGCTTTCGGAAGGATTGCAGTGGACTAGCCTTTTGTGGCGATGAAAAAAGGACAAAGACTTTAAAAATCATCTTAGCGTGACAGCAGCAGAAACCCTATACCACTCCATTGGCGAGAGCATGCCAGAGGCCATAAGTAGCCAAATGTTTGGTAAGCCTTGCTTGAAGCTAGGCAAAAAAGCTTTTGTATGCTTCTTTCAGGATGAAATGGTGTTCAAATTAGATGGTGAAGCCCATAAGGAAGCCTTGAGCCTAGACGGCTCCCAATTATTTGACCCAGCGGGTAAGGGCAGAGCGATGAAACAATGGGTGCAAGTAGCCTATGACTATCATGAGCAATGGCCTAAGTTTGCTCAGGAAGCAGCCGCATATATTCGTACGCTCTAACAAAAGATGATTCATGAGATATTCCTAAACTTCTCTCTCAATATGTATTCATAACACATTGGCTCAATTAGCTAAATAAGGAATATAAATCGCTAATTTAGGCTTAAAAAATTCAGCGATCATGAACGATTTTAAGCTCCTCTACTTATGCTCAACTATCTTATTGGTCTTCTTTTCCTGTAGACGTGGAGAAATAATTGAAGAGTTTGATTATGGACCGCCATCATTGACCGCCAAAATCAATGGAGAAACTTTCTCTGTAGACAGCTTGTTGGTGAGTGCAAGCTATTCCATAATCGATGATAGGACACAAACTCTTTCAATCAGTGGGGCGCCCCCTGCGTTCAATGGTATAGTAGAAGGCCTAGCACTAGTATTGATTTCGGCAGATTCTACAGCCTTTCAAACAGGTGAAAACTATATCGCGGGAAGTTTAAATAAGCGTGGAGCAGGGGAATACTTTGTAGACAATGGCACCAATAGGATAGATGCTTTATCCGAGAATACCAATATTGCTACCCTAGTAATTACGGAAATAGATTATTTAGAAAAACTAGTATCAGGCACTTTCAGTTTTGATGCCTTTGATGAAGATGATCCTGACAAAATCTATCAAGTCAGAGAAGGTGAATTTAAGAATGTGTCCTTCGACTGAGAACCCAAATACTGATCTGGTCCCTAAATTAACCACACAAATTTATCACACCTAAAAACGATGCATCGGAGCTAGGGTTCCTCTTCCGACCCAAAGGTCATACCTTGGGACAGATATACTTAAGACATATCCACTTTCCTTAAAAATCCAATCAGATAAAATATTTGTGATCTACCCAGGAACCATGTCCATACCTTTGTAGTATAATACAATTCGCAGTAGAGAAAAAACCAAGCAATTAGACCTAGAAAATAAAAACGGAGAAAGCATAATACCATAAAAATGGTATGGTATTGCGTTCCTTTTTATCTGTATTTGTCGATCTATTTTACTTTTAAGGGTTCTTTTACCAATGTTTTAACTCACTTCAACCAATCAAATTAAAGCAAGCTTCAAATCCGAAAGGTGGAGATTTTTGCTTCTAATTAGGCTTTGATGATGCGTATTGCCAATCATAAGCCGACTCCAATTTTTACACCTTCAAACATAATTTAATCCTAAACCTTATGGGAAGTTTTAAAGAGGCTTTACAAAACCTCAATTCTAAAGTAGAGGACCTTACCTCGCTACACGTACAAACCTTTACGGGTAAGCTCAATATTACCATTAACAATACTGAGAGCTTCGATTCTCTAAGAAAAACCATTACCACTGAGGCCAATAAGAAAAATGGTACGATCAAGCTCGTAGCCGAGACCTTGGCCCAATTTGATGGTGACTCTTACAATTTCGTCAATGGAGAAATTGAGGATTTTCCTCGCCTAGCCCTAGAAGTTCATAAAAATGCTGTCGCCTCAGGCATCGAGACACGCTTAGGTCTTTTGGAGCTATTCAAAGATTTGCTTGATAAGTAAGATTATTGTGCAGCATCTTCCTCCATATCTTCCTATTAAGCGACGAAAATCGCGTAGCTTCAAAGGCTTCGATAAAAAGTCTCAAGCTTTTGATAAGCTTATCCAAGATTATGATGATTTTGAGACAAGACTTGATCAAGCCGCGGACTATGGTATTATAAGCGCTCCTCCCCAAGAGGGAGGCGCTTATGATATGGAGAGTCAACGCATTCAACTTTATACCCTCGCCTCACGACTCAGCCTATTGGGCTATATCAAAGCTAGAAGAGTAAAATCTCAAAAACATGTCGAAAAAAATCTTGATCTAGTAAAAGCCGCCATCAGACAGTTTCAAAAGGAAGCCGGCCTGAATATAGACCCCAATATTGGTGATGAAACTTGGTATAAACTTGACGAACTGGTGAGCTTTGAGTCAAAATTTGATAAGGGCTTTTGGTTTCAAGACGATCTCATCAATCCTCGCCGAGAAAAGGCTTTGCTTAGGGCCTTGCAGTTGAGATTATGGGCGCTTGGCCTTTCTCGTTTCAAGCCTGATGATAAATTTGAACATCTCACAAAGAGGCCCTTTTCCAGTCTGAAAAGAATTTTGGTCATTTTTAGTGCTACCCACCTCATTGATGAAGTAGGGCTCAATTTTCAGACCCTTAACCTGTTATTTGATCAAGATTTGTTGAGCCAGCTCGTCTCCCGAGTAGCTTCTAAGGATAAAAAGAAGTTCAGGCTTAACCTTAGCACCAACAGCAGAGATAGGTTCTTAGCTGATAAATTTTTAGTCAATATGGCCAAAATTGAGCTTTGGTTGCTAGGTTTCAAGATTAAGATCGACGGCCAAAATGACTACTCAAACCTTCAGGGTACCAACGCCTCTTATAAGGATAGCGACTTGTTCGAGGCGATGAGAGATTTTTATCAGCACTTTGAAAATAGGAGCCTGCAAGAAGCTCAACGACTTGCCGCCTCATTCTCACCACAACTCTTTATCAAAATCGCCGAGATCAACGAAACCCCTATCGAAGATAGAGAAGATGCCAGTGCTTTAATCCTAGAAAAGTTAGATACCGATGAGAAAATCGATGATGCTTGGGGGCATATCAAAGAAAAAGGGATGCGGCTTTGGGATGGGATTAAGCGGGTATTTCGTTTGATCAAGAAAAAGGGTAAAAAAGCTTTCGACTTCATCAAAGCAAACCTCTTCAAAGGATTTTATCGCATTAGTTCAAAAGCTTTCAAGATCGTCAAAAAAGGGATCAGTGAGCTGGTCAGATCAATCGGAGTCTATATCAAAGGAGAGCTATTTGTGCCTAATGTTCATTTCAAGTTTTCCAAAGACTTGGATACTCGTGTGACGATCGATAGTAGCGCCCAAAAAGCAGATTTCGATACTGCCCTACAAAGTTTGCAAACCCAAACCGTCGCCTTTCGAGTTTCTTGTCAGATCTTTAGTTGGGTCCTCAAAACCTCTATCAACTTAGCTACTTCTGTAGTAGGATGGGCCAAGTTTTTGTACAGTTTGGTCAAAGCCTATCCCGAACTCAAAAAGCTATACCAAGATTTCAAATCTCTGGGCATAGACTAGATCTGCCTATACGATTTCTAAGCTTCAGGATTTTGTTTACCGCTGCGCGGAACGCTCATACGTATTTAAGTAGATAGACAATAGTTTTAGACCTAAGAAAGTTGGGCTATATGATTTATCAAGACCATTTTCTCTGTACTTAACTGGCTAAGCCGTTACTCCAAAGCCACCCAATCTTCTGCCGTAGCAGGCGATTTTTGGTATTCCATCAAGCCGAGCCATTTACCATCGCGCTTAACCAACAACATTTCAAAATGAGTAGGATAGCTAGCCGTAGGCTTGCCGTCTAAGTCGTAAGTCGTATAGTTAAAGATGCCCGTTTCATGGGCGGTGGTTTCATCGCCGATGCGTTGGGAGAAGCGAAAATCAACCGATGCCTTGATCTTGCCAGCTTTGGTGTCGGCGAAACCTTGCTCCCAGCCAGCTAGGGCTTTGGAAACGGGTACCGAACTTTTGTTTTTGCCGGAGGCAAAGATGATGACTGCATCTTCGTGATAAGTTGCCGCATATCCTTCAAAATCCCCTTCCTTAACGGTGCGAGAGAGCTCTGCCCAAAATTGATTGAGATCGGCGAGGCGAGTGGAATCGGCTTGGTCTGTTAACTGGCTGTGAAGCTTGGTCGCTTGAGAAGTATTTTTTAGGGTAGTAAAGCCAGATAGTAAGGCGATGGCTGATAATAGGAATATCTGTTTCATAGGTTTTGGAGTGTATTGGTCTATATAATAAGCTTTTATGTAGAGAATGCTTAGGTGAATTTAGGGGATTGCCAGATCATTATGTTATTTGTTAGGAGTAAAATCATGCTCATTTGAGCAAAGAATGAGCGTTCCGCGCAGCGGTAAAAAACACCAATAGCTCCTTATGCTCGCTGAACTTATCCATAGCATTTATCCAATCTCGAAACCTTCGATTGAGGCACTTGAGGAAATAGCGAGTGCAAAGAGCTTGGGAAAAAAGGAAGTGTTTGTGGAAGAGGGGAAGCCCAATGAAAAGGAATACTTTGTGTTGGAGGGAATCGTAAGGAGTTTTGTTTTGAATCCTCAGGGGGAGGAAATAAGTCTTAGCTTTTTTTGTGCGCCTAGCGTATTGTCGCCTTTGGTCTCTCGGACGAGAAATAATCAGTCGCAGGTTTAATTTCAAGCCCTTACGGAGACAAAGCTAGCGGTCATAAATGGCTATGCATTTGAGCAACTACGATTAAGCAATCAAGAGTTACGAAACTTTGGTTTTACGGTCTTGCAGAATGAACTACTGCAAAAGGTGGACAAGGAAATCGGTTTAGCTTCTCTCAAAGCGAAAGATCGGCTGATAAAGTTTCGAGAGGAGTATCCACAATTAGAAAACCTGATTCCGCACCCGCACATTGCCTCTTATTTGGGCATCACTAATATTTCCTTGAGTAGGCTCCGTAAAGAAATTAGAGATTAGGTTTCTTTTTAACATTCGTTAATGATTTTGGGCCACGCATAGAGGATTTTTGGGAATAAGAAATAAAAATTCTCAAATGAAAGTCAGTCCTCTTATCCTCAAACTTTTCATGCTAATCTCTATGTTGAATCCACAAATTATCTCTGCCCAAGGCTTTAAAGAGCAGCTCATCCCCAATGGGAATACTCAGCTCAATGTCCAAATTTATCCCAAAGCGCAGGCTGAATCTATCATCTTGTTACATGGTGGTCCCGGGGTGCCTGATCCGATGATTGAGATTGTACGCGCCCTAACTGAAAGCTATCAGGTGATTTGCTTTGAACAGCGTGGTACAGGTCAATCTCACAATCCCGATGGGGATTATAGCATAGAGGCCTATCTCTCGGATATTGATGCTATCGCAGATGCCTTAGACCTAGCCTCTTTTCACCTTTTTGGGCATTCATGGGGAGGCTTATATGCGCAGATTTATGCCCAAGAAAGACCGACCAAGCTTAAAAGTCTATTTCTCTGTAGCCCGAGTTCTGGTACTAATGAAAATTGGAATGCTACCGAAAAAGAAGTTCTCAGCTTCAATAAGCAACATGCGACTACCGGCGAATGGCTCTCAATGGGATGGTATTCGCTCATGGGTATGCTGGGCTCAAATAAGGCCCATCAAAGGATGTTTTACCTTGTCCTCAAAAACTACCATAAAGGATACGCGGAATTAACTGTCGACAAAGAGCAACTTGGGAGCATCATGGCAGCCCCTGTCAATAAAACCCGCAAAAGCATACTCAATTATCCAGCCCTAAAAACTGTGCCTGATCCTTCCTTCCCGATTATGCTTACTTATGGTGAGAAAGACATTTACGGCAGCAGTAGACAAGCAGTGATTGATCGTTACCCGACGGCTCGCTTTGTAGAGATCAAGGCTTCTGGTCATATACCTTGGTTACATAATCCGGGAGTCTTCGAAAGGATCTTAGCTGACTTTTACCGGTTGAATTAAGAGTTCTGCGAAGCAGTGCTAAATGAAAAAAGCCTTCTTTGTGATAAGCTGATCGACAAAGGGCAGTTAAGATGCTCTTTCAAGTACCAATCCTGAAGATGTACACTTCAAAATAGGGTAGGGAAGGGTAGAGTAGGCTAGGGGAGTGGCTCCTTCAAACCTCATACAATTCAATCGGCAGATCATCTGGATCAGCAAAGAAGGTAAATTTCTTTTGGGTGAATTCGTCGATCCTAATCGGCTCAGTTTCTACCCCAGCTGCATTAAGGACTTTGATTTGCTCTTCAATCTGATCTACCGCTAAGGCCAAATGGCGCAATCCGCAGGCTTCTGGCCTTGAGGTTCTTGCTGGCGGGTCGGGAAAAGAAAATAATTCGATGATGTATTGCCCATTAAGGGCGAGATCGAGCTTATAAGATTGGCGTGCCTCGCGATATACTTCGCGGATGATTTCTAATCCTAGTATTTCGGTATAAAAGTGCTTGGACTTGGCATAATCAGCGCAAATAATCGCGATATGATGGACGTGCTTTAGCATAATGAAATTCCTAGGGCGGATTGCAATTTTGCGACAAAAAAAGAAGCTTAAGCCTATAAGTCAAAGCGATCTAAGATGAACAGACGAGAATTTCTCCTCAAAGGAGCCTTGAGTGCGGGTGCTTTCGCCTTACCTCAAACTCAATTGGTTTTTCGAAATAATGCGGTTTTTCCCCAGCGGGAAAGCTTAAACTTTGGCATCGTAGCCGATGTCCATCACAGCATGATGCCTGATACCGAGCAAAGACTGAGCACCTTCATGGATGCGGCAAGGAAGCAAAAAGTGGACTTCATTATCCAGCTAGGGGATTTTTGCCATAAGCAGCCCGAGAGCAAATCTTTCCTCAAGACTTGGAATCAATTTAAAGGCCCAAAGTATCACGTACTCGGCAATCACGATATGGATCTGTGCTCCAAGGCCGAAATCATGGAGTATTGGGAGATGTCTCAAAACTATTACACTTTCACTCAAAAAGGCATTCGTTTTGTCGTGCTTGATGCCAATTATCTATATCAAGACGGGCAGTTTATTGACTACAGTAATGGCAATTTCTATGTGGACAATCGCCTCAGGACCTACATCGACAACAACCAAATTGAGTGGTTTAAAGCTGTCTTAGAAAATGCTGAATATCCGGTAATCGTCTTTTCTCATCAGAGTCTATGGCATTATCAGGGAGGCGTCAAAAACAGGCTGAGCTTGCAAAAGATCATGGAAAAACACCAAGACAAGATCATTTGCTGCTTCAATGGGCACAATCACATAGATTTCCATCATCAACAAAATGGTATCCATTATGTCGAGATCAATAGCATGTCATACCAGTGGGTAGGTGATCAGTCTCAAGTCAAACAAACGCCGCCGGCCCTTTTGGAGCAATACAAATGGCTTAACCACCTCGCTCCTTATCAAGATCCGCTCTACGCCTTTGCTAGTCTAGATCCCGCGGGCAGTTTGGAAATTAAAGGCGTCCGGAGTCAGTGGGTTTCTCCCTCACCCACAGAGATGGGCTTAGCTAAACAGGTGTATGGCAATGAGTATTCGCCCGAGATTTCTGATTACAAAATCAATTTTCAGTAGCACCACAAAATTTTGTGGTGCCAGTTTTTTTACCGCTTCGCGGAACGATTATCTCGCTTAAAGGCATTTCGACTTCGCTCAATGTGACATGCTGATTGTAATACTGAATCCGTGGCAGCATCTTTATTTTTCCTACCAACGCTACGCGGAACGCTTGTCTCTAAATGCATTCCATTAAAAATCAACGCAACAAAATTTTGTCCTGCTGAGCGAAGACGAAGCACCTTTGTCGATCCCTACCCGCTTCGCGGAACGATTATTTGGGTAGGTGCGGCATGCATGCCACACCTACAGACACAATCTTACTCAACGACAAATCTTCGACTCAGGCGCTTGTCTGCCGGCTGCAAATCCAATAGATAGAGTCCAGGGCTCAAGCCATCCAGTCTTATCTGATACTGATTGCCCCAAAAGTCCTGCTCCATGAGCAACTGTCCATTGAGGGTAAAGATGCGAAGATGGACAGCAGTGTTCTGTGCCATTTCGGCAAGCTCAATGTTGAGAATCTCTTTAGCCGGATTAGGGTAAAGCTTTAGACTAGTAGCTGCTAATTCATCCTCCACCGAGGTGGTGCTCAAATCCAAGATCCCCTGGGGATCAAACTTCACGGCAAAAGCTTGCCCATTGGCGGAGCCCGTGCCGGGCGCTAAGAGAGAGTCCATATCTAGTCTCAATTGTCCAGCAAATTTTCCAGTGAGATAGAAGTCGCCTTCTGGATTGCTGACCATAGCCGTGTTTTCCCAAAAGAAAGAAGGCGCTCCGATGTACTCTTCGACCAATACTCCCACATCGATATAGTTTCCATCCTTGTCAAAAGAAGTCAGAAACTGGCGCGCACCATCATTGGAGTTGTTGGGCATAGGCAAGGTGTCTTGATGCCCAAAGACAATGAAGCTAGAGGAATTGGACCCATAAAGTCCACTCAAGAAAGTCGTTCCGTTGGGACGGGTGTGGATGGTGACACTTTGATTGCGGATATCACCGCTAGAGCTGATGTTGCCATAAGCAACGTCTGTAGTGAATAAGCGTTCGCCCGCAGGGGAATACTTCACTAAAATCAGCCTACCGTCAAAGTCATTCGGATCGAGCGTCGCATCAGTAAATTGCATTTGGTTGCCATGCTGCATCGTGAGATAGATATTGCCCTGCTCGTCTATCCCCATTTCGTGCGGATACTGAGTAGTACCACCGTCCATACTCCGCCACCACTCTAGCTTACCATCTCCATCAAAGCGCGCCAAAAATTGTCCGCCGCCCAAGACATTGAAGATCGTATCCGTGTCCCAACCTAGGTAGCCATTGAATATCGGGAAGCTAAAAAAGCCACCGTTGAGATAGATTTGCCCCTCGCCGCCGATCTGCATATGAGCCGAGATAAAAGAGCCATAATCCGGATTATCAATCGTATTGCTATGCTTGAACCAAGCCAAATCCCCATTGGGCAGGTACTTGGCAAGAAACATCATCAGGCCGTTATTGCCTTGATTGTAAACCAGACTATCAACCAAAACCGAGTCTTCCATCGTACCAAAGACATAAGCGTTCCCCGCAGGGTCTACTTGCATATCCGTAATGACCACATCGGCTGGAGGGGCTGATAAAATGCTCTTGGACCAAAGGAAAGTGCCGTTTGAATCTGCTTTGGCCAGAAATCCGCTAGGCGAGCTAACGCCCGTCATCGTGATATCCCCAAAATCCAAAATCGTATTGGCATTGGTCTGGCGATATTCGCCTGCCATAAAGACATTGCCACTATTATCAGTCGCCACGGCAAAGGCGTGATTGTTGGAGTTGCCAAAAATCGGCTTTGCCCAGCGTAATCCTCCCGCCTTATTATAAGAGGTCAAAAACATGGAGTTGTAAACGCTAGTCGGAAAGACTACATCCTCGAAACTTGATTTGCCGGAGCAATCGCCGGTGATCACCAAATTGCCGACAGGATCCAAAGCGATATCATGGGAAGTCGCCGTACCGGGGCCAGTGGTGGAATTAGGGTTTTCTTCGCTATAACGCGTCCACTCAACTTGCCCTAGCATCATGCTAGAGCAGCTGCATACAATCAATAGAAAAAGGAAAGGAGTTTTCATCTGCTTAGTTCTTACTTATGGAGACCCAAAAGTAGGAGCCTAAGCAGGCCGCCGAAATCCCCCATATGAGGGATTCTCGGCCTGATGCTTTATTTCAACTCCGCTAAGAGAGAGGACAAATTGAGACGCTTGGTATAGATATCTAGGTTTCCATCCGCGTCCTTGGGCCAAGTTTCTTGTGGTTTGTCCCAACATAGTTCTACCCCATTACCATCAGGATCATCGAGGTAGATTGCCTCCGAAACACCGTGATTGGCAAAACCAGTGACAGGATACTTAGCATCCAACAAACGCTTGTAAACAACGGCTAGATCTCGGCGCTTAGGGTAAAGGATGGCAGTATGAAACAGCCCCGTGCTGTTGGGGGGTGGGGGAGGACCGTTTTTGCTTTGCCAGGTGTTGAGACCAATATGGTGATGATAACCCCCCGCCGAAATAAAGGCGGCCTGATCACCAAAGGTGCTGATGATCTCAAATCCCAAGAGGCCATGATAAAAATCTAGTGCCTTGGGGATGTCCGAAACCTTGAGGTGCACATGACCGATACGGGTCTGAGCGGGTACTGTATATTCTTGCATACTCTGGAGTTTGTTTACTCCCGATAACTATGCGGGAGCGCAGAACGCTTATTTCTATTATGACACCTAAAGACATATCAATGTGACAACATTGATTTTGGGCTATGGTAGCAACACAATCCCGAAAGCTTTCGCGGATGTGTCGCTACGGGTTGAATCAATACGATCCGTTTTATGCGAATTAGCGTTCCGCGCTCCCGATAGCTATCGGGAGGCACAAAAAAAACCGCCTCACAGGATGCGAAGCGGTTTAAGTCTTTACGAGTTAGTCTGACTATGCAGTCAAGTCTTTTACTTCAGCACCGTCAGCATTTTTCTTAACTGACTCGATACCGTTTTCCATTCCAGAGGCAGATTCGTACATCTGGCTAGAACCAATTACCTGACCGTTACCGGCTTTGAGGTTGAAGTGGTGCTTACCGTTTTTGGCTTCTTTGCGCTCATAACGTCCATCTTCGCCAGCGTTTTTCTTAACTGACTCAACGCCGTTCATACAAGCGCTTTTAGTAGTATAACCTTCACTACCTAGGATTTTTTGACCGTTTTTGGCCTTTAGGCGAAAGTAGAACTCGCCGCTTTTTTCACTTTGAAAAATTTCAAACATTTTACTGGAGTTTGAGTGATGTCAGATTGAATGAGTATTAATTTTTATGAGCAATCTCTATACCTAGATATTGCCGATACGATTTTCGTATAATTCTTTGCTTTCATTGACCGTCTCATTGAGATCGTTCATGATGGCTGCAACTTTGTCTTCGATGCTTTTGAGCCCAGAGTTTATCTCTGCGATTTGGCCCAAGGCGATCGCTACTTCTAAGGCTTTAACCACATCAACCGCCTCAGTATGCAGGGCGCGCAATTGAGCGATGGCAGCAGCCGTATTGGCCAAGGTCTTTTCATAATCAGCCCTGGTAGTCTTAATGCCTTTTTCGAGTTCTTGACGGGTGCTGGCATCATTGAGACCAGCGGTTTGGCGCTCCATCGCAGAAAACAGATTGTCAGCATCCTGCTTGAGGCCTTCATATTCTTTGTTGAGGTCCTCGACTTGCTTATTTACTTTTTCCCACTTGCCATATACCGTAGCAAATTCCTTGTCAACGTTTTTGGCGTTCTCCAAGGCACCTTGTAAGCCGTTGAGCATATTGACGCCTTCGTTTACGCGTTCGTCAGCTTTGATCTTTTGATCTTCAAAGCTGGCAATCTGAGCGCGAAACTTCTTTTTGTATTTGGGGAGGTCTTCGGGGCTTTTGCTACAAGCCGCCAAAATCACGACCGAAAGTAGAAGTAATAGGGTGTGTCTATGCATGTAATTTAGCGTGTTCTTGTCCTTTTAGATGTAGAAACGAAAAAACGTCACTCGTATTCTTCGATTTCTGAAGGGAAAATAAGAAAATCTTTTTGCTATTTTGCATTCTAGGGGTTTGCAAGTATGCTCAAACAATTTATTAAACCGATTTATCATCTCTCTCACGATCTGCTGTTTCAGACGCGGCAGCTCAACCCATTATTCAAACAAAAGCATGGCGGTTATCCGATTTTGCAGGGGCACATCTCCGATGAACACCTCGCCGACCCAGCTTTGGAAGAGATTTTGGTCAAAGGTTTGGAAGAAATTGGCGTTAGCGTAGCTCCCTACGAGATTGATATTGAGGCTTATTACCAATACTTGGAACGCGCCCAATATCCCGTCACCTATTATGGTGGAGGGCTTGACCCACAGCAAAATTTTACCGAAAAAACCCTTGAGCACTACGTTTCACTGGATTTTCTCAATTTGCAAATGGAGTCTGTTTTCATCGATGTCGCGGCTTGTACCTCTCCATTCTTCCAGATCATCCGTCGTCTCTACGATGTCAAGGCCACCTATAATCAAGATTTGATTTTTGAGCCTGGTTTACACGGCGATCGCATCGGTGGTTATGGACATGAATTGCATCTAGCCGATGGCAGTGTCGATGGAGTGACATTGCATTGCTCCTTGGAGCATTTTGAAGATGATACCGATACGAAGTTCTTCCAAGAGCTCGAACGTGTTCTCAAGCCCGGCGGGCGGGCGGTGATTTTGCCCTTTTATTTGGCGCATGAGTACACCATTCATGTCGACCCGGCCTACAACTTGCTCAAAAACCATCGCCCCAGCATAGATCCCAAAGCGCGTCTCCGCTATTGCAGCTGGTATCAATTCTTCTCGCGCCACTACGATCCCCAAGCCCTACAAGAACGCATTCTCTCTCAGGCACCAAGCCTTAAGTTGAGTGTACATCAAGTCCAAAACTTTAGAGAGGTCGATCCCAATAGCTACCTCCGTTTGATTGGGGTATTTGAAAAACAAGCATGATCACCGAAACCAAATTTGTCGCCACGCCCGAAAAAGGCGAAGTCTCTGCTGCCTTGCTCCGTCCGGAAAATGCGAATCGACTCCTAGTATTGGGTCATGGCGCTGGTGCGGGCATGTATCACCATCATATGGAGTCTATTGCGACCCATTTGGCAGAGATTGGGATTGCCACTTTTCGTTATCAATTCCCTTTCAGGGAACGCGGCGGCGGACGAGACTCGCAAAAGGTTAGCCTCGCGACGGTGCGTTCGGCGATTGAAGCCGCACACCAAATGGCTCCTGATTTACCCATGCTAGCCGGTGGGCATTCTTTTGGCGGACGTATGACTTATTTAACGGCAGCCGAAGATCCAGAGAATAATCCACTGCCCTATATCCAAGGCATCGTTTTCTTTTCCTTTCCGCTACATGCGCCGGGTAAGCCCGGCATCGAAAGAGCCGCCACTTTGGCGCAAGTACCAGTCCCCATGCTGTTTTTGTCAGGAGAAAGAGACATATTCGCAAAACGCGAACTGATCGAACCATTGCTGGCTGAGATCCCTCAAGCTAGGCTTTGCTGGCTAGAAACCGGTGATCATGGCTATAAGGTCCTCAAGCGCACGCGCCAAAATTCCCAAAGCATTTACGAAGAAGCAATGAGACATTTGCAGACGTGGTTGCAGGCAAATCTCCAGTAGCGACGAAATTTTTGCGTAGTCGCAGATCGCGTCCCTCAACACCTGTGATTATTAACGGATGAGCGTTCTGCGAAGCAGCGAAAATAATATCTTAGCGCACAGTCATTGACAATCAAATCATGAAAACAATCCCATTCGATGCGCTCGCCAAATTACCGGCCTTGGAGCAAAAGTTTATCAGTCTTATCAAAGGATTGACTGTTGAGGAGTGGCAGGCTCAGACCATTGCCAAACTTTGGAAAGTCAAGGATGTGGTGACGCATTTGCTCGATGGCAATATCCGGACCCTCTCCATGCTACGAGATAAGCATTTTGGGGAAGGTACAACTGCGAGTTCTTACGAAGAATTAGTAACCTTTCTCAATGGGCTGAATGCAGATTGGGTCAAAGCCATGAAAAGAGTTAGCCCGCAGATGTTGATTCTCCTGCATGAAGTAACAGGCCCCCTTTACTATCAGTTTTATGCCAGCCAAGACCCATTTGCGAAGGCGGCTTTTTCGGTAGTCTGGGCCGGCGAAGCAGAAAGCAAAAATTGGATGCATCATGCTCGTGAGTACACCGAAAAGTTTTTACATCAGCAGCAAATTCGAGATGCCGTCAATAAGCCCGGTATCATGAATAAGGAATTTTTCTATCCTTTTGCGGATATCTGCATGATGGCTTTGCCGCATACTTTTAGAGCAATAGAAGCCGATGAAGGCAGTGTTCTCAAAATGCAAATCACGGGAGAAATGGGCGGAAAATGGTATTTAAGGCGGATTGAGCAGACATGGCAGCTCAGCAAAGAAGCTAGGGCTACCACTGATGCGGAAGTGATCATGGGGGCAAATGAATTCTGGCAAATCGTTTCCAAGAGCAAGCGCTACACTGATTTTCCCGATAAGATTATCACCAAAGGCGATTCAACTCTAGCCCAACACGCGCTTTCCATGGTATCATTTATGGCTTAGGTCTTTGCAACAAAAGCCTCCACTGCTAGTTTTGCTTTTATGAAGTTTGGCAAGCTCACCGATCCAGATGCGATTTCGCAAGTTGACTTTTCCATTCCACCCGACGATGATCATCTTAGGGAGGTATTAGGCGGTAGTCCAGCAGCAAATTTTAAGGCTTATGTGGGTTGTCCGATGTGGGGCAACAAAGCCTGGGTGGGCAAGCTTTATCCCAAGGGCACGCCCCAAAATCAATACCTGGAGCATTATTCCCGCTCCTTCAATACGATCGAACTCAATACCACGCATTATCGGGTGCCCAAAGCTGAGATTATCCATCGCTGGCGAGAGATGGCAGCCGAAGGATTTATGTTTGCCCCCAAGATACCTCAGAGTATTTCTCATTATCGCAAGCTCAAAAATGCCGAAGCGGAGACCCAGCGCTTTGTAGAGACCATTCGCCTCTTCGAGGAACGCTTAGGCTGCTCCTTTATACAGTTGCATCCTTCTTTTGGACCAGAGCTGATGGATAATCTAGAGTCTTTTTTGATAGCTTGGCCCAAAGACATACCGCTAGCCATCGAGTTTAGGCATGGCGCTTGGTTTTCGGAGCAGCAACTGATCCCTGAAGCAAGGGCCATACTCCAAGCTCATGGAGTAGCCCCTGTCATCACCGATGTAGCAGGCCGTCGCGATGTCTGTCAAGTTTCTCTTACCAACAAGACCGCCATGATCCGCTTTGTCGGCAATGCTTTGCATGAGACTGACTACACGCGCACAGATGCTTGGATCGAGCGCATTGTTGAGTGGGTAGCCCTAGGCTTAGAAGAGCTCTACTTCTTCGTTCACGAACCCGACGATACTCATGCTCCAGAAATGGGAGAGTATGTAATCAAAAAACTCAACGAGCGTTTTGGGCTAGGATTGGCAATACCGGGCATCCACAGTTTGGGAAACCAGCAAATGAGTTTATTTTAGTAAAAGAAAAATGAAACGCTAATCTCAATAATGGGATCACTTTGCTAAGACAAATGCAGGATTAGATTAAAGGATACCTGCTTAGCACGCTGATTGAGAAAATCAACAACCTTTTACCAAGCTTTCTTGGTCTGGCTCACATTTGAAAACACAATTAAATCTCTATGGAGAAAATCCGTCTCTTTATTATCCTTAGGCAAATTTTTGCCCTGTCACTCCTTGCCTGCTTTTGCGGGATTTACGGACCTACTCTCACTAGCTGCAAAGCACAGCGAGCCTTTATTCAAAAGGACTCACTGGTTGAATATGGGATCAAGATGCCCGGTGCTCCTAGGCATTCAAATTCGGTACGCATAGAGATAAAAAATCAATTGGGACAAAAACGCACCTACTCCCCAAATGACCTTAAAGCTTATCGGATAGACGATAAAACCTTATATATTTCGGCTTCCATTGAAGAGGGAGGAGTTCAGCAACGGTACTTTTTTGAACGCTTGTATGCTGGACAGCACTATCTGTTTTACTTGAAGTTAGAGGGGCAAAAAGAACGCTTCTTCATTACTGGATCGGACACAACCAATTTGCAAGAAATTCCTCAAGAAAAGACAGCCGCCAAAGCATTTCTTAGCGAGTGGCTGGGTAGCTGCGAACGTAGTCTACAACAAATCAGTATTGTGGCGTTCAATCACTCTCAACTGAGACAATTGCTGGAGGATTATGAGTCTTGTGCCGATCGTACCATCCCACGCCTACGCTTTGGCGTCAATTTAGGCAATAATACCAGCCATATCCGCGCCAACAGTGAGGAGCTCGTTTTGTCAAACGCTCCTTTTCGGTGGCATTCATCGCTTTTCGCAAGTATCAATTTGAGCATACCTTTAGGTACTACAAATATTTCGCTACAGTTCGCACCTGATTGGCGGAGAGTTGAAGAGCAATTTTCGTTTTTGTATCAACAAGCACCATACGACTTGATACTAAAACACCAAAGGTTTAAAGTCCCAGTATTGGCAAGGTATACTTGGCATAAAGGCAAACATCACCCTTTTTTGGAGGCAGGTCCTACTTATTCATATGTCTTTGATAGTAGGAGCGATTTATTTGAGTATCGCACTCAGGGCAGTGATTTCCAACTGTTTGTAGATGACAACTCTTTAATTCAACCTCATCAAGTGGGCTATACCCTTGGCTTGGGGTTCATGCTCTGGTATGAACGCATAATATCTCCTACCATAGCGATTGGTTTTAGCGAAACGTATCAGTTGAGTGCCTTGTATTCAGATGTGAGGACACAGGAAGCATTCTTTTCATTAGGAATCCAATTTTAGCAAACATGAAAAAACAATATATCCTATCCTTAATCGGATGTTTGCTTTTGGGCTGCACCCAAACTCAGCCCGAAGAGTGGCAAGATTTCGCCTTTCCCTTAGTAAGAACGCTTTCCCCTATCAATATTGATGAAAACGGCGCTGAATTTAGAGCCGAAATACTAAGGCCTGGCAATGAAGAAGTTATTGACTATGGATTTGTCTGGAGCACAGATGAATCATTACAATCTGTTTTTCGACAGTCACTCGGAAGCGATTTTCCAAGCGATAGCTTCTCTTTCCTAATGTACTACGGCTTGTTTCCCGAGGAGGAATATTATGTCCGAGCTTATGCTTCGGTCAGCCCTAGCCAGACTATCTATAGCCATCCCTACAGATTTGTATCCAAAGGAAGTAAACAAAGCCCATGGAGTAAGGGAGTGATTGAATTTCCTATCGATCAGTGGAAATTCTCCAGGGCCTTTGGTAATGAACAGCATGCTCACCTGAGCCTAAAGGATGGCAAATTATTCGAGATTGACATTGCCAATAGGCAGCTTACTCCTATTTCCAATCGGTTCAATCCAGCCATAAGTAGTTATCCTGGATACAATCTTATTTACAAAGGGGATACCCTCTACACTTTCTTGCACAAAGGGCGTGAGCTGTATCAACTAGAAAATGATGTCTGGAATCTCATTACCGAAAGGCCAATAGTGAGAAATAATGGGGGTGGAATTTTATCGCTCAGCCGAGGAAGGTTTGTCTTTGCTCACCAATCATATATTTACGAACTCAGTCCATTTTTTGACTATCGTTACGATCTGCAAACTGGACAATGGGAGGAGCTCAGGTTAGACCCTTATACCTCCCTTAGCATGCAGACAGGCATAAAAGTTGGAGATGATGTTTATCTGCAATACCCAGACGGTATCCGGGTTTACGATCTTGATACCCAAAATAGAAGCCTATTGATTGAGCAAGAATCCCTCCAAGGCAAGGGCAAATTAATCGCTGCTTATGATGGGAAGCTATTTTTTCAGACCAGAGATGAGGACTCAAGAGTCATTCGATTTTTTTTGTACGACATCAAGCTTGCTCAATGGCAGGAATTAGAGCGATATCCTTATCTCACGGAATATAATATTTTAGAACCATTTAGATTTCAAGCAGGCTCTAATTGGTATTCGCTGCGAGGAGGTCCTCAACTCACTTTCTGGGAGTTTAGTCTTGATCAGGATTAAGCTATTTCGGATTAGCTTTTTGTTGCTTAACCTGAGTTTGGGGTCCAACTATCTGTTTATGAGTTAGTTGCGTTGGGTAAAAGCACAAAAAAGCACGATCTTAGGAAAAGCTTCATAGAATAAAATATTCAAATTCCTAGATCATGCTTATTCTCAATGTAACAAAA
>JBCCQN010000016.1:0-65368 GCA_039024315.1 Bacteroidota bacterium
ACTTAAATAGCGTCGTGGAATCTCAATGCGAAATTAGGCATATCTGCCTAAATAAACGAACGTTTGTTAGGGAAAGTTTGAAATTAGTGATTTTTTTCAGTCTCTCGTTCTAATTTCTCCCAATCGATTCGCCGAAAGGCGTCTTCTAAAGCAACAATGCCACTAGGACGATTGGTTTGTAGTTGTACATGAAATCGGTTCATTACCCCTGCGGAGAGATATAAGACTTCGCTTTGGCTGTCTTTCCAGGACCAGCCAAAAGTTTGGGATAACGGAAGCTCAATTTTTCTCCCTTCAATAATTGGAAAGGCGGCTGATTCTATTTTTTGGTACTGATCAAATAAATGCAAGAAGGCGCTGCTATCGCGCGCATAATCGGAAATTTTGATGGCGAGATATTGTCCTTCGGCCATATGGTAAATAGCACTACTTTGACTAAAACGAGCGCTGCGGCCGCTAAAGGAAGCTTGCTCGGTGCGTCTCTCTTGATAAGGGCCAAAAACCTTAGGGAGCGTGGCAGCAAGGGTAGTTTCTAGGAAGGTCGTTTGGGTGCTGTCGGCTAGCCGAACGCTAAAGTCTTGCCTAATCGTCTGGGCATCCGGTGTTACATAGGGAACTGAGCGTTCCCCGGAGGGTGAATCTCCTTGACAAGCCCCAAAAACAAATAATAATAGTGTGTATAGCCAGTACCTCATAATAAAAAAAGTGGCACCACAAGTTATTGAGATGCCACTGCTATGTCAATAATTTTATGCTATCGTTCGTCGTAAACTTCACATTTTGGGTGAGCGCTCACATCGAAGCGAAAATCCAGATTACTGAGCCCTTGGTCGGTTTTGACACTAGAAAACTCATATACACTACGTGTTTGACGACGGTCGATCAAGGCAGTCTTTTCGAGGAAGTTCGTTTTCGTGTTGATCCAGACGATGGCCTGATTGTAATCTAGATTAGGATCTTTGATGGCAACAAAGATGCGGTGGCATTTTACCCCATGGATGGTTTCCTCTCCTTCATAGCGAGATTCGCTACTCGCCTCATAAATCTGGAAAATAGATTCTACCCATGGCTCTTCTGGATCGTAATCCATGATGGTAACTTCGCAGTCTTCGGGCAGAAAGATCCATTGCGTTACGCCATCACAATAGACTTCTTGATCTTGGAGCTGTATGACAAACTTGCCAGATTTATATTTGATTTTACCATCCCTAGTAACCGGATTGGTCATATTGGGATTTTCAATTCTATAGGAAAAGTCGGCGGCAAAGTCCTTCATCCCTTCCAGTTTGGTTTGGGACTGGGCAATGATTTTTTCGGCTTTGTTTTGGGCGTTGAGGCCGAGGAAGCCAACTAGGCTAAGGATTACTAAGAGGTGTCTCATGTCTAATATCTTTCGTCAATAATTTTTTTACCGTTAGGCACTTGGTAGCGAAAATCTGCTTGTGAAAAGCCTAAGTCGGTCTTGGTACTCATAAATTCGAATGTAGTTCGTGTTTGCCTCCGATCAATCATTACGACCTTTTCAGGCAAATCGTTACCAGTATTGATCCAAAGGTAAGCTTGGCTATAATCCAAATTAGGATCTTTGAGGTTGAGAAAAATCTTGTGGCACTTTAGACCGTGCACCTTTTCTAAACCGTCATAGCGGGGCTCTGCTTTTGCATTATATACTTCAAACATCTTCTTTATGTTGACGCCTTCTTCTGGTTCAAAGTCACGTATCACTACAGGACCGTCAAATTCGTTGATCCAGATAGTTTTGCCATCACAATAGATTGCTTCATTTTCAAAGCTTAGGACGAAATGATCTTCCGGCATATATTTGACGGTGCCTTTCCGGATCACGGAGCGGGTACCGGGATGGCTGATACCATACTGAAAATCAGCGGATAAGTCCTCGAGTGCTTCTAATGAAGTACGAGAAGATGCTAAAATTTCGGTAGCCTTGTCAGGGGTAGTAGCGGCTGTAAAAATGATAAAGGTTAACGCGAGTAGAGTAGGGAAATGAATGAACGATTTAATCATGCGTCGGATTTTAGGCCAGATCGTTCAAATACCGTTCCAACTCGGCTTCGTCCTTGACGAGTACGTCTCGGGCCTTACTACCGGAATGTGGGCCAACAATCCCCACTCTTTCCAGCTGATCGATGATTCTGCCGGCTCTATTGTAGCCTAATTTGAGTTTTCGCTGCAGCAAAGAAGCTGATCCCATTTGATAACGAACTATCATCCGTGCAGCTTCTTCGAACATCTGGTCTTTTTCGAAGGGTTCATCGTCATCTCGACCTTTACCGTCTTCATCAGGCGTCTCTGGAAGGAAATAAGGCTCTGGATAGCCGCGTTGCTGGGCAATGTGGTCTACAATGCGCTCAATCTCAGGCGTATCGATAAATGCGTTCTGTATCCGAATTAGGTCACTGCCGGTCGAAAGTAGCACATCTCCTCGTCCGATCAATTGGTCAGCGCCATTGGCGTCGAGGATGGTTCTGGAGTCAACTTTAGAGATTACGCGATAAGACATCCGCGCTGGGAAGTTGGCTTTAATGATACCGGTGATAACGTTGACCGAAGGTCGCTGCGTAGCAATAACTAAGTGGATACCTACCGCACGAGCAAGCTGTGCCAAACGTGCAATCGGCATTTCTACTTCCTTACCTGCTACCATCATCATATCTGCTAATTCGTCGATGATGAGGACGATATAAGGCATAAACTCGTGTCCCTTGCGGGGGTTGAGTTTACGGGCCTGAAACTTTTTATTGTATTCTTTGAGGTTACGGACTCTGGCTTTTTTGAGCAGGTCGTACCGACGATCCATTTCAATACAAAGGCTCTTCAATACCGTTACCGCTTCGCGAACGTCTGTAATAATAGGCTCTTCCTGATCTGGGAGAGTCGCTAAGAAGTGATTTTGAATGACAGAGAAAAGGCTGAGTTCTACCTTCTTGGGGTCAATCATTACAAATTTGATCTCAGCCGGGTGCTTCTTATAAAGCAAAGAAGCAATAACCGTATTCAGCCCTACCGACTTACCTTGACCTGTTGCACCCGCGATCAAGAGGTGAGGCATTTTATTGAGGTCGGCGATAAAAACTTCGTTTGAGATCGTTCGGCCAATAGCAATTGGCAGCTCTGCTTTGGTAGTTAGAAACTTCTCCGTAGTCAGGACACCACGCAAGGAAACCGTCTCTGGGCTAGAGTTAGGTACCTCAATACCAATGGTGCCTTTTCCGGGCATTGGGGCGATGATACGAATCCCTAAGGCTGCTAGATTTAGTGCAATATCATCTTCAAGGTTTCGAATCTTGGAGATACGTACGCCTGCAGAAGGAACGATTTCGTAAAGAGTTACGGTTGGTCCAATAGTCGCTTTGATCTTATCGATACTGATTCCATAATCACTCAGCGTCTTGACAATCTTGTTTTTATTGGTTTCTAGCTCATTGCGGTTGACTTCGCGGTTGCCACCGCCGCCATGATCCTCCAACAGTTCAAAAGGAGGGCGTTCGTAGCTAGAAAGCTCTAGGGTAGGATCAAACTCTTCCCAATCCAAGCCATCGATATTCTCTATTTCTTGGTCCTTCTCAGGAACGATTTTCTCTACTTTGTCGCCCTCACCGACTACTCGGCCGATATTGTCTTCTCCAATTTGCTCTAGCTTTTTGGGTTCGAAATCAATCACGGGCTCATCTTTAGAGGGGACGATGGTCAGCTCTAATTGACTCTTGTCCTTGACCTCTTCAATTTTAGGCTCTGTCAGTTCAAATTTGACCTCTTCGCCTCTTGCGGCGGTAGTTTTTTGAGGGAGGTTACGGCTTTGCGCAACGGAAGCACTCGTAATTTCTACTGGGCTATTGACAATGGCGGCAGTTTGAGCGCCATTGGTTTCTTCTTTAATCCCCAATACTTTGGATAGGCTCTCCTTGACAGATACTGCATTGGTAACTACTGGAGTGGCTGGCTCTGTTTTGGTCTTTTGCGGGCGATTACGAGGCGTTTTGCTGCGTCCATTGCCAGAAGGCTTATTGGCTTGGGCCGCTTTGGCCCTGATAGTCTCAAGTAGTTGCGAGGCTTTTAACTCCGTTTTGAAGTTGATTACAGTGAAGATGACCACTACAAAGAGGATCAATACGCCAACGCCAAATTGACCTATATAGTTAAATAGTTTGAAATTGATGGTATGGCCTACACCACCTCCCCAATCATTGCTACCAGAGGAAGATAAGATTTCGATGTAAGAGAAAAAGAGAGAGCCAAAGAGAAGAATAAAAAAGAGGTATTTGGCTCCTTTGCGAGCGTATTGATAATAATCGTCTTCCAGCATGATCAAAGAAAGGACGATACCATAAATAGGAATAAAAAGACCAAAAACCCCAAATCCTTTATAAATCAGCAACTCAGCGATATTGGCACCAATCCAGCCTAACCAGTTATTGATTTCGGCAGCATACTCGAGACCGTCGGTGGAGGTAAGAGACTGGTCTGCTCTTCCTGAGACATAATAGGAGATACAGGCAATCAGAGAGATGACGCTGAGGAACAGAATAGCCCAAGCACTAAGCTTACGGGTCTGATCTCTGCTCTCCGGATCATACTGGATTGCACTCCATAGGTCCTTAATAATACTGATGGGACCGCTTGAAGCTTTCTTTTTAGGTTTGCGCCTGCTTCTGCTCGATGTATTCTTCGCCACTACTTCAAACTTTGGTATAGGTCAAAGGCCGGAAAGCCCTGATTTTGAGTGTGTTAATCTTTGAAATCAAATATACCGTTTTTCATTAAAAAAGCCAAGTCTCTTAGCAATGAGAGACTTGGCTACTAAAATTGAAAAAGCGGCGACTCGCCCACTCCAATTGGAGCAAGCAGAGTCGCACTACCTTAACACAAGCTTTTGGTGGATCGTACCGGCATCGAGTCGCACCTGCACGAGGTAAATCCCTCGAGCCAATGTGCCCAATGATAAAGCTTGTTTAAAACTCTGAGCCTGAGGCCCGTATTGTGCTTGCCAGACGCTACGTCCAGAAAGGTCAATGAGTTGAATATCAATATTTTGACTTTGGCTAAGTTGGAGCTCCAACCATACTTCGCCTTGGGCTGGGTTTGGGTATAGTCTGAAGCTTTCGACCACTCCGCCCAAATGATCAAGGGAGGTTAATATGGCTTGAATGACTACTGAGGAGTCTGAACCACATCCCGTGAGAGTATCAACCGCTATCGCAAAGAAGTTGCCGGAACTTGCAGGAGAGATGGTAGTACCACTTCCGATAAAACCGTCATCTATATCATACCAATCATAGCGGAAGGCAGGATTAGGCCCGGCTACGCTTAGATTAGCGCTGCCATCATAGGCGATGCTGGGTGCTGCTATTTGCTGAGTAGTGATGACAATATCCATAGAGAAACTACTACAGGCGGTAATCAGGTCGATGGATTCTACTGAATAAGTACCTGCTTCCAAGACTGTCAGCGTAAGATCTGTTTCACCATTGATGGCCTGACCGTCAAAGTACCATTGCACAGAATCTGCGTCCACGGCCATGAGGGTCAAGGAGTCTCCTTGGCAAAGGAGAGTGGTGTCCCCCATATTCATGATGGTCGGCACGGTAGGTAGAGAATCTATCTGGAAAGTATCAGCGCAGCTAATGGTCTGAATCGGATGGGTTACGGCAAATATCACTCTTAGGGCGTTATTCGTGATCGTAACGTTGCCCGCAGGGGAAGGAACCGTAAAAAAGACCGAAGCCCCGCTACCTGCAGAACCCGTGGCACAGCCCTCGTCCTGACCGATAAGATCATCGTCCCAGACTTGAAATTCATAGGTACCGGTATCTAAGATGATTGGGCCAATACCGGTCACGATGGGTAGATTATCCCCGCCGTTGCTAATGGGATTTGAAAGGGTACTGACGATCTCTACCCCTTGAGGATCAAATAATTTCCAGTAGATATCAGCTCCGTCCAAGAGATCATCACAACCAATAGAATCAATCGTAACCCCAGTAAGGGTATAGGGGAAGGTATCAACAGTAGCAGTATAGCTCAGAATATAGCTGCCAGGGTCATTTAGGGTCTGGACAGGAGGATTCTCGTCAGTAGATTGGAAGTTAAAGGCCGCACCATTGCTGAGAGTCCAGTCATAGCTAAAGCGTGGATCGCCATTAGAGGGAATATTATTGGTCATCGTGAGCTCAGCTCCCGCGCAGACATCATTGAGTTGGGAGGTATAACAAGCTCCAGCAAAAGCGCAAGGAGTCACTAAGATACTCGCATCATAAGTGCCTGGCTGATCGGTAGGATTGCCTAGGATATCAGCATTGGCCGTAAGATGTACGATGACAGGAAAAAAGCCAATATCGGTAGGGGTACCGAAAACTCGGATACACCCTAAGGTATCAGGGCTAGCGTTGCCAGGGGCAACATCATAAAAGCAACCCACGCTATCAAGATTGCAGGACCAAGATAATCCGTTTGGTAGGCCTACCAAACTGTCAATAGTAAAACTGTTGAAGGGGAGGGTTACCAAATTGCCAAAGACATCCACTGTGGTGTCGCGGGGCAAGAAAAAGGTAATATCCACTTCGTAATATTCACAACCCACAGCATCAGCAAGCGTGTCTGGATAGATCCCTGGCACCGAAGGTACCAAGCTGTCGATTACGCATTGCGCGCGGGCAGGCATGATGCTAATTAGCAGCAAAAAGCCCATAATGATTCCAATAAGGCGGGAGGTAGAAGTAGTCATACGCCAGTTTTTGTGTTAAGGTACTAAGGTAGCTATCAAAGGTTGGTTAAGGTAGAGCCAATCTTGATAGTAAATTAACTTACGAAAAGGGGAATTATTGTATTGACTCCTGCCAAAAGGGATGAGCGTTCTATGAAATAGGCTGAAGAAAGGTCCCACTTACCAGCTGATAGCTCGCAATAATCGTTTGACAAAGGAGGGGCCTTGGTAAACGTAGCCACTGTAAATTTGAATAAGAGAAGCCCCCGCCTCAAAACGCATTTTTGCATCTAAGGGCTCCATAATGCCTCCCACACCGATAAGCGGTAGTTTGCCTGCTGTTTTTTCATGAATATAATGCAAGACTTCCCAAGAGCGGTGGGTGATAGGCTGTCCGCTCAAGCCGCCATTGCCGATTTCTTCTAATTCTGTAGCTGTAGTATTAAGGTCTTTGCGAGAAATGGTAGTATTATTGGCGATGAGGCCAGCTAGATTGGTAGTTTGTGCTACCTCAATGATATCATCGAGCTGTTCGTTGGTAAGGTCTGGAGCGATTTTTAGCAGGAGCGGCCTAGGGCTATCTTTACTTTGGTTTAGCTCTTGCAAGCGGGAAAGAATGTTAGTTAAGGGACCTTTTTCTTGCAAGCTCCTCAGGCCGGGAGTATTGGGAGAACTTACATTGACGACAAAGTAGTCTGCGTAGGGATAGAGCTTTTCAAAGCAAATAAGGTAGTCTTCTACCGCTTGATGATTGGGAGTGTCTTTATTTTTGCCAATGTTGGCTCCCACGATCAAATCGCCCTTATTCATCTTTTGCAAGCGTTTGACCATTGCATCGACTCCGGCATTGTTGAAGCCCATGCGATTGATGATGGCCATGTCTTTGGGCAAACGAAATAACCTTTGCTTAGGATTGCCTCCCTGCGGACGAGGAGTAACGGTACCAAATTCTACAAAGCCGAAACCGAAATTGCGCCAATGGTGTAAAAGCTTTGCGTCTTTATCGAAGCCAGCAGCAAGTCCAACAGGATTTTTAAATTTGAGCCCAAAAACCTCTTTTTCTAAGGCTGGGTCTTCTAATCGATATGCCATACGACTGATAGGGCCTCCGAAAGGAAGAGATTGGGTGGCTTTTAAAAATTTAAATGTGAAATTGTGGATCTTCTCCGGATCAAACCGAAACAGAAAGGGCCGAATTAGGCTACGATACATGAAGCACTTTTATTTCATAGTTTGTGTGACGGTGTAATTTGTCTTGGTTCGGATATTGGTAGTGCGAAAATAAGACCTAAATCGCTTTAATGCTAGTTTTTTAAGCCATACTAAAAAAGCTCAGCGACTGACACGAAACTAATCCCTTTGCGGATCAATCTTCGGCATCAATCACTGAGCTAAAATCAGTTAGGCAGAAAAGGATTTACTCTTCCAAAGTTACTTCACGGACTACAGGATTAAAGGGAGAAGGAACGAGTTGGCCTTCTGCATCCAATAGCTCTAATTTTACGGTAAGCGTTCCCATAGGGGCACCTTCCAAAACATATGGCTGCCACTTATCAATCATAAATTCTGCAGCGCCTTCGTTGATAGTTACTTTTACCTTATTACCATCAGGGGCTAAGTCAGTGTTAAGCAAAAAGAAGTCTAACAATACCTTCTTGGCGCCTTCACCGGAGTATTTGCCTTTAGGACGGCTGTAAAACATATGAGGAGCTTCGAGGTCTGCTTCTTCGCCGCCTCCTTTGTTGATTTGTGTAACCTCAAAAGAACTTGGATCAGCGAGGTTTTTGACACTCTCATGATAAGAACGAGAAAGGAAGGCTAGAATCACGTAGTTGCCATCTTCCTTAAACTTGTTAGAAGTAAAAGTTGGCTCATAATGGGCCGAATAGGGACCATTATTGACGATGAAGTGGATATGCTGTCCTTTGCCAGAATTGGCAAGATTGTTTGGCGAAGCAGGAGTGGTTTGCTCTCCCAAAGTATAGCCGCTAACATCAAAGGTAAAGCTGAAACTGCTGTCATCGGCTTGACTTGGAATTTCGGCTAGATTTAGGCTTGCTTCTGGGAAAGCCGGTGAACCCTCTAATGGCGTTAGTGTGATTTCCGCCGCCATTGGCTCTTCTGGCATATCTGTGGTTTCGGCTTGCTTTTCACCAGCACAGGAAACCATAAATACAGAAATGACCAGCATTCCTAATAAGACGGTTAATTTGTTCATTGGAATTATAGATTGGCAGGTTGAATAAATTTTCGTTTGTATGCCTGCAAAGTACATCGCTTCTCAAAATTTAACAATGCGGCTCGGTTGAAAGTCGCAAACAAAAATGGGCACCCGAGGGGATGCCCATGTATTTAGAGGTGTTTTTTGTGTGATTTATTTGCCAGCTTCAATCCACTTGATACTACAGCCATTAGGGATGGTAGTTTCAGTCTCTGGGTCTTCTCCCGCTATCGCTGCTTGAATGGCTAAGTCTAAGAAGGCGTTTTTTACCATACTCGCATCAAGCGGATTGTCATCAATTTTACCGCGATAGACCATTTGAAAACCCTCCTCAGCGGGAATCAAAACTACTGCTTCGGGATTTTTAGTGATTTCAAACAGACGGGCTACTGCCTGATCCTTGTCTTTGAGATAGGGAAAATCGTATTTGGCAATCTTTTGCATACGAGCTTCAGCGTCTCGTTGGCTCAGAGTGGGATCATTGCTGTTGATGGCAATAAAACTTACGTTTTGCTCTGCATAACGCTTGTGTAGTTTTTGCAAACGTTCGATGTATTGGGTCGCCCAAGAACAGTGAGAAGAGGTGAAAACCACGACTATTGCTTTTTGATCTTGATAATCGCTTAGTTTGACAACTTGGCTATCAGGTGCAGAAAGGCTAAAATCTTCTACGACCGTAAGCTCTTGAGCCGAAAGGGGTCGCCCCAAAATCAATACGCCAATCGCTAAGCCCATCAGGCTACTATACAATAGTTTTGTCATAATCAGGATTTGAGTGAAACTATTTTACAGACTGTTGAAGTTTTGATCTTCATGAATGATCATAGAAATTTCGGTTTGATCAGTCATGCCGGTAACTTCAACAAGTCTTCCTGTATTCGTATATACGAAATTAAGAGGAATACTGGTATCCCATTCTGGATAAACCTTGCTGACAAAGTTTTCCAAAGAATCAGGAGACAGGTTATATGAAGGGAAGTTTACGCCCAAATTGTCTAAAAAGCTTGCGAGTCCATCTTGGAAAACGGCGGCTTCGTCGATGGAAACCAATAAGACTTTGGCTTCAGACTCAGGGTTGTTATTTAAAGCGATAAGTTCAGGTATTTCTTGGATACAGGGTTTGCACCAAGTGGCGAAGAAGTTAATGACGACATATGGTTTATCGGCACTATTTACCTCTTGCATCAGTTCCTGTTTAGTGACGGATGCTATGGGCCTCTTCGAGGAACGCTTCTCCGACTTGTTTTGGCATGCCACTACAAGTATAAGTAAGGAGAAACTCAGGATATATGGCGTAATGCACTTCATATTCCTTATGCAAATTATCCTTTTGTACGAGGGCTTTGAAGCTTCCGTTCGATTTTAAGGTAAAATTTTGCAGTTGAAGATAAATATTATCTTTAAAAGCGACCCCTTGGCCATGAATTTTGTAGATAGTTTCTTTAGCACTCCAGATCATCAAAAAGAGTTCGAAGGATTCATTGGCGTGAAAAACCTTCAGTTCTTCTTCTCCCATGAAGAGAAACCGAGTTCTGAGGTTACGCTTTCTCTTTAAATATTCGATATCTATGCCTACTTCACAGGTGCGGGAAGCAATGGCTGCAGAATACTGATTGGAGTGGGTATAAGAGATAAAGTGAGGATTGTTGGTAAGAAAGGGCTTTCCGTTTTGGGAATTGAGACTTTCTACTCTAGTGGTATCGGCAATTTCAAGTAGTTCTTTCATACAAAGTCTACTGGAAAGCCACTCTAGTCTTTTTTGGGGATGAGTGATCTTGGAAAGTCTTTGCCACTCATTTTCATATAGTTTGACCCTCGACAAAAAATACCATTCGTCCTCTTCAATCTGCCAGACGCCGATTGAGACCCCCGGTATAGAGCTGTTATGTGTGATATAAGGCATTACCGATCAATATCTCTTCTATTGAAGATACTACAATTTATTTACTCCGGCAATGTCTAAAAAATTGTAAATCAGGAAATGAAAAATGTCCAGAACGGAAACTAGTTTCCACTCTGGACAAGCGTTCTGCGAAGCCGCTCTAAATGAATTAGTTATCTTCTAAGATACTATTGCCTTGGCTGCCTTGATATTGTTCGGCCTCATCGATTGTAACTCGGATACCATCAATGTATGGTACTACCCAAGGGTCAGAAAGGCCCATTTTCTTCAATTCTTGACGAAATGCGGCTGCTTCTTCATAAGTCCTAAATGAGCCGATTACGTATTTATTAAAACCATCTGCCCGCTCGCTGACAAAGTCGCCGCCGGTTTCAGGTTTGTTTTCCATTTCATAAAAGACATATGCGCCGATTTGGACGCGATAAACTAGCCCATCCTGAATACCCATTTGGCTAGTTTTATTGGTGGTCGCTACCTCTGATTGGAGTCTTTCGTTTTGGCGACGCAGATTTTGTACTTGCGCTTCTAATTGTACGAGCTGCCAGCGTAGGCTATCGCTAGTGGCATCATTAGCAGCTACACTTGAAGTCCCCTCTTGAGGGCTTTCCTTAGACATAGACTCTTTGAGCTGCGTTTTGAGATCATTGATCTGCTCTTGGAAGTTTTCAAATTCGCCCTTCAAAGCCGAAGGGTTTTTGACGTACATTTTGGCCTTATCTTTCCAAAATTTCTTTTCCTGCTTGCTCATATCTTGAGCTTGGAGCGCTGGAATAGAGATAATACAGGCTAAAAACGTTGCGAATAAGAACTTTGCAGGGTACATGATTTATATCAGTTGGTCAGAGAATAGGCAGTTTTTCAAGTTCAATGGAACTGTAAGACGAACTAGCTCACAAAGTTGCAGATAAACAAGACAATTTAGCGGCAAAAATTATGCAAGATTTGTTCAATAAATGTATCAGCAACTTCCATGCCTGAAAGATTGGAAATCGCGTTATTGGATACTAATTTTACGGCACAAGCTAGAATTCACGTCATTTTAAATAAAAAACAATCAATAATATGTCTAAAGTTACCGTAGTCGGTGCTGGAAATGTTGGTGCTACCTGCGCGGAATGCGTTGCGCGTGCAGAAGTTTGCAACGAAGTAGTTTTACTCGATATCAAAGAAAATTACGCGGAGGGTAAAGCCCTTGACCAATGGGAAACCTCTCCAGTCAATTACTTTGACACTCGTATTACAGGTTCAACCAATGATTACAGCAAAACTGCTGGTTCTGACGTAGTTGTAATCACCTCTGGTATTCCTCGTCGCCCCGGAATGAGTCGTGATGACTTGATCGCTACCAATGCTGGTATCGTAAAATCTGTTACTGAACAGGTCATCGCTCACTCTCCTGATTGTATCATCATCGTGGTGTCTAATCCATTAGATGTGATGACTTATCAGGCCTACCTTACCGCCCAATTCCCTTCTAACCGCGTTATGGGCATGGCCGGTGTCTTGGACACAGCTCGCTACCGCTCTTTCTTAGCACTAGAATTGAACTGCTCTCCTAAGGATATTCAAGCAGTATTGATGGGTGGTCATGGTGATACGATGGTGCCACTACCACGTTATACCACTGTTGCGGGTATCCCCGTAACTGAATTGGTGCCTGCTGATCGTATTGAAGCAATCATTGAGCGCACTAAAAAAGGGGGTGGTGAAATCGTGAAGCTACTGGGTACTTCTGGCTGGTATGCACCTGGTGCAGCAGCGGCTCAGATGGTAGAAGCCATCATGAAAGATTCTAAGCGCATCTTCCCCGTTTGTACTTACCTAACGGGTCAGTATGGCGTAAACGATCTTTATCTTGGCGTACCTGTGAAATTAGGTCGCGCTGGTATCGAAGAGATCATCGAGCTGCAACTCAACGAGGATGAAATGGCGCTCCTCAAAGAATCTGAAGCGGCCGTACGTAGTGTGGTAAAGGTTTTGGATAATTTGTAAAAAGCATTCCAACAATAAAAAAGCAGCGATCCTTGCACTGGATCGCTGCTTTTTTTGTGCCTATATCTTATTCCACCACCGAGAATTTGCCTACAAATTGTTCGATGCTTTCATCCTCTGTCCAAACGTGGTAGATATAAATCCCTGGGACAATACGCCGATTACCTTGGTCGCGCATATCCCAAGTCGTACCACCATCCCCATCTGTTTCTTCGATTTCGTTAACGAGACGTCCACTTACGGTATAGATGCGAATGGTTGCTGTTTGGGTTAGGTTGGCAAAACGCATACCTTCAAAAAACTCGTGATTACGGACTGGGTTAGGATAAGCAAATACCTCGCTCAAATCCTCCTTATGTGCGGAGAAAGTCGCGACATTGCCTTCTTCCCCTATGCAGACCTCGTTGATGCCGCAAAGCTCCTTGACTTCTATGGATAGGGGATATCCCAAGGCACCAAACTTTGCGGTTTCGATGGTAATTTTGACGGCCTCCATGTCCTCAGAGGCCCATTCTACTTTACTGATCTCACCTACAGGCGATAAGGTGTAATTTGCCGTATCTAAGGCTTGATCTTCGTCTAATGGATAATTGAAAAATAGCACTCCTTGCTTATCGTTGGCGATTTCCCAATGGGTTAAATAGAGAAAATCTTCTTCTAATGGTTCATACAAAAAGCTCAGATTTTGACTCATGGGATCAAGACAAGCAAGATCTGCGTCCAAGAAGGTAGTGTCTATCGATAAGGTGTTGAGTCCGGGTTGGAATCCGTCCCGGAACGATAAGACGAGGCGCTTGCTTTGTCCTCCGCCAATAATCGCCACGGGGTTTTGCTCCCCATTGAGCACAATGCGACTTTTGTCTTCATTACGATCCACCACAGGCCAACTAAACCACAGCTCTAACTGCCTATCACCCACTACTGCCAAGCTATCAACGCGAGGGCGTTCATGCGGCCTAAGAATAATTGCATTGCCAAAGCCACTTTCATTAGGATTTAGGGCTGGATTGACAGCTCTTAATACGTAGAGATATTCTTCCTCCGTCGTGCTCACATCTAAAAATGTGGTCCCACTCACCGGTCCCACCACTTGGGCTGTATCATTGTTAAACGGATCACGAATCCGCCAAATATCATATGCGGTGGCGTTGGGACTGGACTGCCAATTGAGTCGTACTTGATTGGGACCCAGTACCTTGCCGCTAAGGGAAGTAACGGGAGTGGGCCCACTGTAGAGTACGTCTTTTTCGAAAAAGATGGTTGAATCTCCTCGACCAATACCTATTTCTTGTACGCCATTGCCATTGAAATCACCAATTACGTGATGAGAAGATAAAGTGCCATAGAAAAACCAAGTCATCTGATATTCTCCCCCCACATATTCCACCACGTAGGTCCGAGGAAAGGTAGTGAAGACTAATTCGTCTGCTGGGTCATTATCTAAGTTTCCGGCAGTGGCGGCATTGTAGGATTCTGTATCGAGATCGTATAGATAGTCTTCCCATACCATTTGATATTGATCATTGGCTTGACTTTCGAAGATCCGGAGCCACCAAAAGGGAGTATCATATTCAAAATCATCATTTCGCAATGAGCTGGTGTGGACCGCGATAAAGAGTTCTTCCCTTCCATCGCCATCAAAATCACCTGCGGTGACATAGGGCCCAGCTTTGGTTAATTCACTACGATTGAGGTAAGTATTGCGATAGTTATCGCCGCCCTGATGCTCGTAAATGGTAAAATCTCCATCAAAATCCCCGTAAACAGTTTCGGGTTTACCGTCTCCGTCAAAGTCCCGTGTTACGGAACGAGGCGCTACTGAGCCTTGGTAATCGCCCGTAGTATCAGCAAGCGTAGCCGCCTGGTTAAAATCGTTGCCGGAGGCCTCAAAAATGAAATAATCAGTAAAGTCCTTGACAACTAACTCTGCGGTATTGTCTCCATCGGTATCGGCTAAATTGGCAGCGTAAAAACCATTGCCTTCATTGCGATAGATCACCTCTGCGGGGAACGCTCCATTTGTGCTTTGCTCCAAAAGGTAGAGCGAATCGTTGACTGAGGCTAATATCTCCAAAAGGCCATCCCCATCGGTATCGCCTACATCCTTGGGGATCAATATGGGCTTGAGTTCGACGGAGTCGACCTTAACAAATTGATCTCCCACAAACTCATAGATCGTAAGTGGGCCAAAGGTCAGCTGCTCATTATACTCGCTCATGATCACCTCAGGTAATTGATCGCCATCAAAATCCTGTGGCTTTTCTAACAGTCGGCCCATGGGTAAGGTGTAGGGCTGTTGGGTAAAACCGGTCCGATTGATTGATTTGCTCTGAAAATCAATGCTAAAGGACTCTGATATACTGCTCATGCCCGCAAGATTAGTCGTGCTGATAAGCATCTCATAAAGCCCACTACTTAGTACATCGGTACCAATTAAAAACTCGCCGTTGCGCGTGGTACGGTCAAAACCGATGGTTTTATAATCAAGCGTTCCGCTGCGGCGGTATTTCAACTCATGGACGCCCTGATCGGAGCTCCTAAATACGACGAGTACTTTTCGATCCTGATTGTCCCAAATCGGAGCCGCACGTAAAATTTCTACCCGCGAAGCGCTAGTGTCTCGGACAAATCTGATGCGGTCTTCGGCTGTAAAACCATTGGTTTTTTCGAGTCTAATACGCAAGGTAAAGTCTCCTTCTGGCAGGGTCCTCAAGTCCCACCAAGCGAGGGTGTCTTCCTTTTGCTGATAGAGTTGATCGGCAACAATTACTTGCCATTCACTGGTGTCTTCTGTCCCTGGCATCCACTCGAGATGGTACTTGGCAAACTCAGGGTCCAGCACTGTACCGATGATAGGGATAGAGTCCAAATAGGAGCCGCCGTCATTTTCAGGGGAGGTGATTTGTACGTTGGAGGTCCCTACTGACAAAAGGGCTTTGTGGAGGTTGAGTCGGCCAGCACCCGTAGTATGGTCCCAACCCGCACGACCAATATCATCGGTAGTCGAAGTCAAAATGCCTCTCACTTGTTGAGGCGAGAGAATACCTTTGTGCGAGAAAAGTAGGCCCACTGCAGAGGCGACCATAGGAGCAGAAGCACTGGTGCCGTTGAAACGACCATAAGCGGTGATCTGACCATTGCTTGCAGTATCCAGCGGAGAAGTAGTAAAGATACCAGAGCCCGGTGCACACAAATCAACGGTAACGCCATAGCTACTCAGTGGCCAGAGAAATTCATCGCCTGTTGCTAGATCAGCGGCAGAGGCAGAAACCGAAATCACCTCATTAAATCCAGAAGGGTAGTGGAGAGCGTCTCCAGTACCATTGCCGGCGGAGCCTACCATGATAACGCCTTTGGCATAAGCATAGCGGATCGCTTCGTGCATCATCAGAGAGGGGTAGATATCGCCAAAGGAGAAGTTCAATATTTGGATGCCATTATCGGCGGCATAAATGATCGCTCGCGAGATATCATCATCTTCACCCGCTCCGGTGGAGCTGAAGGCGCGTATGACGCTGAGTTTGCAGTTTGGTGCTAGCCCAGCACCGCCAATTTGATTGTCCGCTTTAGCGCTGATAATGCCAGAAACGACAGTCCCATGATCATTGTCGTCCCAAGGATTGGCGTCCTCAAATAAATAATCCCCTCCAAAAGGACTACGAGGTTGATCGGTAAAATCGTAGCCTATCACATCGTCAGGATAACCATTGCCGTCTTCATCTAGGCCATTGAAATCACCGCTGATCCCGTTGCGGGTTTCGCTAAAAGGCCAAGGTTCAAAAGTACCGTTGCCGTTTAGGTCCTCCAATGCATTGATGGCAAGCTGACCGTCAAATTCTGGGTGGAGGTAATCCAAGCCGGTGTCGATAACGCCTATTCTGATTTGTTCATCGCCTTGAGTAATATCCCATGCTGGGAACGTTTTGATAAAATCGTGGTACCATTGATTACTGAGAGAATCATCATTAGGGGTGAACTGCGTTTTTTCTATGCTGTGTAGGCTTAAGGTTCGGTTTTGTTCTACTGTGGTAAATAGCCCACTAGCTTGCAGCTCTGCGATTCGCGAATCGAGGTCCCCATTCAGTTCAATGGTAAACCATTGTCCGATTTCGGAGGGAAAATTGCCAGAATAAAGACTTTTTACGTTACGAACAGAGGAAATAAATGGATAATTGTTTATATATTCGTTGGACGGTTCGAAATTTTCAGCTCCGGTAGATAGTTGGGTAAGAAGCTGATGTAACTGATTCGAACCATTATTGACTTTGACATTAAGTTCGATTTGCGCCCGCAGGGGAAAACTGTGGAAAAGCAAAAATGCCGTAAATAGGATAGGATAGATGCGGTTAATCATCGTAAAATTTTCGGTGTTTACGAACTTAATAAGGACAGGTGGGAGGAAAAAGGGGAATTGAGGGAACTTTCTTAGCTGTGATTAAAAAATGGTGTTGCATTTGTGACTCTTTTATGGTCCCATTGTCCAAACATCAAAGCTAACAACGAATGCCAACGCAAAAACGTTTGTTAGTAGCTTTGCGTTGTTGAAATAAAGAGGATGAGAAAATAAAAATATAGACGAATTGTGGTTTTGCTTTTCACCTGGGAGCAAGTGTCCTTTATGGCCTTGCTCCTGCTTTTTTTTAGGCGAAAAGGTCCCGTTTTTGCAATTCGAGTAAAGCAGAAGGGATCGCCGCTTCGAACTCTCGGTTTTTGAAGAGCTTGTATTCAGCACATACTCTTAACACTTCACTGACACTCCAAGCTTGTGCAATGCAACCTCTTGCATTCCAAGGAGCATTGCCATCGTAGATCTCCGAAAGCGTACCGATGCCATCTTTGTAGAGTTGCTCTTCGAGGCTTTTGACGATACTTCTTGCTTGGGCACGCCCCAAAGAGCCACGTGTACGAACGATCGCGTCTATGTAAGGCCCGATCAACCAGCCCCACACAGTGCCTTGGTGGTAGGCTCCATCGCGACGATATTGATCTCCCCCATAATGACCTTGGTAGTCATCAGCATGTGTGCTGAGGCTACGTAAACCAACAGGGGTAAACAATTCTCTCTCTACTTTGACTAAGACTTTTTGGCCTTTTGTTTTGCTGAGTAGTGAAAATGGCAGGCTAAGCGCAAATAGTTGGTTCGGGCGGATTTGCGCGTCTTTTTCTTCGCCGTTAATTAGATCAAAAAGGCATTCGGCCTCCGTATTCCAAAATTGCTTGACAAATTGCTTTTTGATTTCCTTGGCTTGTTCTTGGGCGGTGGCAGCCACGGCCTTTTCACCATTTTGGGCCCGCATCCAAGCGTAGATAGCCCAAGCATTATACCACAACGCATTGATTTCAACCGCTTTGCCAATTCTAGGCGTCACCACCCAGTCATCGACTTTGGCATCCATCCAAGTGAGTTGTACTCCATCGATCCCACCTGTCAAAAGACCATCTTGATCCATGTGGATGTTGTAGCGAGTGCCTGCCTTATGGCATTCCAGTATTTGGGCCATAATTGGGAGGAATTTCTCTAAATCCCTCGTCTGCACCTTAGTCGCTTGGAGATATTTATAAACCGCCACAAAAAACCAAAGCGTAGCGTCTATGGTGTTATATTCTGGCTCTTCACCACTGTCTGGGAAGCGATTGGGCAACATGCCTTCGCTTACGGACTCGGCAAAAGCGAGAAGAATTTTTTCAGCATCCGCTTCCCTACCTGTAGCTAGACAAAGTCCTGGCAGGGCAATCATGCTATCGCGACCCCAATCAGAAAACCAATGATAGCCAGCGATGATGGTTTTTAGATTTTCGCTGCGCTGAACGATAAATTGGTCTGCTGCTTTGACCAATTGTTTGAGCATAGGCTCTTTAAAACTGGTGGCGTCTACCAAGGCCCTGCGTCGATTCTTTTCTGCTTCCATCATGACCCAGGGGTCTCTGCCACTTGGATCTTCGGTAGAAACGATAATACCAAATCGGCTTCCTGCTTCCAATTCGACTGAAAAACTACCTGGACTAAAGAGGTCTTCATGGGCGTTGAGGCCACGATATTGTTCAAGCGGGTATTCTAAGCGATAGTACCAATCATCATGAGCTACGAACTGCGCATTGGGGGCTGAAATATAGCAATAGGGGCTATCAAGATCTTGACGGTAGCGCAAAACTTCTCCCTCCATTATCACTTGCTTGCCAAAGAGGGTGTGAGCATTACTTAGATGATGATAGTCTCTGTTGGCCATCATCGGCAAGAGATTCATGTGAAAATGTTGATCGGCAGCTAATACTTCATAAAGTATGAGGGTCGTATTTTCTCCATTGATGGCAACTATGGTTTTTTTAAGGCGAACTCCTTTGATTTGATAATGGAATTCAGGAAACCACTCTTGCTGAAACTTTTGCTGGAAGATGTAACCGTTGGGATAGATTGCCCCTTGGTATTTATTAGATCCTAATTCGTACTCCCTGCCATTGAGATAAATGGTTTCATCCATCTTAGACAACAGGACTGTCCTACCCACAGGAGGGGCCAAGGCCGCAACTAACAAGCCGTGATAGCGACGAGTGTGAGTGCCAATGACGGTAGAGCTAGCGAAGCCACCCAAACCATTTGTTTCGAGCCATTCGTACTGGATGGCTCTTTCAAAGCGATGGATGGTAGAAGAATCTAGAGTAAAATGCATGGAGTACTTGTTCCGGTTACTTAGGTCAGTTAGTATACGGGCGAATAAAAGCAGTCCAAATGTTTCGCGATAAGTACGACAAATGCCCTTGTAAAGGTGTAGAAAGTAGCTCAGCAGATTTATCGTACTCGAGACAAAGAAACAAATTTATCCGATCACACTCCAAAAATCTTTTAAAGCTTTGCCTTTCACAATGAGGAAAATTATCAAACCTTACAGTCTGAAGAAATAAATGTTGCTTAGTCAAATGATTTTTGGCATCTGCCTAGATTGGATGGAAAGCATATTTTGCCTCGAAAACGTTTTCGAGCTGTCCAAAAATGAAAACTCCGATACGCTTTACTCAGGGTATCGGAGTGATCGATTTTCGACAAATCGAGTCTTATTATTACATGGGGTTATTTGAATTCAGAAGTCGTCTCGGAAGGAAAGTCCTCAAATTCTGACTCTTCTTCCTCCCAAGGGATGGGTACCTCTACCCTTTTGGCCAGTTGATATACGCGCCAATAGTTGATCGGCTTTTTGGCATTGACTCGATTAGATAAAATGATGATAGTGCGTTGTGCCTTCATATCGCGAATAAAACAGGTCCGAAAACCTCGCCACCATCCAAAATGATAAGCAACATGAGGAAGCCATTTTTTGAGCCGCCAGCCTAGACCATAATTCCGTCCTCTTTGATAAGGACCAGCCCCCTGAAACATCATAGCTACCGTCTCTGGCTTCAATAAGCGTCCTTCATAAAGAGCTTGATCCAAGGTATATAGGTCTGTTACATTGGAGTAAACGCCCTTGTCGCCTAAAACACCATCTAAATAATCCCCTTCTGCTGGCTTATAGGTACGTCTGCCCTTGATGTAGCCCTGAGCTCGGCCAAAGACTTTTTTCCTTTTTAGGAGATTATAAGCCGCCGAGTTTTGCATACCCAAGGGCTTGAAAACCCGCATATCTACAAATTCAGAGAAGCTTTGCCCACTTAAGCGTTCAATGATAGCGGCCAGCAAAGCATAATTGGTGTTATTGTACTGAAATTTACTGCCGGGCCTAAAACGCAGCTTCATAGGGTGCTCAGCCAATAAATCAACTACTTTTTGATTGGTGAGGAAATATCTTTTATTCCAATAATCTTGGCCTAGGCCCATGTAGCGGCATAATCCGCTGCGGTGTGCCAGTAGGTGTTTGACTTTTACCTTCTGGTAGGGAAACTCCGGTAAGTAAGTCTTTACGGGTTCATTGAGGACCAAGCTCCCCTCTTCATAAAGCAACAGGGCTGCTATGGCAGTGATGGGCTTAGAAACCGAAGCGAGTTGGAAGGTAGAGTGAATATTGAGCGGCTCGCGCTTGCGGGTATTGGCATAACCATAAGCTCCTTGATGGACGATTTGTCCATTTTCAGCGATTAGCACTGTACCACTAAAGTCATGAGTTTTGACTAAACGCTTGAAATAGTTTTCTAGGGTTTCATGCCGACTCTGGCCGTCAAAGACCCAATCTATGGGAATTTCTCCTTGGTCAGAAGGAATAGAGGCTTCGGCTTCAGAAGGATCGGCAAAGAAATCTCCTTCTTCTACAGAAACTGGGGTAGCAAAGATATTTTGGCGAAGGGCGTACCGACCGCAGGAAGCCGGTACCAGGAAAACAAGAAGCAAGACAATTGTACGCAGGTAAAGCATGTCTTGGTTCAAGTCTATGGCCCAAAAGTAGGAGTAGCTTACGCCAAAAAAAATTAGCTTTTGCCCAAAAACTGACTTGCCCATTTTGCGCTATTTGGACTATCCGAATATTAAAATATGAATATCCCAAAATGCATGTTTATGCAACTATCTGGTTAGGAATTAAGCGATTGAGCGTTCTGCGCAGCAGTAAAAATAACCTAGATCCGGCTCAAAAAACGCCCAGATTGGAGCAACTGAGGCGAAATTCTTACAAGAGAGAATGGTCTTTTGGGCCTCATTTAGGGTAAAAAGCCACGCTAGAGGAGTCCAATTGCCATTTAGCAAAAAAACGTGTGTAGGATCAAACCTACACACGCCATGAAAACAAAAGAATGTGGTTACCTAAAACTTACCGTTGTCATTCTTCCATTCATCTTTAGGGGGAATCGGGGCAATTACATCCCAGTGTTCTACGATTTGTCCGTTTTCAAATCTAAATAAGTCATAGAAGGCCGTATGCTCGCCTTTGCCAAATTTACCTTCACTCATTGCTAGGACAAAGTTGCCCTCGCCCAAGACTTTGTGCAGTTGGGTGTATTCCATGACCAAGCCGTTTTCTGCAAAGTATTTCATCGCCGCGCCAAAACCATCCAAACCATCGGCAACCGCTGGATTGTGCTGAATGTATTTTTCCGGATTAATGTAAGTAGCGACTTTGTCCATCTCGTTGTTGAGTAGTACTTTTTCGATAAACTCACGTGCAGCCTGCTTATTGGCCTCGGTTTTGGCTAAGTCAGTGATTTCCGTAGCACCGTCAAATTGGGTTCTGCCACTAGGGTTGGGTTTTTGAACCTCGAGCAAATTGTCCCAGTGCTCGACGATCAGACCGTCTTCAAAGCGAAATACATCGAAACCCGCTTTGGGACCAAAGAAATCATACTCAGTGTGAGTGAATACATAATCTCCGTCTTCGAAAGCGCGTACGACATTGGCGCTAAATCCCCCTTCTGGAGCATTGGCCATGACCGCACCAAATCCCGCTAGGCCATCCCCTACCGATAGATTGTGTTGGATGTACTTATTAGGATTGATATAGGAGATGGGTTCTTGTGAACCATTGTTAAAGCTGTTGAGTAGGGCGACTACTTTGTCTTTGTTTGATAAACTCATAGGTTCTTCCGTTTTAGTTTGAGACATAGAGCCTTTATTACTGCCACAACTTGCGAGGGCGAGCAAAAGGGCTATTTGAGTGATGATGGAAATCGTTTTCATTTTAACTTGCATTAGTTGAACTATCGCAAGCAAAATTAGGGGTAGGCCTCTCCTTGACGGATATAGAAAAATGCGTTAAGACTGTAAAAAATGGAAAATCGCTAAGTGTGGACTTTCCGAAATTGCTCAGGAGTGCTTAGGGTATGTCTTTTGAAGTATTTGAAGAAGTTAGTCGTCTCTTCAAAGCCACTCGCATAGGCTACTTCCTTGATCGAAAGTTTGGTGTTGATAAGTAAACGTTTGATTTGTGTGATAGCGATTTCGTCTATGAGCTTTTTAGCAGATTTTTTTACGATGCTATGGCAGATATTATTTAATGTCCTGCTAGTCAAAGACATCATCTCCGCATAATCATTGACTTTTTGAGTGCGGCGGCAGTGTTTTTCGATTAATTTTTGCAGTTGTAGGAACTCGCGTAGATACTTTTTAGGGTCGATATGAGTGTTTAAACTTGCTTTATGACGATAGAGTTGGGTGAGCAAAATGTGTAATTCACTGCGAATGACCCCTTGAGAATAGCTATCGTTGACTTGAAAATATTCGCGTTTGATGCGCTCGATGAGCTGGGTGAGCTCGGCAAAGGCAGCTGATGCGAACTGTAATTTTTGGATACCCAATAATTCATTAAATAAATTTAGCGCTTTGAGCGATTCCAACTCATCTAGGTAGCTGACCAAAAAATCATCCGTAAATAGTAGCATATATCCCTTGACCTCACTCTTGACAAATTGATGGATTTGGTCTTTGCGGATGGTCAGGATGCTGCCCGCCTCATAGTCGTACTCTTGAAAGTCAATGATGTGTTTGCCATTACCTTCGAGTACCATGATTATAAGAAAAAACTCTACTAAGTGGGGCTTAAAGGGAGAATGATTGAGGTCCGTACGGCTAAACAAATCCTCTAAATAACCCATGTCAAAAGCTGCGTCAGGATTCCTTCGATTACGAAATTTGATATGCTTCAGATCCTCGTGCATGCTTTACTCTTTGGGTTTTTGCCGCTGCGCAGAACGCTTAGTTAGGTCTTCAATCTTTGGCTTGATTAGGCAGGTATTGTCGTTTGTCTTTACTCCAATTGAGTAGATACTGAGTCGATTTAATCTTTTTCATACCGTCAATATCTCCTCTCCATGCAAAATGAGCGCAATCAATCTCAAATTCATCCTTTTGTACTTGGATAATACCCGCTTGGAGAAACTGATAGCTTTGCTTGATGAGAAATCCGTCGTCTTCCGCACAATTACGGCTATCCAATTCAATTTCCATCATCAAATGCAGGGCATGCCTTTTGGCATCAAACTCATAGATCAGTTCATGTTCACTGATGATCGGAACAGAAGACGTGATTGCATTAACTTTATACTGGATTTCTTCCTTCCCGTTTTGATTCCAATCCAACACTTTTACGCTTCCGTTTTCGTATTTATTTCCCGCTAAGGTGTCGCTCAAGAGCAGCTTCCCTTTCTGGTCAATCAAGTATATTAGCGTTTTGTAGGCCAATTTTGAGGCATGACCATGACTAAGCCAATAAAGCTCATAGCGGTTAAAAGTCTCATGATGGATGAGGCTTTCTAGGTACTTGACCGATAGCTGTTCAGGGCTAAAACGGAAATTATGGTAATCCACAAGATTTTCGATCCCAAACAGGAGTTTGTCTTTGCTAGGGGAGGCTTGCTTCTCGATCGTATCGATCAGTCTATCAAAGGCCCTCTGCCATTCGACGCCTAGATTTAAGCTGTCTTGGATCATCTGGACGGCTTCCTCCATAGCAATCTTTTTGGACTCCTCTGCCTTTGGAGGGAGACAAGCCAAGAATGATCCTACCAATAAGAGCCCAATTAAGTACCGAGTAGTAAGTAAAAAGTATCTAGTACGAAGAATAATCGCTTTTACACCCCAATGAGGTCGTTTTTTAAAAGTCATACTACTGAATACTATTGTCTTACTACTTAACTTTTTCATTGCGAGTGTGAGATCCTTGTTTTGTTTACTGCTGCGCAGAACGCTTATTCTATTGACTTCTTAACGGCTTGATTGCAAGGCTAGTACTCAAAGGCTCAAGCGTTCATTTCCTTAATTAGCTCCGCTATTTTCGGAGCCTGATCCTCTTGCAAAAAGTGCTTAGCTGGCAGCTCAATATAGCGCTCGATTCCCGTTAACTTTTGAGTGGGAAGGCCATAGGCTTTGACGGTGAGGGCGGGATCCTTGGCTCCCCAAATAATTTGTTTTGGCACCTCCAAACCTTTAATGGCATTTAGATATAAATCTTCCTTGGCCTGGGTGGCCTCAAAGCTGCGCATAATCTTTAAAAAGGCTTTGCCTCCGTCGCCATGCTTTAACAATCGTACATAAGCCGCTCCTTCAGATTGTGGCAAGGAGGCTTTGTCTTCCACCCCTTGTAAGTACATCAATGGTGCAAAAATCGCCGGCTGCATACTCGCTAGGTACCATTCCCCTATGCCTTGCCACTCAAAAGGACGCATCGTCCACGGCTTTTGGAAATGAGCCAGGCCTGCAATCAAGGTGTTGAGAATCGTCAGAGAGAGGATCCGTTCAGGATGAGCAGCCACCATTTCCATGCCTATCGGTCCGCCGATATCGTGAATGACCAAATGATATTTTGCCAAGCCGAGGGCTTCGGTAGCCTTCACGGACCATCTACCTAAACCCGTCCAGCTGTAATCATATTGTGTGGGCTTATCAGCCAAGCCCATACCCGGCAAATCAAAGGCAATAGCTCGAAATGAGCGTTCGGCGAGCGCCGGTAGCATCTTACGATATAAATAAGCCGAAGAAGGGACCCCATGCATGCAGACGACGGCTTCCCCTTTCCCTGCTTCCCGTACAAAGCTTTTGATGCCCTCTGCTGAGAAAAATCGTCCCGCTTTACGATGGGCTTCTATATGATCTTTGGCACTAGGCATTTTGTTTTTGAAGCTAAGGAAAATTCTCGTCCTTTTTTATGTCCACCACCGCGTGGAACTCACAAGCCCGTATTTATGTACAGAGTAGCAAGTATCCCGAAAGCTTTCGGGAGTATGTAGTACAAAAAAAAGGTCTAGATGAATCACATAGCCTTATTTTCCTCCGCCTTAATATTGAATACTATTGTCTAAGTACCGGAAAGGTGATTCCTTGTCCTCCCAATAAGATCGGTATGAGACCCTCTTGTTTGACGCCTATGCACTTTATTGAGAGGGGAACTTTTGGGCTAATGACAATAGGACGGAGGCAAGCCTACTTTTTGGGGAAATTCAAAAATAAGACACGCCCCAATAGTAGATCCATCTCATTGTGGATAGGCGCGATCTTTTTGAGCTTAGTAAACAGCCATAAAAATGGTCGGTAGATCAACAACCAGCGAGAAGACTTTTGTTTTTTGTCGATGCCATAGCTAGCCGTCTCGAAGCCTGACTTGATCCCCCAATAATTAAATTGGTCAATCGTCAAGGCAGCAGTATGCTGTAAGCCGTCATAATTTTGGCGATCCAAAGGCTCGAAGGTGTAAAAGAAACCACTGAAGAAAAAACGGAAGCGAGACTTCATGGACAAAATGTTAGGCGTAGAGATATATAGCATCCCACCAGGTTTGAGAACCCGAAAGGCTTCCTTAAAAAAGGTCTCATGGTTGCTGATATGCTCCATGACCTCAATCGCAATCACTGCATCAAAGCTCGCATCAGGGTAGGGGAGGCCATCGGTAATATCTGCTTTGGTACATTCGATCTCCTTAAAGTGGAAGTACTCTGGATAGAGATCACAGGCGGCTACCTCATAACCCTTGTCATGCAAGGTCTTGGCAAAAGCACCGTGCCCAGCGCCTACATCTAGGACCTTGGCTTTGCGACCGGCTTCTTGCTGGATAAAATAGGGTAGGAATCGACTATGGATTCCAGGCATGGCGATGGGTTTGATTTCCTCCATGGGGCGAAGTTAAGTAAGATGTAGAAATAATCCTGATGCCGAGTTAGGGAAGGAGTGGGGGAGGCGTATGCAATAAACCTCTACTCTAAGTGCGCGCATGCATACCGCAGCTTGAAGATAAGCGTTCTGCGAAGCAGTAAGTCAAAGCTTAAACCAGCCAATATTTGATCTTACTACATTATACCAGCTACTTAATACTCGAAGCCTCTTTGGCCACAATAATCACGCCTTCGGTGTAGCTATAGCCGTATCCATAACCAAAGCCGCCGCCGCCTTTTTTTCGTTTGCCCATGATTTTATATTCCCAATCATAGTTTCCCGAAGTAATCGGGGTAATAGATTCTACTTCTAGGCCTTCGGCTTCAATTTCGGCTATGGTATCAGCGATGTCTTCGGCAAGGCGTTTGATGTCGATTTTGGATTGGGAGAAGCCAGTCTGTTCCCAGCGCTTTTCTTTACGCATGACCTCTTTGGTCCCGCCAAAAAGCCGCTTTTTGACTTCTCCAGTAGGCACTTTGACGACTTTTTCTTCTCCTACTGGGACCCCGTGACTTTGAATAAAATACACCTTACTCATGGCTAGGCATTGAATTGAAAGATTTGCTTGAGTAGCACCCACTTTTCTCCTTGGGCCGCAAAAGGTAAGCCCTGCTGGTATTGATCCATTAAGGCTTCCCACTCTTGGACCTTACGATTGCTAGCGTCCATTTTAGCTTTGTGAGCAAAGCTAAACTCATCACTAACGACCATCACCATAAATAAACGCTTGCCTGCTCTAAAAATTTGCATTTCCAATACACCTGCCTCTCTGATACGATCTTCGACCGCTGGCCAAACACGCTCGGCTTTGTGCCATGCCTCATACTCCCCAATCAATTTGGGATCATCTTTGAGATCGCAGGCTAAATAATAGGTCGTAGGCATAGGGAGGTTTGTGTATGTAGAATTAAGCAGAAAGTATTAAGTATTTAGACGGTCTTCGGGAGAAGCAAAATTAAAGCACTAGCGCTTCTATTTATGTCTATTTACTCATGTCTCCCTACTTTATACTTTTATCTCTCTACTTCTTGGCTCTGGCGTTCCGCGAAGCGGCCGTACAAACTTACGATCAAAAAGCAAACTAGCGGTACATAGAAGGAATATTTGATGCTACCGCTACTATCAGAGATCAAACCCTGAATGCCGGTCAAGACTGCTCCTCCTAAGATGGCCATTACTAGCCCTGAGCCTCCCAACTGAGTGTCTTTGCCTAAGCCCTTGAGTCCAAGCCCATAAATGGTTGGAAACATAAGCGACATACAGGCCGATATACCCACTAAAGAATAAACTCCGAGCGTGCCGCTGCCCCAAATCGCACCCAAAGTCAAAACGATTGCCAAAGCGGCTAAGATCGATAATAAACGAGCGGGTTTGATATAGCGCATCAGGTAGGTGCAGATAAAGCGAGAGGCTAAAAAGAGGACCAATGAAGCGATGTAGTAGCTGGAAGCGGCTTCTTCATCTACGGCTAGCTCACGCATGACATATCGAATGGTAAAAGACCAGATACAAATCTGAGCTCCCACATAAAAAAACTGAGCCACCACGGCCATGACATAGTTTCGGTTGCGAGTGAGTCGCCCGAGCGAACGCTTAAAGTTGAAGGCTTCGCTATCATCGGAAGCTTTGGGCATCTTGGTAAAAGCAATCATCAACCAGAGCACAAGTAGTACTGCCGCTACGCCTACATAAGGCCCCATAACTGCACTTAATTCTTCGGCTTGGATAGTGGCGAGTTGGTCTGCCGGCATAGCCGAACGCTCCTCTTCGGTGGCGGGATTTAAGTGAGAGAGGATGAAAAACTTACTAAGCAGTACGCCGGTGATCGAACCCACTGGATTGAAGGATTGGGCGAGATTGAGGCGCTGAGTACCGCTTTCTTCGGGCCCCATGGCTACGATATAAGGATTGGCTGAAGTCTCTAAAAAGGACAAGCCGCCCGCCAAAATGTAAAGCGCCGCTAAAAAATGCCCATAAACCATCGTCTGGCTAGCTGGGTAAAAGAGCAAAGCCCCGCCGATAAACATGCCTAAGCCCAAAAGAACGCCCGTTTTGTAGGAAAAACGCTTGATCAATAAAGCCGCTGGAATTGCAAAACAAAAGTATGCCCCATAAAAAGCATACTGCACGAAGGTCGTCTGGAAATCAGACATGCTCATGATCTTCTTGAAGGCAGCCAAAAGTGTATCGGTCATATTATTGGCAATCCCCCAAGCCAAAAACATGGAGGTAATGAGGATAAAGGCCAATAAGTATTGACGAGGGATGAGGGCTTTCTTTTCCATAGTAAGTAGTAGCTAAAAGAGGCGTTTTGGCACAAATCTGAAAACAAATTCGAGCCTCAAGAGTGGTCTTAGTGCAGGCAAAAGATAAAGACTAATTAAAATATATCCCGCATAAATGGAAAAACTAAGCTTAGCCCTCGATTGGACACCTAATATCAATCACATTGGCTTTTTTGTCGCGCAAGAAAAAGGCTTTTATCAGGAATATGATCTAGAGGTCGAGATTACGGATCCCTCCCTTGATAATTATGAAATTACTCCTGCTAAGAAAGTAGAAATGGGGGCTGCAGATTTTGCTCTTTGCCCTACGGAAAGCGTGATCAGTTACCGGACCAAAAGCCAGCCTTTTGATTTAATTGCTATTGCCGCAGTATTGCAATATGATCTGAGTGCGATTGTGGTCAAAGCAGATGCTGGTATCCATTCGCCTAAGGATTTGGATGGCAAGCTCTACAGCTCTTACAAAGCTCGGTATGAAGATGGGATTGTAATGGAGATGATCAAAAACGATGGAGGAGCAGGCAACCTAAACCTGAGCTATCCCGCAAAGTTGGGCATTTGGAATACCCTATTACAAGGCGAAGCGGATGCAACTTGGATTTTTCTCAATTGGGAAGGCGTCTCGGCCCAAAGCTTGGGTAATCAGCTCAAGTACTTTAGGATGCGAGATTACCAAATCCCGTATTCCTATTCACCCGTAATTGCTGCCTCAGAAGCCCAGCTGAGCGCAAAACTAGTCCAATATCAGGCCTTTTTGCAGGCATCAAAAAAAGGCTTCTTACATTGTCAGGCAGCACCGGAAGAGTCCATCGAAATACTGAGGAAATTTGTGCCTGCACATGAAGCTGAGATCGATCTCCAAGAGGCCTTGGCTGTCTCCTTGCCTGCCTTTGGTAATAAAGACAGTTGGGGTCAGATTGATCCCAAAGTGATCAGCAGTTTTTTTGACTGGATCTTCGCCAAGGGCCTCGAGACTCAAGTTCTTGCCCCGGAAGAGATCTTTACCCTTAGCGCATTTCATACAAAATGAACAAATTAAACAGTCTTCTTTTGGCCTTTTGGGGGCTAGGATTGATGGGGCTTTCTGCACAAAGCAATAGCTATACCCTCAATGGTGAAACGGCCCCGGCAACTCAGCCGCAAAAATTTGGCGTAGGAGTTCTTCCGGCAGACTCTGTAAAATTGGGTGGCCTATCTTTTTCGCCTGATGGAAACGAATTAGTATATGTAGTCAGGGAAAAAGGGATGTTTTATATGCAAAAGCAGGATGGGAAATGGACTGCCCCTAGTCTGATAGCGGCTTCCCAACAATTCAAAACCCACGTGATGTACCCCAAGTTTTCCCCCGATGGATCCTTTATCAGTTTTGTGGATGGTAATTCGAAAGAATTTGGCTTCGGAGATATTTACCGGATCAATCGCTTAGAGGATGGCAGTTGGTCGGATAGGATTGTCAAATTTCCTGCCCCTATCAATTCCGCCGCACGAGATGCCGGACATAGTTTCACTTCAGACGGGACCTTATATTTCTCCTCTGGTCGAGCGGATGATACTTGGAGTGGGAACATTTTGCAGGCTAGTCCAAATAACGCGGGAAGCTATGATATTTCTGTACTGGAAGAGCTGAGCATATTTAGCATCGAAACGGATGAGGAATGTCTTTATGTTGCCCCTCAGGGGGAGTATTTGATTACGGATTCTTGGCGGAGTGTCAATGGCCACAAGATCGATCTATACATTACTTATAAAAGGTCCAACGGCCAATGGTCTGAGATCAAAGCTCTGAATGCGAATATTAATACAGAAGGATTGGAGCATATCCCTTTCGTGAGCAGCGATCATCAATATCTCTTCTTTGTCCGAGATGACCACTTTTATTGGGTGAGCACCAAAGAAATCTTTACCCCTTATCAAAACTTAAAAATTCCTGACTTTTATGAAAAGGTCGATAAAGAGATTTCCTTGAAATTTTCTGCTGAAACCTTCATGGATTTCAACGGCACCATTACGGATTATGATCTCAGTATCCTTGGTCAAGATAGCTTACCCGATTGGATGAGTTTTAATCCAGCAGCCTTAGCCCTCAAAGGTATTGCCAAAGAGGCGGAAACCTTATGTTGTGTATTGTTGGCTACCGACAATGATGGGAACCAAAGCCAAGCGGAGTTTAAAATTATTATTGCAGAGTAAAAGTTTACTAGATTCTTCGATCTAGGTGTACATAACCCCCATCTACATAATAAAACTGCCCTGTAGTGTGGCTTGCTTTATCGGATAGCAAAAACAGCACTGTATTAGCGATTTCCTCAGGCGTCGTCATGCGGTTTTGATAAGGGATTTTATGGGCGATAGCTTGCTCAGCGGCGGCAGGATCATCATAATGCATATCCAGCCATTGGCGGTAAAGAGGCGTCATCACCTCGGCAGGAAGGATAGCATTGACTCTTACCGAGTCTTTGAGAAAAGCGACCGCCCATTCTCTAGTCAGACCTAAAATGGCTCCTTTGGCGGCTGCATAGCCAGAAGTATCGCCCTGACCCGTTTGGGCCACTTTGGAGGCAATATTGACGATAGCGCCTTGAGCCTCTGCGAGGAACGATCGTCCGTAATGTACTAGATCATATACGTGGTGGAGGTTGATTTCGAGCGAACGTCTAAAGGCTTCAGGACCCTTTTCTAGACTAGCCCCATCATTGATGCCTGCATTGTTGACGATTCCATCCAAGCGACCGAATTTAGCGATGGTCTCGTCGATGACTTTTTTACTATTGGGGGCTGGTCCCAGTTCTAGGATGATGGCATGTGCTTCTTGGCCCGCTGCGCGGAACGCTTCTATCATTTGTTCGGTCAAGGACCGATCAAGTGTTGCGATTACGGGGATGCCGCCTTCGGCGGCGATACCTTGGCTGATCGCTGCCCCGATCCCACTTGAGCCACCGCTAACGATAAATACCTTGCCTGCAAGTCCTAAGTCCATTTTGAGTAAGGAGTAGAAAGTATCCCGAAAGCTTTCGGGAGTATTCAGTACAGAAAAAAGGTCTCGCTGCACCATATAGGGCAATGTGCCTAGGTCTGAATACTGAATAGGATTGTCTGATTGCTTATATCATAAGTGATAAAAGTCTATAGCATTTTGGCCAAGGATGGCGGCTTGCTCGTCTGGGCTTAGTTTGGCGATAAATTGCAGTACCGCATTATAGCCAGCGGCATATTCTCCCGCCAAAAGGCAAACGGGCCAATCAGAACCATAGAGCAGGCGCTTGGCGCCAAAAGTCTCCATGACGCATGTCATATAGGGTTCTAATTGCTCATAAGTCCAGCCTTGCCAGTCGGCTTCGGTGAGCATGCCTGACAGTTTGCAATAAACGTTCTGGCGTTCGCCGAAGGCGCGCATCAAAGTCGCCCAGCCATCATAAAAACCATCCTTAATATAAGGTTTTGCGATATGATCTATGACAAATCTTTGCTTAGGGAAACGACGAGTCAATTCCAATGCGGCCCCTAATTGGTGCGGAAAGATCAAAATATCATAGCTGAAGTTATACTTTTGGAGTTGGGCGATGCCTCTTAGAAAATCCTCTCGCAACAAAAAGTTGACATCGGGCTCTGCTTGTACCACATGTCGAAAACCGACCAATTTGCTTGCCTGCTTATAATGGGATAAGCGTTCGGCGAGCCGATCAGCACGAATATCGACCCAGCCTACTACGCCTTTGATAAAATCATGCTGCTCGGCCAGAGAAAGCAAAAAGTCGGTTTCGGCCTCGCTTTGGTCCGCTTGTACGGCCACACAGCCTTCGATTTCGTGTCTTTGAAAAATGGGCCAGAGGTCATCTGGCAAGAAATCTCGCCGGATGAGGGACATATGATCTTCGATCCAGGCGTGTTTCTCTGGATCATATTGCCAAAAGTGCTGATGAGCGTCTATCTTCATAGGTTTCAAGATAGCAGAAGCCGAGCATTATCAATGCTACTCTGCCACATTTTACTAGCACAAATTCAATTCAATGAGCTGGATCAAGCAAATATCCTACGAAAAAGCCAGCGGTAAGCTCCGTCAACTCTATGACCGCATCAAAGGCCCTGATAATAATGTTGACAATGTCATGATGGTACATAGCCTCAGGCCACATACCATGGTCGGTCATATGCATTTGTACAAAAACGTATTGCACCATCGCGACAATCAACTGCCGCGCTGGTATATGGAATTGTTAGGGGTTTATGTGAGTAAACTCAACCAATGTGATTATTGCTTTGAGCATCATACTGCTGGCTTTAAGCGCTTTTTGGGCGATAAGGCCCGCGCAGAAAAAATTATGCTAGCTTTGGAGGGACCACTTAGCTCCCAATTGTTTGATGCTAGGGAGAAAGCTGGGCTCCTTTATGCCTACCAGCTAACGCGTTCTCCGCAGGAGCTAAACCAAAAAAGTATCACCGCATTGCAGAAGGCTGGCTTTTCGGACGGAGAAATCGTAGAATTGAACCAAGTTGTTAGCTATTTTAATTACGCCAATCGTACCGTACTCGGACTTGGCGTTTCGATAGAGGGAGATATCATCGGTTTATCCCCCAGCGATATCACTGATAGTGAAAACTGGTCTCACAATTATGGCCCCACAAATTAATCAACCTAAAATCATGAAAAGGACTCTTCTAGCATTATTTCCATTATTACTGCTAAGCACATTAGCTGTATTACTATTTCCCGCTTGTGGAGAAGTTAGCGCAGGAGAAAAAGCAGAGCTCGCGGAAACCGAATTACCCACTTTGGCCGGCAAAAAGGTCCTGATGGTATATGGGGGTTGGCAAGGTCATAAGCCCAAAGAGTTTACCGAAAAGGTAGCAAAGTGGTTGGTAGAAGCCGGTGCTGAAGTAATCATATCTGATTCACTCGGTGTTTACAAAGATTCGGTCTTGATGAGCACGATTGATGTGATTGTGCCTTCTTGGACGATGGGTCAGATCAGCAAGGAGGCCTCAGCGGGCTTGCTAAAAGCGATCAAAAATGGTACTGGCATAGCCGGCGCGCATGGGGGAATGGGAGATTCTTTTCGCAATAATACCGAATACCAATACATGGTGGGCGGGCAATGGGTATCCCATCCGGGGGGACAAATCCTCCATGAAGTCAATATCGGGGACCAAAGCGACCCAGTTGTGGCGGGTATTCAGGATTTTAGTCTCAAGACAGAGCAGTACTATATGCTTGTTGATCCCAATGTCAGAGTCTTGGCCTCTACGCGCTTTAGTGGCGAGCATCATAATTGGATCGAGGGCGCCGTTATGCCGGTAGTTTGGAAAAAGTTTTATGGTAATGGCCGTGTATTTTACTTCTCATTGGGTCATTCTCCTGATGTTTTTGATGTACCCGAAGCCAAGGCGATTTTGCTGCGTGGCATACGCTGGGCTAGTGGGAGTAAGTATTTGCCCAAAGAAAGCTGGGTGAGTCCGGTTTATGGCAAATAGTCTCCAATCTTGAAAGCACAATTTTATGAAGAAAAGTTCTCGCATTATTCTGCTACTAGGCAGCCTATGGTTGGGTATATGCTTAGGCTGTGGGGAGGAAGGCAATGATTCTTTTTTCGTTTCGACGAATTTGAAAGCGGAGAACTCATTGAAGATGGCCCCAATGCTAAGCCACTCCTCCGAGCCTATTTGGACAACTATATGCTGAATGGAGAGATGAAAACTTGATACAAAAATGGTCAATTGCAGCTAAAACAGGCTTTTGTTGGGGGGTATGGCAATAGCGATTACCAAACTTGGTATCCCAACGGTCAACGGTACTTTTGGGGTAATTGGGCAAAAGGTCGGTATCGAACTTGGCATTCCAACGGTGTTCTGAGTCTGGTAACGGATACCCTTACCGCTGATGGAGAAGCCGCTTCTATAGAGTGGAATAGCAAAGCCGAGATCATCAACATCAAGCTCAAGGACGAAGCCGGCAAGTATTATGAGCAAAGACTCTTTTATCCCGGCAATATTCTTGGTGCTCAAGGACCCTTATTGGCCGATCGTAAAAATGGTCAATGGTCTTATTATGATAAAACTGCTAAGCTCATTCAACAAATTGATTACCAGCCGGGTTTTTCTGGCAAACCTCCTATACCTAAGATGGGACCGGAAGGCCTCGTAAGCGCAGATGAAATCGGATTAGCGGATTTTGAACTCAGTCCCGAAGTGCTCAATATGAAGGCGATCCAAGAAAAGATTGGCTATCCTATGATAGCCAGAGACGCCGGCATAGAAGGCCAAGTAGTCTGCCGACTAAGCGTTACTCGAAGAGGAGATGTCGTAAACTATCAAATTGTATCTTCTCCTCATCCTATCCTCTCTAGTGCGGTGATCGCTCGAGTCCTACAAATTCGCTTCAAGCCGGTAAAGGGAAAAAATACCTTTAAAATATATCAGGTCAATATTCCTTTTAATTTTACGCTACTTGATTGATTATCAGTGGGTTTTTTTGAGGATTTATCGGAGAAGGTTTTAAGTACTTAGACCATAGTATCCAGTATTGGGACCTAGGAAAATGGGATATATGGTTCTGTAGAATCTTTTTTCCGGCCTAAAGGAAAAGTCCAAACATGCTCTTAGACTAAGTACAGAGTAGCAAGTATCCCGATAGCTATCGAGAGTATCTAGTACGAAGAATAATCGCTTCTGTATCGCATTGAGGTCGTTTTTCAAAGTCTTACTACTGTATACCATTGTCTTACAACTTAAATTAGACATTTCTCGCACCAAACATTATTGCCTGAGGATTTTATAAAAACTGTCTTAACAGCTGGAAATACCCTTAAAACCTCCAAATTGCCTTGTTTATTCCCTGATAAGCCCTTAGTTATACCTATTTAATGAGTTCTGGCTTTATTTTTGAAGCTATACCATTGGATAAGTCTATTTATGGGAGGAAAGATACTATTATTGGCTTGTCATGAAGACGGTATTGGGGCCGCCACTTTAGGGTACGGAGATGAACTGGAGCATATCGCTCCCAAAAGCAAAAAGGGCAAAAAAAAGGCCCCATTGCGCAATTTGGGAGATTTGCTTTCCCTGATACTCAAACATTTTAGGCGAGCACACCTCAATAATCAAAATAGTTCCGTACCGGTGGTATTGGGCTTTGAAGCACCTATCCCTACCCCCGAAAGACAAAGTCTTACCGGCATTTTGCGGGAACATAATTTTTACCTCATCCATCAAGATCCATATGATTTGGACCCAGATGAGATAGGGGAAGAAAAAAAATCAGCGGTCTTATCTCAGAGGCAGCAGCAGCTTAGTAAACTTTTGCAAAAGGCTCGACTAGAGATCAGTAGCAAATTGGAAGCAGGGGAAGACGAGGCCTTCTGGTTGGAAAGAGCGGCTATTTTAGGCTTGGATTGGCAAGCCTCCAAGGATGTAATCCCCGCTGCCGAACCGTCAGAAATACAAATGGATGTTGATTTTGCGCCAACACCTAGCGACCAATTAGATACCATGGCATCAAACACCCTACAAACCGAACTCAGTCTCCCGTCCCTCAAGGATGTCTTTGAGTTGAGACATCCCTTGCCTCCCCAAAACGGCCAACCCTCTTATTGGCGTTTGGAAGGCCTGTACATCCTAGGACAGCAACCCAAAATTTTGCATGGTCTAAGCTTTCCGGATCAAAGTCAAAAATTGGCTTTTGAATCGGTACAGAGACTAGAGAAACGCTATTATGGCGATCGGGTATTTGTCAGTGCGATCAATCGGGCTCAGGAGGGAATTTACTATCATCGGGACTTTGTCGAAGCGAACGGAGTGCTGCTTTCAGATTTTTTTGCCCAGCTTCCGAAGCGACTCAAGCTCTCTCACTTGGAGTTGGTGGCTGAGATTTATGCCGAAGCCGAACGCATGGTCAGTAATTACCAAATCTACCATCCTTCTTTAAGGGCAGATGATATCTTGATCATGCCTGGCCAGCGCAAACTGATGCAAAAGGTCGTAGGGACTGGAAAAAAATGGGAAATCCTTTTCCTCAACTTCCCTCCTAAACCTAAAAAAGTCGATATGGAAGCCTTGATTCACAGTATTCTGACGGAAACAATTGGAAGTGCTTACGATCAGGAATTTGCCAATTATGTACCCCTTTAATCTAAGCATATGAGTAGAGCAAGCTATATCAAACAGCGTTTGCAGGTTAAGAAGCGTAAACTTTTCTTTTTGCGAGGGGGCATTCTGGGGGCAGCATTATGTGCCGCTTTCTTTTTTGTGTCTATACCTGATGCCAATTCGGAGGTTAGCGGCCTTGCCGAACGCGAAATTCCCGCGGATCCTATCCCAGAGCAGCAAACAATGGCACCAACTCCTACCAGCGATACCAATCTAAATGTGGTGAAGGTAGATACCGTATCCACTGTAGCGGAGACGCCTCAAGCTCAAATTGCGGCTAATACTCCAGTAGCCGATCCGCCTGTAGCGCCAACAAAGCCGGAGACAAAGCCGGAAACAAAGTCAAACGAGCCTGATTTGGAGGGAGGGAGTCGTTCCACCGAAGGTGAAAACCAAACCCCACCCGTCAAAACGCAGAGTGATCCGCCTCCCGTACGCTTTGAAAGCCCCGAAGCCGTCTTAGGTACACCCAAGCCAGAAGTAGAGGCCCAGCCAGAAGAGCCCAAAACGACTTATATGAGTATGCCGAATTACGAATCCGCTACCCTAAAATACAAATTGGGACTGATCGGCAGTGATGCCTATAGCCCTCAAGACAAAGCGGCTTTAAGCAAACATATTTTGGGAATGTTTCCGAGTCCAAATACGCCTGTCGAAACCGTCTATTTTGAAAGTGGTGGCCAGCAATCTACTAAGTCTTTTCCGCTCAAACTTTATCTACTGCGCCTAGAGCAAAACCCCGCCATTCGAATTCGTTCGGTTGAGGAAGTACGCGAAGGCGGTAGTATTTCTAGTCTTCTCATCAAAGAATAACTATCCCCAATCAATAGCTTCTATGAAAAAACAACTCGCACTCACTAGTCTATTGCTCGCGATTAGTTTGATGGGCCTTCAGGCCCAGGCGACCTCAAATCCCGATAGTACAGGTATATTTCAAAGTACTCGCTCTGGGGAATTGGAACTGGATAGCGCGGTCTTGGATGTGTTTCAAGAGAAGGCGCTCAAGATGACGGCCGAACTAGAGCGCTACGTCATCACCATTTCTCAATCCAACACAGCCTATGAGCGTGCGCTCAATACAATCGATTTGGCCTGTCTGTTATTTATCGATGAAGAATCAGTCGTAGAGGTTTCGAGTGTTAACCGAGAATCTGTCATCAACTATGCGATACGTGAATATCTGGAGCATCTCATGGAGATGAAATACGACAAAGTGGAGATTTCATGGGCCAACATCAAATATATCAGCAAGCTACGCCTTGGAGCTGATGGTAATTATTATGGTACCATTTCTATAGAGCAAAAATTTGTCGGTTATCTTGGCGAAAAAGCAGTGTATGAAGATACAACTATCAAAAATATAGAGATTGTCCTTAAGACCTACGAAAAAATCATCGCGGGCAAAGCGGTAAAACAATGGGATGTATTGCTCGGAGATATCGGGGTGCAAGAAACCTTTTAATGCATGCAGGAAAGATGTCTTAGGCTGACTTTGTTCTTCTTACTCCAAATACCTGCTACTTTCATTCTTAATGCTCAACAAAGAGGGGTGGTCCAAGCGGACCGCAACCGAGAGCTCCGTCTTGCTCTGAGAGTAAAGCAAATTGACGAGTTTTTTGAAAGATTTAATGGGGAACCCAGTTTGGCGCAGGACTATATCGCTGAGCATTATCCGGATCGTTTGCCGATTCCACGGGCCCAGCATTTGTGGTGGTTAATGGATCATGCGATGGCTTGGGATTCGGTACAAAGAGACCAATTTTTAAACGATGTCTGCGATGCAGAGTCACCTTCGTATCTAAGCTTTTATGATCGAGTATGGTTCGCGGAGTTGGATTGTCAGTTTGTTTACAAAGGGGCAAAGCAAAGCGGAAAACTGATCTTGCATATCCAAGCGGATGAAAATTTCGCTTCTAAATGGGTGATTTCGAGTATGAAGGCGGCATTTGTCCCTGATAGTGTGATCGGTCTGTTTCCTTATCCAATCTATCACCTAGCTGACCGTAGCAAGCTCATCCGACCGACCAATCATGTGCCCAATTTTGCGGGTTTGGGCCGTGTCTTTAGAGATAGTTGCAATATCTCCCATTACTTCAGCAATCGATACACCTCTGGTAGCTTATTCTTTTTAGAAGAGGCAGTCAAGTCAGGGGACTTGAAAATAGAATTTGTACGCAGCATCAAATATCACTTTATGCAGATCGATAATTGGATCATCACCGTCGAAAATTTCAATCGCAAAGATTGGAACTCTGGCTGGTTGATTTCCTCTATTATGCCTGCTAGCCCGATAGAAAAAGAACGCTACCTCAATGAAAACCTGAACCTACCATGAACCGATACCTAATCACTGTATTATTGGCGATATTATGCCTGCCTAGCACTTTGTGCCAGGCCCAAGGGCTAGATTTTAATGACCGTCTGGAGATTTATCGAAAGGCTGACTTTATGCTGCGGCGTTATCAGAGTATGTTGCGTCTTCTCTCCGATGGCCGTAGGGCCAATGAACAGGCCCGCATCGAAAAAAAGATTGCCGCTAGCTTTGATCCAGAAAACCCGCAAAGGCTTTTTCTCAGCGATAAGATTATCATTGAAAATGACCTTGTACCGCGTGCGGCAGACCCCAAGGCAGATCGCGATGTGCAGCTAAGTGAATACCTGCGCAAGTTCAATCTAGAATACGTCAAACAGCCCAAGGCTTCTATCTTCCTGACCCAAACGGGGGTCGGTAATCTCAACGAAGGCGATGAACTCTATCTACAGATTCTCTTTCAGCGTAAATACGACAGCCACCATACCGTTTATCCCAAAGTGCCTTATGAGGATTTGGCTCGCCTTATCGAGTTGCGTCCTGTCAAAAAAGAGGGTACATGGCTTTTGTACATCGCGAGCATCCGCTATGCCACTCCTGAGCAAATCACCCAAATAGAAGAAGAAACTAAAGGTCGTGAGCTCTGCGCTCAAGCCATCCTTAAGGCCAAAACCGCGGCCGAAATGAGAGATTTTTTCAAGGCCGAAGAACTCCTCAATTATGTAAATACCAATGGCTGCAGTACGCCTGCTTCTGACAAGCAAAGTGAAATAGTCAAAGAGAAATTGGCGCAGTATCAATCCTATTTGCTTCAAGGAGACGAAAGTCTTGAAAATGGCGCCCTAGACATCGCCAAAGCCTATTTTCAACAAGCCAAGGCTGTGGTGCCTCGCTCCACCGAAGCCCAATTGCGCTTGGTGAGAGTAAATGATTTATTGACGCAAGTAGAGGAGGAGGTCCGCCAAGGCGAACGTTTAGCCAGTGAAGGTAAATATCAATTGGCACTGCAGCACCTCCAAAAAGCCTTGCGCATTCACCCAACAGCTGAGGTATTAGAAAGAAGGATCAAAGAGGTAGAGTTTGATAGTCGTGAGGAACGATATCGTCAACTACTAGGCGAAGGCGATCTCGCTTATCAAGTGAGGGATTATCGCAAGGCCCAGACCAGTTATGAGCAGGCGGCCGCTTTGCGACCTCGCGAAACCTATCCGCAGCAACAGCTCGATCAGATCGCCCGGATCGTTGGGCCATTGGTGACCGCTGAAGCCACTTACGATAACGGTGATTTTGACGAAGCCATCAAATTGTTTAAAGCTATCGAATCCCAAAACCCTCAGGCTCCTGAGCCTAAGGAGGGCATCGCGCGCTGCTACCACCAAAAGTATCTCAAAGATCCTAAAGAGCGTTATCTCGACGAATCGAGAGAGAGCATCGATGAAGCCTTACGGCTTTCGCCCCGCTACGCTAATGCAGTACAGTTGAGTGCCCAAATCTATGAGACGCAAAAAGATTACGCCAAAGCCATTGAAGCTTATACCACTTTACAGGTTTTTGATACCAGCTCAACGGTTTATCACTACAAAATCGGACAAATGCATGCGCAGCTAGGGGACTACCAAACAGCCCGCAAAAGTTATCAAAAGGCGCTCGTGGATGTCGATGATGCTACGGCGGCTGAGATTCATCTCCAGATGGGTAAGTTGTTATTGTACCAGCTTCGTCGTACAGATTCGGCCTATCAAGCCTTTGAGGCTGCCATCAATCGTGATAGCAGCATGGCGGCTCCCTTTTATATGTGTGCCCTGACGGCCTTAGGCAAGGGAGAGCATCAGTTGGCGGCTACCCAATACCAAAAGGCAGCCCAGCGAGGTCTGGCACGAGATAGTATCAAAGCTTGGCGCAATAGAGTGGGGGATATCTTCACGCAGGGACGAGTCCAATTTGGTTATAAGCAGTACAAAGCAGCTGTCTATAAACTAGAGCAAGTCGTAACCTTAGATCCCCGCAACTCAGCGGCTTGGTTTTGGAAAGGTCAAGCCCATTATGAACAGGCGCAAAACGCTGAGGCGGTAGATTGCTATAGCAAGGCAATTGCGCTCAATCCTGCTTATTATGAGGCCTACTACAAAAGAGGCCTAGCTTATAAGGCCCAACCCAATAGTGGGCAGCGTGCTTTGGAAGATTTTACTCACGTCATCTCCCAACATCGCGCCGATACGGCCCAATGCTATTCTGAGCGTGGAGACGTTTACTTCGCTTTGGGGAGTGAAAATGAATTTCCTACCATCGCTAGAGAATATTATCTCAAGGCGCTGAGCGATTATCTCAACGCAGTAGAAGGCTATCCTGTCAAGGCAGAGATAGAGCACAAATTGAGTAAGCTCTATTATCGCATGGAAAAATATGATTATGCACTAGACTATGCCAACAAAGCCATCAAACATAATGGAAAGATGGCCGAGGCTTATTATATCAGAGGCCTAACTTATCTCAAGACCAATCAGCTCAGCAAGGCGCAGGATGACTTCAAAAAAGCCACTCAAGAGCGTAGCAGCTACAGCCTAGCTCAACTGGGCTACGCTATGAGTCAATTGGCCTATCGCCACGCCAAAGATCTTAAAAAGTCTATCCTGCTTTTTGAAACTGCTCGCAATGGCTTTAATCGAGATGGCTTTCAACCAGAGGTGGGGGGCATGAGTGTAAACGAAGCCAAGGCCACGGCCTCCTTTTATCGGGCCTACGCCCAATACCTTTTCATGCGTCTCTATCCCAAGCAGTCTGATAGTCGTATCAGTTGGAATAATGCCTTAAACGATTGCGAAACCGCTCTCATCTATGCCGAAGATCATATTGAGATTTTAAACGATATCAGGACTCTCAAAGGATTGATCATTTTATCCAATGGTCAGCTAAGCGAGACCTCCAAAGCAGCAGAGAGCTTTAACAGCATCCTTGCAGATACACCGGAAGACTCTTGGGCCCAATATGGCTTGGCTGCCTGTAAATTAGTCGATGGAGAAACTTCGCATTCGGTCTTGCCGATCTTGGAAGAGGCCTTCAAAAAGAAAGAGATCACCTGGTTGGAAATCAGCCAAGATCCATGGCTCAAAAATATTAAATCCAGCGCGGGCTTCCGTAAGCTTCGCCGTCAATATCTAGCTCCTATGACGGGTCCTTTAGGCTCACTCTTAAACAACAACTAAGCATGAAAAAAGCCATTCTTATCACTGGTCTGCTAGCTTTTTTGGGCTTAGCTAAGGCACAATTTTTTCCCGGTCTGCAAGTTGACAATTATGGGGGGATCAACAGCCAATTACTGCAACCCGCTGAGATTGCCGGTTCGGTTATCAAACTGCAAATCAGTTTGGGGGGCTTGACCTATCACCATCAGGGGGATATGCAAGGCTTCAACGGCACCAATGGTGGTCGGGTAGAGGGGAAAATGTTGCGCATGCAGCCTGCCACTTTGGGCCAACGCAAAGATCTTACCTATCACATCAATCCTCAAGGATATACGATCCAAACCCAGCAGTCTATTTCAGGACCCGCTTTGAGCCTTTCTCTTAGAGGGGGCTGGGGCGTAGGCTTGCATACCCGATTGCGATCGTTCCACGAAGTGGAAAACCTCCCCATGGACATCTTCGCTGCTCTGGGCCAGACTGGGGATAGTATTGTAAGTAATCAAAGGACCGATGCCAATAACTTACGATTAAAGAGCCTTATGTTTGGCGAGATTGGCTTTAGTATAGGGGGCGTTTTGTTGGAAAGCCCCACCCATGCCCTCAAATTTGGCTTTCGCTATAAGATGCTTCTAGGCGCAAATGGGCTATACTTTCAAGCCAACAATTACGAATACGAATTTGCACCCAATGGCAATCTTCGCCTTTATGAGATTGATGCGCTATACGGACATTCGAGCCGCTATTATGATGGAGCTGACTCTTGGACCCAAGACCTTGGTATTAGCCGTGGTTGGGGGGGCGATCTAGGCTTTGTGTATGAATACCGCCCGCATGCTGTCAGACATAGTACCGGTCTTTGGGAAGAAGCAAAATTGCGGGAAGATGAGACTAGTTATCTTCTCAAGGTCGGCTTATCCATTCTAGACATGGGGAGTATTCAGTTTATGCGTTCCCCTAATAGTGAGGACTTTAGCCGTAATGCGATTCTACCATTAGTGGTCGATAGTTTGTTTCCAAGACCGCTTAGCGAAATTGATACCCTGATCAGTACGGTTTTTGACTTAGACGGAGGCGGCTCCAATATGCGGATGAGTTTACCGAGCTATGTTTCCCTTCAGTTGGATTACCGCCTCGCGCAACGCATATATCTCAACGCCTTGGCCTTAATGGGGCCTAGCAGCAATAGTAGTGTGACCCCAGTGGGTATTTCTATGCCTAGTCGTTACGCGCTGACCCCTCGCTATGAAGGTAAACGTTTCATGTTGGCCTTACCCGTTTCGCTCTTGAGAGGGCCTACGGGTAGTTTAACTCAAGCTGGGGTGGGCCTAAGGTTAGGACCATTTAGCGTAGCTTCCAATAATCTATTTAGCGCCTTCGCCAATCAAAATGGTTTAGAAAGCCTTGAAGCCATGATGAGCGTGCAGTTTAATCTCCATAAAAACAAGCCGTAAGTAGGCCTTTACAAAAAAATAAGATTTACTATATTGTGCGTCGCATAAACACTTGACGCACACATGAAGACCTTTTTTTTCTTTACCCTTTGGGGAACGCTCATCCTTACTTTTTCTAGTTGCTGTTCTGATCTATTTCCGACTTCTTCCGCGCGCGAGATGTACGTACCCAAAGAGGGCTTACAAAGCACTAGCTATGACAATGGGAGTCCTAAACTGAGCGCTACTTATCACAAAGATAAGCTAGAAGGGGAATTTAAAAGTTGGTATCCCAATGGGCAGCTCCGTTGTGTTCGCCAATATCAGGCTGGTAATAGAGTCGGGCTTGAGACAGTATATTATTCAGATGGCAAGCGCTACAGTCATGGCGATTATCGCAACGGTAATTACAAAACCTACCACCGAAATGGTCGCATTCAAATGGCCAAAGACAGCCTAGAAAGCGACGGTACGCACTATTATTACCGCTGGAATTCGGCGGGAGTGTTGATTGAGTCTGTGCCCCTAGTCGATGACAAAATGCAGGGCTTGCACCAATACTGGTCTGCTAAAGGCGAGCTGATGGCCAAAGGACAAGAAACGGCCGGTTTACGTACTGGCCTCTGGGAGTATTATGATGAATCAGGTGGGGTGATGGAATCCCATGATTATGGAGAAGGTAGCTCTATCACTCAGCAATCGGGAGACCATCTGACGGGTGTTGTCCCAACCTATGACCATGATGGCCTCGCTTATTTGTCCGAAAACGACAACACAATGGGTGAATCAACTGCCGTGAGAGACTGGCCTGGCTTTCAAGACTACTTTCCCATATTTCGGCAGCAGCTAATTGTGGAGCCTAAGCCCACCAATATGGCCCCCGTACAAAGATTGGTAGGCTATCCTGCCCCCGCTCGCAACAATGGCATTGAGGGTAATGTAGTCATCCGGATTTTGATCGATGAAACGGGTATGCCTGTTGACAATCGGGTCATCAGCAAAGTTTCGCCTTACCTGAGCAATCAGGTCGAGTTTTGTTTGCTAGACCTACGCTTTACGCCTGCTAGTTATCAAGACGAGCCCATGCCGTTTTGGGTCAACATTCCCTTCAATTTTAAGCTCCTCAACTAAGCGTTCCGCGCAGCGGCAAACTCATAAATCTAGAATGTATCCTTACTAGGGATGTGGAAGGTTATCTCTGGGGTCTAGAGTAATTACCGGCCAAGTCCCCCAAAGGCGATGCTGTTTATGTTTGGGAGAGTACTTTGTTCACGCTAGGCTTTTGAGTAGGAGTTCAGCTTCGCAGAACGCTAAAAGCTGCTTTTGGCTAAGCTTATTGGGCCTAGTCCAAAACCAAACGTTCGGCGAAGCCGAAAGAATGATAAAAATCATCTACCGTTGGATAATTTGCTTGACACTTGAGGCCTAATAAAGCAAGCATATATACCAAAAAATGGATATTATTTGTAAATTCGAATTCGACTTACAGCCAGAGTCGAAACCCTGATTTCTCTAAGAGTTATTTGATTACTGAACCCAACGCCCATGTCCAGAACAATCTCTCACGCCAAGAAGATTGAGCTGCCTTCCCTACACGATGTTTTTGAACTCAAAGAAGCGATTCCCCAGAGTAAGGGCGGCGCTATATATTGGCAAATCAAAGGTTTATACATACTCGACAAAAAAGCCCGCCTGCTTTGCGGCTTGACCCAGGCAGATGAGTCTGAGGCCAAAGCCTATCACAAGTTGCACCTAAAGCTTCGACGTTACTACGAAGGTCGGACCTACATTAGCGCCCTCAATCATGCCAAAGAAGGCTGGTATTTTCATCGAGACCAAGTAGAAGAACAAGGAGTATTGCTGAGTGAGTATTACAAAGTCCCACCGCAAAAACTCAAGATTGAGGACCTGAAGCTCTTGCACGCTATCTATACAGAGATGATTCGCTACCGCGATAATTTTGACTTGAGGCATCAGGACATACAGCCCAAAGATGTATTGATCTTAGCTGCAAAACGGCTCAATATATGGCAACGCTTAGGCTTGAAAGCTAAGTACGAAGTGTTGTTTCTCAATTTTTTGCCGGCCTCAAAAGCGCCCGATCAAGAAGAAAGCCTGCACCAAATGTTGGCAGATCTCATTGGGCCAGCCTATCTAAACGAATTTAATCAGCCTTCCTAAGTAGCCGCCATGACCATGATTAGCCGCATCGAAATCATCGAAACTAGCCTTAAAAAACGAAGGCGAAAGCGTAATTTTTTGTTGGTGGCTATAATTATCTTGCCTTTGCTCGCCTCGGCTTATTTGATCAATGAGCGTTCCTCGCAGAGGCATTATGCTAGCTCAGTGGCCTCAGTGTCAAATACCGATCAAAGCCTTCCCAAAGTACGGCCTGTTGCCGCTGATTTGTTGGTCGATACCGCTAATAGAGAGAGGACGATTTTGGATACTGCGGCGCAGAACGCTTCTCCCGATAGCTTGAAGCAAGGACAGTCGCCAAGTGTCAAGGCCACCCCCGAAACTAGCCCCCAAAAAGCCAAAATTGAGCGGCCTAAATTGACAAGTAATCCCGAAGCCAAAGTTGAAAATTCAAACCTTCGGCCAGGTTCTAAGCCTAAGACTGAGGTGGCCCCAGCGCAAAAAGATACCTATTATATCAGCATGCCTACTTACGAGGCTTGGCCCCTCAAGCGTAAGATGGATCTCATGCGCAATAGTGCCTATAGTCCCCAGGAAAAAGCGGCTTTGCGTAGGCACATTACTAATCAATTTGCCAATCGCGCTCGCGCTCGGGTCAGCGTGATCGATCAAAAGCGCAACGGCAAACCTGAAACTCGTTCCTATCCCATCGGGATGTACCTTGATCGCCTCGCCCAAAACCCCAAACTGCAATTTCGACTAGTCGAAAAGGTAAATGAAGGAGGCGCACTATCGGGGCTAGTGGTCAAAGAATAAGGCTTCAAAGGCCAAACATGAGATTTTCTTGATATTTAATCTCCTTAAATATTTGGAGGCAATTCAAAATTAGCTATATTGGGTGCATTAAATTGGTTAACCAATTACCAGTTGACCAATTGTAATCAAATTACTGCACTATGGCTAACTCAAGTTTGCTAAACAATTTTACCGAAATCAAGATCGAGAGTCCGATCGAAAAAATCATGCGCCAAATCAGGAGCTTGATCACCTCTGGGCAGCTGAGTCCTGGAGACAAATTACCTTCGGAAAGAAAGCTAGCCGAAAAGCTGGGAGTGGGCCGTAGTCATGTACGTGAGGCAATCCGCAAGTTAGAGTTTTATGGTATTCTCAAAACTATGCCTCAAAATGGTACCATGGTCGCGGGCATTGGTATCACTGCATTGGAAGGTCTCATTACAGATGTACTCAAACTGGAAAATTCAGACTTTGCTTCTTTAGTGGAGACTAGGGTCGTCTTAGAGCAAAACTCAGCTCAACTGGCGGCACAGAGACGCACTCAAGAAGACTTAAAAAATATAGAAGCTGCCTTGGCTGCTTATGAGGCAAAAATTGAGGAAGGGGGGCAGGCCGTTGAGGAGGACCTCATGTTTCATTTGGCAATAGCGGAAGCTTCTCAAAACTCGGTTCTCAAATCTTTGATGTTGATCATCACTCCAGACATCATCTATAGTTTCAATCAACTTGAAATCTGTAAGAGCACGAGTATCTATAAAGCCTTGGAAGAACATAAACTGATTTTGAAACATATAAGTGATCAAGCACCTGAGTTGGCTGCTGAAGCCATGCGGAATCACTTGAAAGACGTTTCGGAATACAGTGAATCACTACGTAAATAAGTATTTAGGCCTTTGGAAATCTCGCTATCAAAGCTGTTTAAATCATCCTTCGGGGCTCTAATTACCTATTTGTTTCTACTTCTTATATAACTACTATTCACCTCAAAAAAGACTTACTACTAATTAATCTCAAGGACTAACTAATAAAAAACCTTTCTGGAATTTGTGAGTGTGTTGTGGAGCTTTCCACAATCTTAGCTCCTATTGTCCTAAGGAAGGCATCCCCGATATATAATTTGCGTTTTTCCCCCGCTTGATGCGGCCACATCAGGGGGGCTGGCTCCCTATTGTCGGTATTTGACGGATGCTTCCTAGCGACAATCAGCTTGTGTCAAAGCATAAGCTAAAATCAACCTTTTTAAAAAAACGATTGAATTATGACTATGAAGCTACCCAAAAAAACCATTTTCATCAAGCCTTGGTGCCTGATGGGGTTCTTATTGCTTCTATGCAATCCCCTGGCATCATGGGCCAAAACTGATCCCATTATAGTGGATCAAGTGGTCAAAACCATTAGTGGGACCATTTCTGACGAAAACGGAGAGCCACTAGCTGGGGCCACCGTCATTGTTAGAGGAACCGCCAAAGGTACCCTAAGTAACAATGAAGGAGGCTACAGCATCGAAGCAGAAGCTGGAGATGTATTGTTCTTTAGCTATGTAGGCTATACCCAAGTCGAAAGAACAGTTGGAGACCAGAGCAAAATTGATGTTGCTCTAGAACCTGATTACGCACAGCTTGATGAAGTTGTGGTCGTTGGTTATGGTAAGCAAAAGAAGTCTCACCTGACCGGTTCGATATCTAAAGTTACTAACGAAAGCCTAGACCAGATCCCAATGTCTCGTATGGACGATGCCTTAGTTGGTCAAGTTGCGGGTGTCAATATTCAGTCCACCAATCCTGCTGCTGGTGAGGCGCCTGTGATACGTGTACGTGGACAAGGGTCTATCTCCTTCGACTCAAACCCTCTTATCGTAGTAGATGGAATCGCCGTGGGTACAGATGCTGACTTCCTTTCGAGTTTGGACATGAATGATGTTGAGTCGATAGAGGTACTCAAAGACGCAGCCTCTTCAGCCATTTACGGTTCTCGCGGAGCAAACGGTATCATTATGATCACCACCAAGCAAGGGCGTGAAGGGCCCACGCAGTTTTCTTACAATGCCTTTGTGGGGGTTAAGTCTGTTCCACAGAACGATTATCTCACTACGGTTGACGACTGGTTGCAATATACCCGCGATAATAACAATGGCGAGCTTACTGAGCGTCTCCAGTACATCGAGCAATTAGGGACTTATACTGATTGGCAAGATGTAATGATGGATGGTGGGATGATTCAAAGTCATTCAGTCTCAGCCCGTGGAGGTACCAAGTCCACTTCTTTTAGAGCGGCGATGAGCTACCTCAATGATGAAGGAGTTTTGCTAACGGACAACTTCGAAAAGATCAACTTCCGCTTAAATCTTGACACTAAAGTAAGCGAAAGGATCAAGTTTGGAGTAGTATTAAATCCTTCCCATACCGAGCAACGTCGTTTCCCCATTGGGATTCATGATGCCGTCCGTCAAAACCCTTGGTTGCCGCTCTATCTAGATGAGAACAATATCCAATATGTAAACCGCTTCCGTGAAAACGGCCGTTGGGCAGGCGCCCAGATCGGCGACTACGCCATGGAGCGGATGTTTGATGATTATGATCTTGCCGCCGCTATGCCTAGCGAGGGGAGTGGGACTGATATTAGTGGTACCTCCAATCAAAGTGCCTTGGCCAAAGTATTGGAGCGCGACCGTCGTAAGTTCCAAACTAAGATATTTGCCAACTCTTATCTAAACATCAACCTAACAGATGACCTGTTTTTCCGCCAAACTGTGGGAGGTGATTTTCGCTATACCCGCAATACTCGCTGGGCTGGCATCGAAGCTTCTCGCAACGGTCCTGCTGACTCAGAATCCATTCTCGATAATGCGATACAGTTTCACACTGTGTATGAGAGTACCCTCAACTTTAACAAAACGATGGGGGAGCACGAGCTCAATGCGGTAGCTGGTTTTGCGTACGAACAATGGAACCGTAACTACTCAGAGCTTGAAGCTGCTGGCTATGATTTTGACAATATCCAAACCATTCCTGCTGCTAATCTAGTAGGCGGGGAGTCCAGCGCTGCCCAAGAAGGACTGGTATCATACCTCTCTCGTATCAACTACGTTTACGGCAATCGCTACCTATTATCGATCAGTGCTCGCTGGGATGGTAGCTCTAAGTTTGGTCCAGATAATAAGTTTGGTTTCTTCCCTGCAGTCTCTGCCGGATGGAGAGTTTCTCAGGAGAAATTCCTACGCGATAACGAAGTCATCTACGATTTGAAATTAAGAGGTAGCTACGGTATCACCGGTAGTAACTCCGGTATCGGGGAGTATGACCACATTGGTTTGATTTCTCCAGTCGGTACGGCGCTAGGCGGTAATGCTACTGGATTCAACGCAGTCAATATTTCAAACTCGGCCCTACGCTGGGAGAAATTAGTTGAGACCAATGTAGGTATTGACCTTGCCCTTTTCCAAGGCCGTATCGCTACCTCCTTTGATTACTACATCCGTACGAGCGAGGACTTACTTTTAGATCTGCCGATTCCATCGGTAACAGGTTTCCAAACCGCTTTGGTTAATAAAGGTACCGTCGAGAATAGAGGGTTTGAGTTCGAACTTACTAGTCGTAATGTCGCCTCAGACAACTTCTCTTGGTCTACCTCATTCCTCCTCACGCACAACAAAAACACCCTCGTGGATTTTGCTGGGGCGAGTGGTTTGATCAGTGTAGTTGATTCTAAGCGTCCTGCGGAGTGGATTGCTCAAGAAGGATATCCAATCTCTTCATTCTATGGCTATGTCGTAAAAGAGGATATCCCTCTAGAATATATTAGAGATCCTTTCTTCCCTATCAATGGTCAGAGCCAAGATATCTATGTGAGAGATTTAAACGGTGATGGTATCATCGATACCGATGACCGTACCTTCTTAGGTTCTCCCTATCCTGACTTTATTTGGTCTGTCAACAACATTCTCAAGTTTGGCAACTTTGATTTCAGCTTCATGTTTCAGGGATCACAAGGCGCGGAAGTACGCAACATTTCCTCTCAGTACATCAAGCAGGAGTTCTCTAGCAATCAGGATTACAACGCAGAGTTTCCAGACGGTGATCTAGTAGTGCAGCGAATCTTTACGAATGATGATATTCAGGATGCCTCCTACATCTCACTACGCAACCTAAACTTTGGTTATACGCTGCCGAGAGTCGCTGTTGAGAAGCTTCGTATCAAAAAGCTTCGTGTATACCTAGGCGCGCAAAACCTTCTCTATATCATGTCTGAAGGATACGAAGGCTGGAATCCAGAAGGAATCGACCAAGGCTTGGGTAATCCTTTGACCTATGGTTACCAAAGAGGTCCAGCCCCAATTTTCCGTACCCTTTCCGCTGGTGTAAACCTTTCTTTCTAAGCGAGGCTATCAAAACAAGAATTAATCATGCAAAAGTTAATATATCTCTCTCTGTTAAGCAGTGCCCTTTTGGTCATCGGCTGTACCGAAAGACTAGATTTAGCGCCACTGTCCGCCATCGGTGAAAATGGTTTCTACAAAAATGTTACTGAGGTGGAAGGCGCAGTCATCGCGATCTATGATGGGTTGCAAGACGTTCCGCAACGCGAATTTGCCCTTACAGAGATGCGTTCAGACAATACTCGAACCCGCTCTAGCGAGGGAGATTGGGCCCAGTTTGAAAGCTTTGACGTCGAGCCAACCAATACGGCCATTGCAGCTTATTGGTCTGCAAACTACAATGTGATCTTCCGTGCCAACCGCGTTCTTGAAAATCTAGAAGTAGTCAATAGTACTACACTCAAAAGTCAATTTGAAGGCGAAGCACGCTTCACCCGCGCATTGGCTCACTTCAATTTGGTACAAGCCTTTGGCGATGTGCCTTTGGTGGATCAGGTGATTATCCAGACCGATTCCAGCTACTTCGATAGAGATCCCGTGGCTACGGTATTGAGTACCATTGCTGCTGATTTGAGTGCTGCTCGTACTTTGCTTCCCGCAACGCTTGATTACGGTCGTGCGACTAGCGGAGCCGCTTCAGCCTTACTTGCCAAAGTAATGCTGACCCAAGGAGATTATGCAGGTGCTGAGGGCGTTCTTAACGAACTAACAACTAGCGGGGCTTATGCGCTTGAAGCTTCTTATCGCGATGTCTTTTACAATGAAGGCAATGGGGAGGTAATCTTTGCCATCCCATACCTTGACGATGATGCCAACGAAAGTCAGGATTTCTCTTTTGAGATGACGGCAGGAGGTGCGATCAGCGGACTCAACTATATGACCGATGAGTTTCTTGCGGCTATGGACCCATTAGATAGCATGCGTAATGATGTCCTTTTGAGCCCTGCTCATCCAGCAGAAGGAGGCAAGTTCTTGACTCAGTCAGCTGACGCTCGTCTTTGTGGCAACGATTGGATTGTCCTTCGCTATGCTGATGTGCTATTGCTGCAGGCTGAGGCTATCATGGCAGGTGCGCCTTCGACCCAAGACTTAGATGCAATTGCTGCTTATAACGAAGTACGTGAGCGTGCCAACCTTAGCACCCTAGCGGTAGATGGGAGCGAAACACTAACTCGTGAAATGCTACTTTTTGAGCGTCGTTATGAGCTTGCTTTCGAAAATCATCGCTTCAATGATCTGCTACGCTTTGGCGTCGCGGAATCAGTTCTATCTGAATTCGCTGCTAACTATAGTTTCCCTTTCACGGCCACTGATTTATTACTTCCTATTCCACAGGGAGAAATCAACGTTAGCCAAGGAAAACTATCTCAAAATCCTGGGTATTAGTCCTTAATGTTTATATGAGAGGAGGCACGGCTCCTCCTCTCCCTTTTTTACACGAAAAGTATATCCGTTATGAATCCTAAATATAAAATAGGGCGATTTACACTCTTACAGTTTATCAACTTTGCCCTAGTTCTTGGTTTCTCAACTGCCATGTTGGTCTCATGTGATGACCGATTTATTATCCCTGAGGAAGGTTCCTTGGCTGATGCTACGCCTCCGAGTGCGGATTTCTCGTTCACCCAAGACGAGGCTGATTATCTGAGAGTAAGCTTTGCCAATTTATCCATCAGCGCTACTGATCAGACTTGGGACTTTGGCGATGGTACTGTTACTACCGAAGCCAATCCGACCCATACCTATGATACCATAGGGGTTTATACCATCAAACTGACAGTATCTGATAAGCTTAATGCTACTAGTACGATCGAAAAGACGATTACGATCGAAGAGCCGGTAGTGCTATTTACCCCAGAAATTTATAATCCGGGTTTTGATATCGAAGATCCTGATTCCTATCGTGATGGCTGGAGAAATGGAGACCTCGGAGGCGTAATTCAAATTACTTCTAGTCCAGTACATGATGGAGTGAAATCTGCTAAGCTACCCTCTGAAGGAGATCGTATTGCTTATCAGCTCATTACAGTTGAAGAGAATAAGGACTATGTAGTGTCATTTTATTACACGATGAAGACCTCACCAGTTGGCAATATGACCGTTTCCATTTTGGCTGGACACATTACGGATCCTACTAAGATTTCTGAAGCGACCATAAATTCTGTAACTGTCAATGACCAGAACGACGCCAGTACCTACGTTTTGGCTTCGGTCAACTTTTTCTCAGGCAACAATACGGAAGTGGCCATCTATGTCAGCAATGTAGATGTTGAATGTCGTATTGACTCATTCACTATAGTCGAAGATTAATCTCGCATAAATTTTAGTGCTCATGTTTTTTATTGGTTTTAGGACAGGATTTCTCAGGCTGGCTGCTTTCTGTCTGCTCGTGCTGAGTATGCAAGCATGCGACAAGGACGACCACTTGACTCCTCCTACCGGTGATTATATTGAACCCCCCAAAGAGACCGCAATGGAAGGCGTGGACTATCTCCTGCCCAAGATTGATTTGGGAAATTGGAAGGTGACTTTGCCAATTGGTAATCCTACCGAAGTAAGCCCGCCGGAAATCCTGGACTATGCCAATAATGATGTCCTTAAGCCTTTTATGTACAATGACTCCACCGACGGATCGATAGTATTTTATACCTATCCGGGGGCTACGACTGCCAATACCTCTTATTCCCGCACCGAATTACGAGAGCAAATGGTCGCCGGCAGTAATAGCACCAACTGGACGTTCTCCGAAGGAGGCCGCATGAAAGGAAAACTGGCCTTAGAAGATATCTCAAATGATGGCTCTGGTGATCCTCATCGGACCATAATTATGCAAATCCATGGACGTTTGACCAATGAGCAAAGAGATTTGATCAATGAAAATGACAACAACGCACCGCCCATGCTCAAAATCTATTGGAATAAGGGGCGGGTGAGAGTAAAAACCAAAATCCTTAAGGATCTTAATGCAACCTATGAAGAGCTATTACACACAGATGCTTGGGGTGATGACGATGGGTTCTTCTTTGATGAATATGTTGGTAACGAGCCTTTTACGCTTGAGGTGATAGCCTCTGAAGGCCGCATGGAGGTCATTCTCAATGACAATGAATCCAAAGTTTACGATGATATCCATATCCAAAAATGGAGCGTTTTTGAAAACTACTTTAAGGCGGGAAATTATTTAATCACCCTTGATGAAGGCGCTTTTGCTAAAGTTAAATACTACGAACTAGCGGTTAGCCACTAAAAGATAAACCCTCAAAATCTGCATTTACCTAGTTCTCGAGAAGCCTCGAGCTAGCAGCCTCATATCTAAGACAAAGACTCTAAGCAGTTCAAAACAATATATCTCCTGCCCAATAAAAAACGATACTAATGCAAAGATTACTTAAATATGGGTTCCTAATTAGCATCTGTTGGCTCTTTTCTTGTCAGCCGGCTTCGCCGAACGCTCAGTTGGTAAAGGATGTGGCAGCCTTTCAAGAAGCCGTTAAAAATGCTCAACCGGGCGACCGAATTGCTTTGGCTAATGGTGTCTGGCAGGACGCAGAATTGGTGTTTAAAGCGCAGGGAACCAAAGACGCTCCTATCACCCTGAGCGTGCAGGAAAAAGGGAAAGTGAGTCTAGAAGGACAATCCAATTTGCGGATAGCAGGCGAGCATCTCATCGTTGAAGGCCTAGTCTTTAAAAATGGCTATACGCCTACCAATGAAGTCATCTCCTTTCGTCGCAATAAAGAAGATCTCGCCCATAACTGCCGCGTAACCGAATGTGTAATCGATAACTACAGCAATCCTGAGCGCTTTGAATCAGATTATTGGGTGGGTATCTATGGCAAAAACAACCGCTTTGACCACAACTATCTCACTGGCAAAAGTAATCAAGGCGTAACCCTAGCGGTTAGGCTCAATAGTGAAGATAGTCGCGAAAACAATCATCTAATCGACCACAATTATTTTGGCTATCGCCCTATCCTAGGTTCAAATGGTGGCGAGACGCTGCGCATCGGTACTAGCCATTATTCTTTGACCAATTCCAATACAATCGTAGAGTACAACTACTTTGATCGTTGCAATGGAGAGCATGAAATCATCTCCAATAAGTCCTGCCAGAACACTTTTCGATACAATACATTTAACGAGTGTCAGGGGACCCTTACCATGCGCCACGGCAATGAAACCTTGGTGGAGAGCAATTACTTTTTTGGCAACGGAAAAGCCAATACCGGAGGGATCCGCATTATCAACGAGAAGCAAACGGTTATCAACAATTATTGTGTGGGTTTGACGGGATATCGTTTTCGTGGTGCTTTGGTGATCATGAATGGTGTGCCCAATTCCCCTCCCAATCGCTATAGCCCAGTGATTGAGTCCGCGGCTAAAAACAACACCTTCATCAATTGTGATTATATCCAACTTTGTGCTGGCAGTGATGAGGAGCGTTCGGCCCCGCCGCAAACAACCGAGGTAACAGATAATATCTTCTATACCGAAAATCGCCCTGATCTCTTCACAGTCTACGACGACATCAGCGGGATTGATTTTTCTGGTAATCTTGTCAGTCAAAGTACCCCTCCGCTCAACGCTGGCTTTACTCAGGCAAAGCTTGACTTTACAGAAAATGAAGCGGGGCTTCTGGTTAGCAATGAGGCTGTAGCCCAAGGCAAAGGCATGCAAAAGATGACAGAGCGCGCCACCCCAGAAAATTGTGGACCTAATTGGTACCCTCGTGCTGAGCTGGGTGTCCGCTTTGATATGGGACAAACGATCAAGGTTGAGCCTGGCATCAATACCCTTGTCGAAGCTGTCAAAACCGCCAATAATAGCGATATCCTAGAGCTCGGAGAAGGAGAGTACATCATGTCCAAGGCCATCGATATGTCGGTGCCGCTGACGATTCGGGCCGCTGATGGACTAGCCAGCAAGCCTCGAATCACTTTCGAACGCAGCTCTCTTTTCAATCTCGAAAATGGAGCAAGCCTCAAGTTACAAGGCATTGAAATCAATGGAGAGGCTTCCGAAGACAAAGCGCTCAATACGGTTGTCCGCACGAGTCGCTACTCTATGAACAAAAACTACAAGCTCATCATTGAAGATTGTGAGTTCCTTGATTTGGATGTCAACCACAGCTTCAATGTGCTGAGAGTGTACAAAAATACCTTTGCCGATTCCATCGTGCTCCGCAATTCTTTGTTCCGCAATATCAGTGGTCATGTGCTCAAACTCGACAAAGAAACGGACGATATTGGCATCTATAATGTGGAGAATGTTGTGCTCGAAAACTGCGTTTTCCAAGACATCGAAGGCATGGCCCTTGACCTCCATCGGGGTGGCCGCGATGAAAGTACTTTCGGACCGATCCTCGATCTCGATCATTGCACCTTCCGCAATGTCGGACATGGCAAACGCAACAAAACGGGTGCGAGTGTCGGCTTGCATGGCGTACAGCTAGCCAATATGCACAACAGCATTTTTGACAACTGTAAGCCGATGGACTTTTTCCTCGCGGTCGGAGAACCTGTGATCCGTCTAGGCCACTGCAACTTTTACCAAACCCCTAAGTTGCGCACCAACGATGATGCTTATCAATCATACGCCTTAAGCAATCAACCCACTCTTTTTCAGGGAGATGATGCTTACCTATTGTCAAACCAGTCTTCTTTGCTTGAAAAAGGCAAGGACGGCAAAAAATTGGGAGTGCTATGGTAAGATTAATCGCCACTTATGCCTTGCTCATTGTGGTATTGGGATGCCCGCTGCGCGGAACGTCTCAGTCTCACCCACGCCTATTGTTGGGAGAGGAACACATCACCGAGATACGAGCTCAGCTGGGGCAAGTACCCCTATTTGATAGCAGTTTAGCCAAGGCCAAAGCAGAAGTAGACGCTGCTATTGCTGAAGGTATCCAAGTGCCTGTCCCTAAGGATATGGCGGGTGGCTATACCCATGAGCAGCACAAGAAAAACTTCTTCATGCTGCAAAAGGCAGGCGCTATTTTCCGCATTACTGAGGAAGAAAAGTACGCCCAGTATATTCGAGAAAATCTACTAGCCTACGCCAAACTATATCCGACACTGCCGATTCATCCTACTGATCGTAGCTATGCTACGGGCAAGATCTTTTGGCAATGTCTCAATGATGCTAATTGGTTGGTTTATGTCAGCCAGGCCTATGACTGTATTTATGATTGGCTACCTGCGGCGGAACGCCAACTCATAGAAAAAGACCTTTTTCGACCATTTGCAGACTTTCTTTCGGTCGAGAATCCTCAGTTTTATGATCGTATCCACAATCACAGTACCTGGGGCAATGCTGCCGTAGGGATGATTGGTATGGTTATGGGAGACGAAGAACTGATCCAACGCGCTTTATACGGGCTCCAAGAGAATGGGCATTCCGGTGAAAAATATGATAATGATGGTGGTTTGATTCGCCTTCCGGGACAGAAAGAGAGTGGTTTTCTAGCGCAGATAGATCACGCTTTCTCTCCTGATGGCTACTATACCGAGGGGCCTTATTATCAGCGATATGCGATTTTTCCCTTTATGATTTTTGCCCGTTCTATGGCCAACAATCTGCCAGAGCAAGGCATCTTTTCGTATCGCGATAGTTTGCTGATTCGCTCTGTCTCAGCCCTACTCAATCAAACCAATGCAGTCGGAGAATTTTTCCCGATCAACGACGCCCAAAAAGGCATGTCTTACTTCTCCCGCGAACTGGTAACAGCGGTGGATATTAGCTATTATTTTGGTGATCAAGATCCTGCGTTGCTAAGTGTGGCGGCAGATCAAGGCCGAGTCATCCTAGACGAAAGTGGTTTTGCTATCGCGAAGGATCTGGCCAAAGGCCAAGCGCTGCCTTTTATTCGGCTTTCCCAAGAACTTACTGATGGCGCTAAGGGCGACGAAGGAGCATTAGGGATTATCCGTCCTAAAAATACTGATGAAGAGCTATGCCTCCTGATGAAATATACCGCCCAAGGCTTAGGGCACGGCCATTATGACAAATTATCCTTCTCCTATTATGATGGGGGAGATGAGATCATGCAAGATTATGGCGCCGCTCGCTGGGTCAATATTGATCAAAAAGCAGGTGGACGCTACCTCAAAGAAAATAAGACTTGGGCGAAGCAAAGTATTGCCCATAACACCCTAGTTGTGGATGAAAAATCTCATTTCGGCGGGGTTTTTAAAGTAGCCAATGCCAATCATTCGGAGCCTTATCTTTTTGTAACGGATGCAAAGGCTTATCAGCTGGCTAGTGCGAAGGAGCAGAATGCTTATCCCGGTATAGAGATGCATCGGACCATGATCATGCTAGAGGATGAGTCCTTAAGGCGTCCGCTTTTGATCGACATTTTTAGGGTTACTGCTGCGCAGAACGCTTCCCAACATCAATTTGACTTACCCTTTTATTTCCAAGGGCAGTTGATGAATAGCAATTTTGAGTACGAAATCTCAACTACGGGGCCAAGCGTTCTCGGAACGAGTGACGGCTACCAACATCTCTACCAAGAGGCCAAAGGTCATAGCCCGCAAAATACAGCTTGGATCAATTGTTTTAACGGAGAGGATTTCTTTACGCTTTATACAGCAGTAGATAGCACAGATGAGCTGATTTTGGCGCGAGCGGGTGCAAACGATCCGCTTTTCAATATCCGTAGGGACCCTGCCCTGATCGTTCGCAAGGCGAACCAAAACCAAAGTGTCTTCCTCTCTGCCTTAGAGATGCATGGCTCTTACAGCCCAGTAACGGAAATCCCGCTTGATCCTTTTGGTAGCCTCAGTGGACTAGAGATACTCTGGAACGATGCAGACTACACCGTGGTGCGCATCCAACACCAAAGCGGTACCACTTGGACCTTTTGTATCGCCAATCGCAACACAGATAAAGAAAAAGAACATTCCATGATCATAGACGGGAAAAACCTGCTATGGCGTGGGCCTACACATTTGATTAAAACACCTAAAGACGAATAGCAGAAATATGGATTCAATAAAACCTAGTAAAGAATTTTTGTTTGGCGCCGACCTTCCTTGGGAAGAAGTAGGACCAGGCTTGAAGCGTCAGATTATGGGATTTGACAATAAGATCATGATGGTCAAAGTCAAATTTGAAGCTGGAGGGGTAGGGCAGATGCACGAGCACCATCACTCTCAGGTAACCTATGTAGAGAGCGGCGAATTTCAAATGACCATCGGAGACGAAGTCAAAACTCTCAAAGGAGGAGATTCCTTTTATATCCCGCCTCATGTCATGCATGGCTGTGTGTGTACCAAAGGCGGCGTCCTTTTGGATGTGTTTAGCCCACATCGCGAAGACTTCTTAGCAGACAAATAGTTATGCGAAAGATAAAAGGATTACGTTGGTGGGTAGTCGGACTCATTGCCCTTGCTACTATCATCAACTACATAGATCGGCAATCGCTGAGTGTGCTTTGGCCTGACATTGCCAATGACCTCTACCCCTCAATGTCCGCCGATGAGCATAAAGAAATATACTCTTATATCTCTATCATATTTGTGTTTTCTTATGCTTTTGGACAGGCGATTTTTGGGAAGATTTTTGATTGGATCGGCACTCGTATGGGTTTTGCGCTTTCGATCGGAGTTTGGTCGATTGCAACGGCCCTACACGCTTTTGCTCGGGGCCTACTTAGCTTTGGGATATTCAGAGGCATCTTAGGGGTAGCCGAAGCAGGCAACTGGCCTGGTGCTACCAAAGGTAATGCGGAATGGTTTCCTACTAATGAACGAGCGCTAGCACAAGGGATTTTTAACTCGGGTGCTGCAATTGGGGGAATTATTTCGATACCGCTAATTGCCTTTTTAACCGTCTATTTTAGCTGGCAGACCATCTTTATTTTGGTGGGCTTAGCTGGACTGCTCTGGCTAGTGCCTTGGATGATATTGGTCAAAGCACCGCCTAAATCGCATCCTTGGATCACTGAAAGCGAGCGTGAATACATCCTTACTGGTGGAAAAGACCAAGCAAGTAGCAGCGACGAAGATGTGGACGAAGGTTATAATCCTTCCACCGCTAAAATGCTTTCTCATAAGGAGAGTTGGGGCGTAATCTTGGCCTCGGCAGTGATTGATCCGATCTGGTGGCTGTTCGTATTCTGGATTCCCATTTTCCTATTTGAAGTATACGGTATGGATGTAAAATCCATTGGTCTCTATGGCTGGGTTCCTTATGTCGGGGCTATGCTAGGGGCATATTTCGGAGGATTCTTGGCCCAAAATCGCTTGCAAGTAGGTTGGACAGTAGATAAGACGCGCAAGCTCGTCATCACCTTGGGCTGCCTCATCATGCTTCCGGCCTTATTGGCCATGTCTAATCCTGGCTCGCCGGTTTCAGCCGTGATCATCATGGCAGTCATCTTATTTGGCTTCCAGACTGCCATTGGTAATGTACAAACCCTACCAAGTGATTTTTTCGGTGGAAAGACGGTGGGTACCCTAGCCGGTTTTTCGGGTATGGCCGCGAAGCTTTCAGCAGCAGGCCTGACCTATCTAGTACCTGTACTAACAAAAGGCGGCAATTATACGCCGGTCTTCATCATAGGCGCAGCATTGGCGATTGTAGCGATTGCTAGCATATGGATTTTATGTAGAAAAATTGAGCCCCTTGGGCAAAAAGAAATAGCTAAAAATTAAAGAAAATGAATACTAATAATGGGAAAGTAGCGGTAATCACCGGAGCGACAGGTGGTATTGGTTTCGAAGTTGCAAAGAGATTAGGCAAGGATGGCTTTACGGTGATCTTAAACGGTATAGAAGATTCTAAGGGTGCCGAAAGAGTATCAGAGCTAAAAGCAGAAGGCATCTGTGCCGAATATTATGGCTTCGACGTAACAGATGAAGAGGCTGTGAATGCCAATATCAAGGCAATCGGCGAGAAGTTTGGCAAAATAGACGCCATCGTCAATAATGCTGGCGGATTAGGCGGACGCTCGCGTTTTGAAGACATGAGCACCGAGTTTTATCGATCCGTGATGGCGCTGAATCTTGACTCAACCTTTTTCGTTTCCAGAGCGGCTATCCCTTATCTCAAAAAAGGGAAAAACCCTACCATCATTAACTATACTTCCATCGCGGGCTGGAATGCTGGTGGCCCTGGCGCTGGTATCTACGGTACTTCAAAGGCTGCGGTACATGCCATTACTAGAGCATTAGCCAAAGATCTGGCTGAATACGGGATCAGAGTAAACTCCGTTTCACCCGGTACCATTGATACCCCATTCCATAAGCAAATCAAAGCGACTAAGCCTGAGGTATTTGCCTCATGGAAAAACAACATTCTGCTCGGCCGTTTAGGCCAGCCAGAAGACGTGGCCTCAGTAGTTTCATTTTTGGTAAGCGAGGATGCTTGTTTCATGACCGCAGAGACCATTCAGGTAGGAGGCGGCCAAGGATTGGGGATTTAATCTGTTTTGCTTCGGGGGGAGTTTCCCCCAAACACACATAAAAGAAAATCAAAAAAGAACTCATGAAAAAAGTCGTGACCTTTGGTGAGATCATGCTCCGCTTGGCCACCCCTGGGTACCTTCGCTTTTCTCAGGTCAATCAATTCGAAGCCACCTACGGTGGCGGAGAAGCGAATGTGGCCGTTTCCTTAGCCAACTATGGCATTCCGGTCTCATTTGTCAGTCGATTGCCACAAAATGACATTGGCGATGCTGCTTTGATGAATCTGCGCAAGTATGGGGTCGATACGAGCCTGATTGCGAGAGGGGGAGATCGTACTGGCATCTATTTCTTAGAAACAGGCGCTGTTTCCCGTGGTAGCAAAGTAGTTTACGATCGTGCCGAGTCTGCCTTTGCCCAATTAGCCCCAAGTATGATTGACTGGGACCAAGTGTTCGACGGAGTCGAATGGTTTCACTGGACAGGCATCACACCGGCGGTTTCTGAGTCTGTGGCTGCGGTATGTTTAGAGGCTTTACAAGCAGCTGATGCCAAGGGCATCACCATCTCTACAGACCTCAACTATCGCAAAAACCTCTGGAAATGGGGCAAAACACCTGGGGAAGTAATGCCAGAATTGGTTAAGTATTGCGATGTGATCCTCGGGAATGAAGAGGATGCTGAAAAGGTATTTGATATTCATCCAGAAGGGGCAGACGTAACCAGCGGGCACGTCGACGCCGCTTCTTACGAGTCTGTGGGGCGCCAGTTGATGGAGAAATTCCCTAAGGCTAAAAAGGTAATTATCACTTTACGAGGTTCTATCAGTGCCAGCCACAACTCCTGGTCAGGAGTACTTTGGAATGGGGAAAAACTCTTCCATACCAATACCTACCAAATCACACATATCGTGGATAGAGTAGGAGGGGGCGATTCCTTCATGGGCGGTCTCATCTATGGTCTCATGACCTTTACGGGAGATGATCAAAAAGCCCTTGATTTTGCTGTAGCGGCTTCTTGCCTCAAACATACGGTCAAAGGCGATTTTAACCTTGTCAGTGTGGCCGAAGTAGAAAAACTTGTCGGAGGTGATGCTTCTGGACGAGTGAGCAGATAAGACTATGGCAAGATTTAGTAGGTTAGCAGTAGCCCAAATGATGAAGCAGGTGCCTTTGGTACCAGTATTCTACTCAGCTGATTTGGAACAGGCCCAAGCAGTTTTACAAGCCTGCTATGATGGCGGGGTACGAGTGATGGAGTTTACCAATCGTGGGGACTTTGCTCACGAAGTATTTGGAGAGCTCAACAAATTTGCTGCAACAAATTGTCCAGAGATGATCTTGGGGATTGGCTCCATCGTGGATGCCGGCACTACTTCACTTTACATACAGTTGGGCGCGAATTTCATTGTTTCGCCCATCCTCAATCCTGAAATGGCCAAAGTCTGCAATAGGCGTAAGCTCATGTGGGCACCCGGTTGTGCCAGCTTGAGCGAGATTTCTCTTGCAGAGGAACTTGGGGCGGAGATCGTCAAAATCTTTCCTGGCTCAGTGCTTGGACCGAGCTTTGTCAAGGCGGTAAAAGGCCCTTGCCCATGGACGAGTATTATGCCTACGGGTGGGGTTAGCCCTACTCGGGAGAGTCTAGAAGCTTGGTTTGGGGCCGGAGTTACTTGTGTTGGGATGGGGTCTAAGCTGATTCGTAAGGAGCTGCTAGCGCAGAACGCTTATTCCCAAATCAAAGAAGAGGTAGTACAAGCCTTGGGTCTGATAGCGGAGATCCGAGGATGATTAAGTAGTTTATAGTAATTTTTTCACGCGATGTAAAAGGGCGGCCTCTATAGGCCGCCCTTTCTGGTAAAAACCAAACTTATGAGAAAAAAGGTTGCTATTCGTTGATTAGTCCTCTGGATAGGCGACCGCAAAACGAGCACTCATATCTTGGAGGTCTACATAATTTTCTTCATTACCGATTTCGTACAGACGACACTGAAAGCTCGCGTCAATTTTGACGGTAGCTTGGCCATCAGGATCAGCTTTGTAGGTTTCCCAATCCAAAAGCTCAAAAAAGCTATCGTCAGGCTGGCCTTCGAAATAGTCAGTCGTAAATCTTCTCCCCTGATCGTCAGTATAGACTATATAAATGCGGCGTAATTCCGGCGTGGGATTAGCGGAGCGATAAGCGATATAAGAGGCACAAGTCTCGTTTGGCTCAGAGTAAACATTCTTAATATCACAGCAAACCTGCCCATCTGCTCCAAAAAGGACCATTTTCACTTCGTAGATGCCGGGAAAGTCATAGGTGTGGGTTAGGGTATATGCGCCTTGCGCAACGCTTCCGTCTCCCAAGCTCCAAAGCACAAAAGGAAAGTCTTGTTCAATGCCATCATAGGCCACATCTAATTGGACCTGACTATTGCCTTGCGGGGTGGCGATATATTCGATTTCGCATTGATTGAAGCGTTCGCCAGTAGAGACTTCGTTGCGACTTTCATCTGAGCAACCATTGGCATCTTTGATGTGCACACTGACCAAATAGGCGCTATCACCTGCAAATTGATGCTTGGGTTCTGCTTCAGCTGAGGTATGTCCATCGCCAAAGTCCCATTCGTAGGTAAAGGGAGGCGTTCCACCGGAGTGGCCTCTGAAGCGAAAAGTCCGACCGTCTGGCACAGGTACTTCGCCGCGATAAAGCAGAAATTGATCTTTGAAAATGCTATCAAGATTTACCGGTTCGGTGCTAATATCACGCTTATAGTCGCGAATGACGATGCGAAGGTTTTCACGACAATCCTTACAGTCTGTCGGACGAAAATGCCCAGTAAATTCTCGTACGGCCTCATCATCGATGCCATGATCTGTATCTAGATAGTAGTCGTCAATGCCGGCTTCTAGCTGCCATTTTTTGCCGTCGAGCCTACCTTCCACGCTAAACAATACCTCACCATCCGTAGGTAGGGGCAGATCTTTGCGACAAGAAGCCAAGGCCAAGCCACAAAAGATCAATAGGAGCAATCTCAAGACCGTAAACTTGTCTCGACTAGCTCTAAAGGGCATATATTGATTGATATTTTTTTCTTTTCTCATCGCTCACTACTTCAGGTACAACATCAAACCCACTTGAAATTGTCTGTCGAAACGAGGGGCTTCTGCAGTCCAAACTTCTTCATCAAGCAGATTGCGGAAGCCATATCGGTAGCGCATATCCAAAGCCATGCGCGGATGTACGTAAAAACGATAGCCCAACTGAGCCGAGTAGTTGAAAGTACGCAGACCATAGACGATGCCATTGCCATCTAGATCTGTGTTTGACACTGGATTGAAGGGGTCTTGTAGACTTTGACGGAGCGTTCCACGACTAGTGGCCAACCAATCTACACTCGCCCCAAGTACCAATTCATGACGCTTGAGAGGCCTAATGCTCAATTGTAAGGGAACACTGATCCAGTGTAATTGCTCGACTTGCCAGCGAATGGTCTGCTCTCTGGCCACAAAATCAAATTGACGTCCTGTAACACTCAAACTTAGGTTGTCGAGTCGGGTGTTATGGTATTGAATTCCGCTTTCTAGCGCTAAACCGGGACGGATATTGTAGCGAATGCCTAATTGAGTGATGCTTTGTCCACCTCTTAAGCTGCTGCCACTTTCGCTCATTTCGCTGGCCGTAAAACCTGCTCCACTCTGGACATAAAGGTTGAAGGAGGACAATTTACCCTGATCGGCATCTGCTTGCTCCGAGAAGGCGGCGTCTAATAATGCTTGCAAACGATAGTCTTTGGCTAGTAGCTTTTTGAGGCTGTATTTTTTCTTTAGCTGCTGCGCAGAACGCTCAACTCCAGTGGTCAGAGGACCTGACTTAGGGCTAGCAAGGCTATTGATGTTTTGGGCAGAAAGTAAAGTGTTGTTACG